>NZ_JALIQR010000013.1:0-82532 GCF_023634005.1 Bowdeniella massiliensis
CACGTACCGTCGCTCCAGCCAGAGTACGGGCAACGCCACGAAGCGCCACTCTGGCGTCTCGTTTTTTCGTCAGCGTGTGGGCAACCGCCAGGCCCTCCCCGCGGCATACCGCCGCCAGCGCCGGATGGGTATAGGAGACAGCCCCACGCCGGCTCCAACGACCCCGGCGCCGCGTCCGACGACGCCCGCTCCGGCTCCGACTACGCCGGCTCCCAAGCCGACGCCGAAGCCAACGCCGCCGCCCCCACCGCCGCCGCCAGCCTCATCGAAGGCGCAGCAGGCGCTCGAGGTCGCCAAGCGCTACATCGGCGTGCCCTACGTGTGGGGCGGTGCCACGCCCTCGGGCTTTGATTGCTCGGGCCTCGTGATGTATTCCTTCGCGCAGGTTGGTGTCAACCTGCCCCGCACCTCGGGTGGACAGTACAACGCGACGGCACGCGTGCCCGTCAAGCAGCTGCAGCCGGGCGACCTCATCTTCTACGCCCAGGGCGGCAACCCCAATAACCGCATCTACCACGTCGCGTTCTACGCGGGTAACGGCATGCGGCTGCATGCTCCAAGGCCCAACCAGCGCGTCGAACTGGTCAAGATGTACTGGACCAACGTTCTGCCGTACGGCGGTCGCGTGAAATAGCGCGCCATAGGGACGCACACAAAAGGCGGCCCGGCTCCTGGGGAAGGTAGCCGGGCCGCTCAGTGTTGGACTCGTTATTTGCCGGTGGACTCGTAGGTATCGATGCCGCCCGGGTGGCCCTCCATGAAGGCCTCGATCTCTTCCTTGGACGCCGACAGCGTCGGATCGTTCTTCAGGTAGTGCTTCGTCTCGCGGGCGATGAGGCCCGACAAGATGATGAGGCCGACGAGGTTCGGCAGCGCCATGAGACCGTTCATGAGGTCGGAGAAGTTCCAGACGACGGCGAGCGGCACGGTGCAGCCGACGTAGACCATGAGCGAGAAGATCACGCGGTAGGGCATGACACCTTTGCGACCGAACAGGCGCTCGGTGCAGCGTTCGCCGTAGTAGGCCCAGCCAAGGACCGTGGAGAAGGCGAACAGGGCGATGGAGATCGTCACGATCGCATGCCCCCAGGTGCCGGGCAGGCCATGGCTGAAGGCCTCGGCCGTCAGCGTCGCCTGCGACGCGTTCGGATCCTCCCATACGCCGGTCGTCACGAGGACGAGTCCAGTGAAGGTTACGACGACGATCGTGTCAATGAAGGTCTGCGTCATCGAGACAAGGCCCTGGCGCACCGGGTGGGTGGTCTTCGCGGCTGCGGCAGCGATCGCAGCCGAGCCCATGCCTGACTCGTTGGAGAAGATGCCGCGCGCGACACCGTAGCGCAGCGCGAGCATGAAGGCGGATCCGGCGGCGCCACCAAAGGCTGCGTGTCCGGTGAACGCCTCGGTGAAGATCAGGCCGATCGCCGAGGGGATCTGCGAGGCGTTGACCGCGAGGATGAAGATCGCCGCGAGGATGTAGACGACGATCATGAACGGCACGAGCGCGGCCGTCACGCGGCCGATCGACTTAATGCCGCCGACGAGCACAGCGAAGGCGACGACGGTCAACACGATACCGACGATCCACGGCTGGATACCGAAGGTGTTCTGGATGTTTTCGGTGATGGCGTTGCCCTGCGTCATGTTGCCGATACCGAAGGAGGCCAGGACCGCCAGGATCGCGAAGGACAGGGCAAGGAACTTACCGAAGCCGCCCTTGATGCCGCGCTCGAGGTAGTACTGCGGGCCACCGGAGATCTCGCCCGCAGCGTCCTTGGTGCGGAAGCGAACGCCAAGGAAGGCCTCGGCGTACTTGGAGGCCATGCCGAGCAGGCCGGTCACCCACATCCAAAACAGTGCGCCGGGCCCGCCGAGCATGATGGCGCCGGCGACGCCGACGATGTTACCGACACCAACGGTCGCGGCGAGCGCGGTTGTCAGGGCCTGGAACTGGGAGACATCGCCCCCGAAGGCGCCGTAATCGCGGCGCTTGAGGATTCCGAGGTTCAGCGCTGGCCACAGCTTATGGAACTGCAGGAAGCCGAGCCGGATCGACAGGATGATGCCGGTGCCAAGTAGCAGCGGAATGAGTAGGAACGGCCCCCAGACGATGCTGGAAAGCCACCCGAAGAAGTCTTCGAGTTGTTTCAAAGTAGCGGTCACATGTCCTCCCTTAAGGTGGTGGCCACCAGCATTGATCGGAGGCCATTTCAGGACAGTGTGCCACACAAAGTGTGACCCGGGTGACATTGTTTCTTACGGAATGTCACCCGGGACCGACAACTGAGGGTTTAGTGTGCGCCTTCGCTCGCGATTCGCTCACGTTCGCGCTCGAAGGAACGCTGGATTTCGGCTTCCGCTTCCTCGCGGCCCACCCAGTGTGCGCCCTCGACGCTCTTGCCCGGCTCCAGATCCTTATACACCTCGAAGAAGTGCTGGATTTCCAGGCGGTGGAACTCCGATACGTCGTCGATATCGGTACGCCAGGACGCGCGCTGATCGCCCGCGGGCACGCACAGGACCTTATCGTCGCCGCCCATTTCGTCGCGCATGCGGAACATGCCGAGCGCGCGGCAGCGGATAACGCAGCCCGGGAAGGTCGGCTCTTCGAGCAGGACGAGGGCGTCCAGGGGATCGCCGTCCTCACCCAGGGTGTCGTCGATGAAGCCGTAATCATCGGGGTAGCGGGTAGAGGTGAAGAGCATCCGGTCGAGGCGGATGCGTCCGGTCTCGTGGTCTACCTCGTACTTATTACGGTTCCCCTTGGGGATTTCGATGGTGACGTCGAATTCCACGTCCGGCCCTTTCTATGAAAACTGTCCCTCTACACATTAGTCTGACCCACGTACGTTATAAGCGGTAGCGCATCGAGAGGTGGAACGATGAAGAAGGCAACATCCCTCCTCCTGTCGGGAGCGCTGGTGCTCAGTTTAGGGGGATATGCGACCGCGGACGCATTCGATGTTGTCCCCGGCGTCCTGACGCTCGCCCCGCGCGGGGCCAAGCCCGTCGACTACCCGCGCCCGCTACCGCCCGCAGCGAGCGCCGTTAACCGCCCGAGCCTCCAGCCCGACGAGTCCGCGGGCAGCCTGCAGCAGCTCGTCGACGACTTTGCAGCCGGATCGAGGGCGCTCGGGGGGCGCATCGCCGTCATGATTCGGGACGTGCCAAGCGGGACCGTGCTCGCCGAACGCGATGCGGATACGGCGTACACGACGGCGTCCTCGGTCAAGATTTTGCCGGCCGCGGCGGCGCTCGCGGCGCTGGGGCCGGATCAGCCGCTAGCGACGCGGGTGATGTTCGATGGCTCGGGGACCGTCAGCCTAGTAGGCGGCGGCAATATGCGCCTCACGACGGCCGATGTGCAGCGCCTGGCCGACCAGACGGCGGCGGGGCTGAGCGCTGCCGGCTTCAAGCGCGTGGCGGTGCGGGTGGACGATTCCCTGTTTACCGGCCCGGTGTGGGCGCCCGGCTGGGGCGATCTCGACCGGCCGTGGATTCAGCCGGTGCAGGCGCTCGGCATCAACTCGGGTAAGACCGATGGCTCGCGCGCGGACGCCGATCCAGCGATCGCGGCCGGACGCGTGTTTTCGAAGGCGCTCACCGAAGCCGGGATCGAGGTGAGTGGCACGGCGCGCGGCAAGGCCGGGGCCGAGGACGTGCTGCTCGCCTCGCACGAGGCGGAATCCGTCGCCGACCTCGTGTCCCACACGCTCAAGGCCTCGGACAATACGACCTCGGAGGCGACGGCGCGGCTGGTCGCGATCGCGCGCGGTGAGGCCGGGACCTTTGACGCCGGACGGGCCGCAGTGCTCGCCCAGCTGGCCGATGCAGGATTTGGCGTCGAAGGCACGACGCTCGCGGATTCCTGCGGGCTGGATTCGGCGACGAAGGTCTCCGCCCGGCTGCTGACGGACATCGTCGAGGCGGCCGCGTCGGGCAAAAACCCCGAGCTCGCACCGCTGATCAGCGCGCTGCCCGTCGCCCACCTGGATGGGACGCTGCGCACCCGGCTCGACGGCGCGGCGGGACTCGTACGCGCCAAGACGGGAACGCTCGTGACGGCGATCAGCCTGTCGGGGGTGCTGGAGTCCGACGGCCGCCAATTTGCGTTCTCGATTCTGGCGCCCGAGGTCGAAGAAGGGGCCTATCAGCAAGCCCGCGGCGAACTTGATGCGTTCATCTCTTCCCTCGCGAAGTTTGCTGACTAGTGTGGAGGTTATGACCTCTCTTTCCTCACCGACCGCTCTGATCGCGGCGCTCACGCCCGCCGGGGATCCCGGCAGCAAAGCTCAGGCGCGCGCCGTCGTCGACGTGCTGCGTCGTAGCGCCGCCAAGGCGCCGGCGGAGGTGGGCCGAATCACCGGGCTGCATCGCGCCGCCGAGAAGGCCGCTAACGTGCCCGTCTACGTCGTTGACCGGCCGCGCTTTCAGGCCGCCAATCGCGAACTTTTTGACGTGATGATTGGCGAGAGCATGCCGCAGATCTCGATGGGGCGGCTCGATCTCGGGGCGGCGCTCGCGTTCTTATCGACCAAGGTGCTCGGCCAGTACGACCCATTCCATAAGCGGCTGCTGCTCGTCGCCCCAAACGTGCTCAAGGTGGAAGAAGAGCTCAACCTCGACGCGATGGACTTCCGGCTGTGGGTGTGCCTGCACGAGACCACGCACGCCGTACAGTTCGCGGCCGCGCCATGGCTCGCGGAGCACCTGCACAAGCTGACCGGCAAGCTGCTGGGCGACCTCGAGGAGCACAGTGAGGGCAGCGCGCAGCGGTTCGCCGCGTGGCTCAACCAGGCGCTGCGCGGCGATGACGATACGCCCATCACCGAGGCGCTGCTCGATGAGGCGATGCAGGAGACGATGGCCGAGGTGAGCGCCATCATGGCGCTGCTGGAGGGCCACGCCGACGTCGTCATGGATGCGATTTCGCCCGCGCGGCTGCCGAGCGTCCGCCGGATTCGCGCGGCCTTCGACAAGCGGCGGATGTCGCCGACCGGGCTGGAAAAGATCCTGCGGCGCGGGCTCGGCATCGAGGACAAGCTCGCCCAGTATCGCGACGGAGCGGCGTTCGTGCGCGCCGTCGTGGAGCAGGTCGGTCACGCCGGGCTGAACCGGGTATTCGAGTCCGCCGAGATGCTGCCAAGCGCCGCGGAGATCCGCGAGCCCGAGCGCTGGGTGGAACGCACCGCGGCTCGCGAGGCGTAGGTGGCCGGCCCCGATCCGGCCGTCGCTCGCGGGCGGCGGGCGCTGCGCGAGCTCGGCTCGCGGCGGGCGATTCTCGCCTGTTCCGGGGGCCAGGATTCGCTCGCACTCGCGGCGTGTGCGGCGTTCGTGGCGCCGCGCGATGGCTGGGATGTGCACGTCATCGTCGTCGATCATCAGCTGCGCGAGACCTCCGGCGCCGAGGCCGCGGCGGCGGCCGCGATGGTGCGCTCCCTTGGCCTGACCGTCGACGTCATTGCCATCACGGTGCCGGGCGGGGCGGGCGGCACCGGGCACGGCGGGCCCGAGGCCGCCGCGCGAACGGCCCGGCGCGCCGCACTGCTAGCCGCAGCCGAGCGCCACGAGGCGGACGCGATCCTGCTCGGCCACACGCTCGATGATCAGGCCGAGACGGTGCTGCTGGCGCTTGCTCGCGGCTCCGGCGCGGCCTCGCTGTCCGGCATGCGGCGTCGCGACGGACTGTGGGCCAGACCGTTTCTGGGCCTGCGCCGCGATGAGACCCGCGCGATCTGCGAGGCGCACGCGCTGCGCCCGATCGAGGATCCGAGCAATGACCTGGAAGGGCCGTGGCGCGCGGCCGACGGCTCGGCGCTGCGACGCATCGCGCTGCGCCACCGCGTCCTGCCGGCCCTCATCGAGATCCTCGGCCCCGCCGTACCGTTGGCCCTGGCCCGAACCGCCGATCAGCTCGCCCGCGACGATGACGCCCTAAGCGAACTTGCGCGTGACCTTGCCGATGCCGCCGAGGTGGCCTGCGAGGTCGCGACGGGCACCTGCTATGACCTTGCCACCCTGCGCGCCGCCCACCCCGCGATCCGCACGAGGCTCATCCATCGCGCGCTTGCCGCGGCCGCGGGCGAGGGCGTGCAGATCGGTTCGGTGCACGTCGGCGAGGTCGATCGCCTCATCACGACGGGCGGCGTCCACGGGCCGATTTTCACCCCGGGCGGTGTGATCGCACAGAAAGTTAATGGCATGCTAATGGTGGCATCACCCCAAGGAGACATACGTGGACGCTAACGACATGGGACGCGACCTTTCCAAGGTCCTCATCAGCGAGGACGAGATCGCCGCAAAGCTCGATGAGCTGGCCGCGGCAATCGACCGTGACTACGCGGGCAAGGAGGTCCTGCTCGTCGGCGTCCTGAACGGCGCGGTCATGGTGATGGCGGATCTCTCGCGGCGCATCCACACCCCGGTCACGATGGACTGGATGGCCGTCTCCTCCTACGGGTCGGGCACCAAATCATCGGGCGTCGTGCGGATCCTGAAGGACCTGACGACCGACGTCCACGGCAAGCACATCCTCATCGTCGAAGACATCATCGACTCGGGCCTGACGCTATCCTGGCTCGTGCGCAACCTGTCCTCGCGGGAGCCGGCCTCGATCAAGATCGCGACGCTGCTGCGTAAGCCGGAGGCCGCCAAGGTCGAGGTCGACGTCGCGTACTGCGGCTTTGATATCCCCAGCGAGTTCGTCGTCGGATACGGACTGGACTACGACGGGCGATACCGTAACCTGCCGTTCATCGGCACGCTCGCCCCGCACGTATACGGCGGGTAGGTAAAGGAAATTATGGCAACCGAGAAATCTGGGCAGAAGCCCGAGAACAACGGCAAGATGAAGTTTGCCCGCGGGCCTGTCGTGTGGCTCCTTTTCATCGTGATCCTCGCCTGGTTGGGCATGTCATTTTTGACCGGCCCGGCCTTCAAACAGATCGATACCTCCGACGGCCTGAAGCTGCTGAACGCCAAGGAGACGACGGTCCAAGAGGTCGAGGTCACCGAGGGCGCGCAGCGCGTGCGGATGAAACTCAGCGAGGCCTTCACCACCAAGGACGCCAAGGGCAAGGACGTCGATAAGGGAAAGCAGGTCGAGTTCTTCTACGTCGAGCCGCAGGGCGACGGCGTCATCCGCGCGATCGAGAAGGCCGAACCCGCCAACGGCTACAACTCCGAGGTGCCGCAGCCGAGCTGGTGGTCCTCGCTGCTGACGCTGTTGCTGCCGATGATCCTTATCCTTGGCGTCTTCTGGTTCCTCATGATGCGTGCCCAGGGTGGCACCCGCGGCGCGATGGGCTTTGGCAAGGCGCGCGCAAAGATGGTGAATAAGGAGACCCCGGACGTGACCTTCGCCGACGTCGCGGGCGAGGACGAGGCCGTCGAGGAACTCCAGGAGATCCGCGAGTTCTTGGCCGAGCCGCAAAAATTCCAGGCCGTCGGCGCCAAAATCCCCAAGGGCGTGCTGCTCTACGGCCCGCCCGGAACCGGTAAGACGCTGCTGGCGCGAGCCGTCGCGGGCGAGGCCAACGTGCCGTTCTTTTCGATCTCCGGCTCGGAGTTCGTGGAGATGTTCGTCGGCGTGGGTGCCTCGCGCGTGCGCGACCTATTCGAACAGGCAAAGACCAACGCTCCGGCAATCATCTTCGTCGACGAAATCGACGCCGTCGGACGCCACCGTGGCGCAGGCATGGGCGGCGGACACGATGAGCGCGAGCAGACGCTGAACCAGCTGCTGGTGGAGATGGACGGCTTCGATTCCAACACGAACGTCATCCTCATCGCGGCGACAAACCGCCCCGACGTGCTGGATCCTGCGCTGCTGCGCCCGGGCCGCTTCGACCGCCAGATCGCGGTGGAGGCCCCCGATCTAGCGGGCCGCGCCGCAATTTTGAAGGTGCATGCCAAGGGCAAGCCGATGGCGGCCTCCGTCGACCTGGATATGGTCGCGAAGCGCACGCCCGGTTTCACCGGCGCGGACCTCGCCAACGTCTTGAACGAGGCGGCGCTGCTGACCGCCCGCTCCAACGCCCAGCTCATCGATAACCGCGCGCTGGACGAGGCAATCGATCGCGTCATCGCCGGCCCGCAAAAGCGCAGCCGCGTGATGAACGAGAAGGAAAAGAAGGTCACCGCCTATCACGAGGGCGGGCACGCCCTCGTCGCGGCGGCGCTGCGTTACACCGACCCGGTCACCAAGGTCACGATCCTGCCGCGCGGCCGCGCGCTCGGCTACACCATGGTCATGCCCTCCGAGGACCGCTATTCCACGACGCGCAACGAACTGCTCGACCAGCTCGCCTACGCGATGGGTGGGCGCGTCGCCGAAGAGATCGTCTTCCACGATCCGACGACGGGCGCCTCCAATGACATCGAAAAGGCCACGTCGATGGCCCGCAAGATGGTCACGCAATACGGCATGAGCGAACACGTCGGCTCGGTGCGGCTCGGCCAGGACTCCTCCGAACCCTTCCTCGGACGCGACATGGGCCACCAGCGCGACTACTCCGAGGACGCGGCCCGCGTCATCGACGATGAGGTGCGTCGCCTGCTCGATCGCGCCAATGACGAGGCCTGGGAGATCCTGACGGAATACCGCCACGTGCTCGACGAGCTCGTCCTCGAGCTGCTCGAGCACGAGACGCTGAACGAAAAGGAGATCGCGCGCATCTTCGCTGCGGTCAAGAAGCGCGATCCGCGCCCGGTGTGGCACTCCTCGCCGGATCGCACGATCTCCGATATCCCGCCGGTGCGCACACCCGCCGAGATCGAGGCGGGCGAAGCGGAGAAGGCTCCGGTGGATCAGGCTGCGGAGGCGGGCGACCGGCTGCCGCCGATGTCGGAAGGACACTAGCGATGTCGCGGCCCGATCCCGAGCGCAGCGACCACTTCACCAACGGCGTGGGCGCCGGCCCCAATCGGGCCTATGACGCCGCCGGGGTGGAAAAAGCCGTCCGCGATCTCCTCATCGCCGTCGGCGAGGATCCGGATCGCGACGGCCTGATCGACACCCCGAAGCGGATGGCGCGGGCCTATGCCGAGATGTTTGCGGGCCTGCACGAAAACCCCGCCGACACCCTCGACGCAGCCTTCGACATCGGCCACGAGGAGATGATCCTCGTCAAGGACATCCCGATGTACTCCATGTGCGAGCACCACCTGCTGCCCTTCCACGGGCTCGCGCACGTGGGCTACATCCCGAACGAATCGGGCCACGTGACGGGCCTGTCCAAGCTCGCGCGGCTCGTGGAGGGCCACGCGCGCCGGCCCCAGGTTCAAGAGCGCCTCACCTCGCTCGTCGCCGACTCCCTCGTCGAGCGGCTGCACCCGCGCGGTGTCATCGTCGTCGTGGAGGCCGAACACCTGTGCATGTCGATGCGGGGCGTGCGCAAACCGGGATCCCGCACGATCACCTCCGCGGTGCGCGGCCAAATGCGTAATGCGGCCACCCGCGCGGAGGCGATGAGCCTCATCATGTCCGGGAGGTAACCATGGGACGGCCCCGCCCCCTCATCATGGGGATCGTCAATGTCACGCCGAACTCGTTTTCCGACGGCGGGAAATTCCTCGCCGCCGATGCCGCCATCAACCACGCTCGTGATCTCATCGCCGCGGGCGCCGACATCATCGACATCGGGGGCGAATCGACCCGGCCCGGCGCCCACCGGGTGAGCGCCGCTGAGGAGTGGGAGCGCATCGGGCAGGTCGTCGCCGAATGCGCAGCGTTGGGCGCGGCGGTCTCCGTCGATACCCTCAACGCTTCTACGGCCTCCCGCGCGCTCGCGGCCGGCGCCACCTATATCAACGACGTCTCGGGCGGACTGGCCGATCCAGCCATGCACGCCGCGATCGCCGCCGAGCCGCGAGCGCGCTACATCCTTGGCCACTGGCGCGGCACCCCCGAGACGATGGCCGATCTCGCGCACTACCGCGACGTCATCGGGGACGTCGCACGCGAAATCGCCGACCAACTCGATCAGGCCGTCACCGCCGGGGTGCGCGATGACCAGCTCTTCGTGGACCCGGGCGTCGGCTTTGCCAAGAACGCCGAGCACAATTGGCGCATCCTCGCCCATCTGGAGCGCTTCATGGCGCTCGGCTACCCCGTCATGATCGGTGCCTCGCGCAAGCGCTTCCTATCCGATCTCGTGCCGCACGAGGCCGATGGGCCGAGCGAGCGCGACCTCGCGACGGCCGTGCTCTCCGCGCTGCTCGCCGAGCGCGGCGTGTGGGCGCTGCGGGTGCACGACGTGGCCGCGACCCGCGTCGCCCTGGAGGTCGCCGAACGCCTGGACCGGGGGCGTCATGCCTGACGTCATTACCCTGACGGGCATCACCGCGCATGCCTACCACGGCGTCTTTGCCGCGGAAAAGCAGGCCGGGCAGACCTTCATCGCCGATATCGCCTACCAGCTCGATACGCGGGCGGCGGCCCGCGGCGATGACCTGGCCGAGACCGTCTCCTACGCCGAGGTCGCCGAGGCCGTAGCCGAGGGCCTGCAAACGGGCAGCCTAGACCTCATCGAGACCCTCGCGGAAAACCTCGCACGCATCGTGCTCGGCTTTGAAGGGGTCGACGAGGTGCGCGTCAGCGTGCACAAACCCGAAGCGCCAATCGACGTCCCATTTTCCGACGTTTGCCTGACGATCACCCGCACCCGGGCGAGCCTCGTACCCGCCGGAGCGCGCGAGGTCGTCTTCTCCCTCGGCGCGAACCTCGGTAACCCGATCGCGCAGCTGCGCGCCGCGGTCGACCTGCTGCGCGCCGAACTCTCGGATGTCGAGGTGGGGCCGCTGCTGCGCACCGCGCCCGTCCTCGCGCCCGGCCAGCGCCCGCAGCCCGATTACTACAACACCGTCGTGATCGCCCGTAGCAGGTACGCCGCCACGGAGCTGCTGGCGCTCGCCAACCGCATCGAAGACGCCCTCGGACGCGTCCGCACCGAAACCTGGGGCGAGCGCACCCTGGATATCGACATCGTCGATATCGCGCGCTACTGCTCCTGCGATCCCGCGCTCACCATCCCGCACCCCCGGGCGCGCGACCGTGCCTTCGTCCTCGTGCCCTATGCGGCGCTGCGCCCGCACGCGACGCTCGCGGGGCACCAGCTGAGCGACCTGCTCGCCGCCGCCACGGGTGAGGTCTATGAGCGCATCGAGGACTGGCTGTGACCCGCACGTCGATCCCACGCCTGGTCACAATCGCGATCATCGTCGGCCTGGCATCCCAGCTCGTGCTCGTCTACCTCGATGACCGGCGCGCCCACCCGGTGCCCGTCTCCGCGATCACGACGATGCTGCTGCTGGCGCTCGCGGTGATGCTCTGGCGCCTCGGCCTCGGCGTGAAGAAGTTGATCGCGCGGCAAGAAACGAGAATCGATGCGATTGGTGCGGCGCGCGTGGCGATGTTCGCCAAAGCCTGTTCCCTCGGCGGCTCCGGCCTCGCGGGCTACTTCGGTGCCCAGACGTTCATCGGCGCCCGCAACTATTCCTCGCCGCTGTATTTCGAGCACACCTGGATTGCGGCAACGACGCTCCTTGCCTGCCTCGCCCTGGTGACGGTTGCGCTCATCGTCGAATCCTGGTGCGAGATCCCGCCCGATGACCAGGATCCGCCAACGGGGGTGCGGTCAGCCAACCCCGCATGATGTGGGACAATAGCGCTATGACATCACAGGGGGCACGCACCATCTTCGACCCTGCCGGCATCGAGTTTCGGCCGGTGTCGGACGGACTCATGAAGGCTCGGCTCATCATCACCGCAGCCGTGCTCGCGGTACCGCTGATCGCGGCCATCATCATCGCGCTAACGCTCACCGCGTGGCTCTGGATCGCGGTCGGCGTCATCGCCGTCCTCGCGGCCTGGCTGAGCTGGCTGATCCCACGCCAGGTGCGCGCCCTGGGCTATGCGGAAACCGAATCCGATCTCGTCATCCGCCGCGGCATCATGTTCCGCTCCCTGTCGATCGTGCCCTACGGCCGGATGCAATACGTCGACGTGTCCGAAGGGCCGATCGCGCGCTGGTGCGGGATCGCCTCGATCCAGTTGCACACCGCTTCGGCGGCGACGGACGCCTCCATCGACGGCCTGCCGCCAGCGGAAGCCGCCCGGCTACGCGACCGGCTCACGGCCAAGGGCGAAGCGAACCTGGCGGGGCTATGAACCAGGACCAGGCTCCCGAGAGCGCGCCTGCCGAAACCGCCATCGACTGGCGTGCGGTGCACGTGGTCACGCCGCTCATCCAAGCGATCAAAGGCCTGGCGGTGCTCGCTGCCTTCGCGGTATGGCAGCTGTTTGATATCGTCCAGGACCAGATCGACGAGATCGCGGGTAGCGCCCGCGCGCTGCCGAGCTACGTGTTCCTCATCGTCGTGGGCGTCATCGTCGCGATCATCATCGTGATCGGGCTGTATTCCTTCCTCGCGTGGCGCCGCATCCAGTACGCGATCGGCGAGGAAGCCGTCTACTACCACCACGGGATCCTGTTTCGAAACCAGCGCCACGCGCGGCTCAACCGGATTCAGGCGGTGGACATCGTGCGCCCGCTGCTGGCCCGCTTTTTTGGGCTCGCCGCGGTCGACGTCCAGACCGCTGGCGGTGCCGACTCCAACGTCCAGATCCAGTTCCTGAAGGAAGACGACGCCCAGCGCGTACGCAACGAGATCCTCGCCCGCGCCGCTGGCGTCAAGGCCGGGCCGACTGCCCCCGATGCAAGCGCCGACTTCGTCGAAGCCCCCGAACGGCAGGTCCTGAACGTCGGCTTCGGCCAACTCATCACCTCGATCCTCATGTCACCTGCCCTCGTGATCTTCACGCTCGCGACGGTGATCGGTATTGTGATCGCCATCGCCAACGGCGCCTGGGGCTTCCTGTTCGGCATGGTTCCGGCGATCATCGGGCTCGTGAGCTGGCTGTGGGCACGCATCGCCGGCGAGTTTGATTTCACGCTCGCAATTTCGCCCGACGGTATTCGCTCCCGGCACGGCCTGACCGAAACCCGCGCGCAGACGATTCCGCCGCGCCGAATCCAGGCCGTGGGAATCACCCAGCCCATGCTGTGGCGGCTAAAGGACTGGTGGCGGGTGGAAGTAAACGTCGCGGGCTACGGCGGCAGCGGCGAGTCCGATAAGTCATCAACGTCGGACACCAAGACGGTGCTGCTGCCCGTGGGCAGCCGGCTCGATCTGGAGCGCGTGCTGTGGCTCGTCGTGCCGGATCTTGGGGTTGACGACCCGCAGGCCGTCATCAGCGCTCTGCTGACCGGAACCGGTAGCGTCCAGGGCTTTTACACCGCGCCGCGCCGGGCACGCTACCTCGACTGGTTTACCTGGCGGCGCCACGGGCTGAAGGTCACGAGAACGGTGCTGTTGATCCGTGGCGGCTTCTTCGTCCGGCGCGCAGCCGTCGTTCCGCACGAGCGAACCCAATCGCTCGGGATCGAGCAGGGGCCGCTCGAGCGCGCCTTGAAGCTCGCGAACTTCGCGGCACACTCGGTTTCGGGGCCGGTCTACACCAAGACGCACCACCTGCCTGAAGAGGTCGCGCTCACGGTCCTGGTGGAGCAAGCTGAGCGAGCGCGTATTGCGCGCGGCCATGAGGGCCCCGAGGAGTGGATGCGGCGCGCGGTAAGCGTCGCGTCATAATAGAGGGCATGAGCGCCTCCGCTACTGCCACCCCGCTACGTATTGCCGTCGTCGGTTCGGGCCGAGTCGGCCCCGTCCTTGCCGCCGCCTTCCGCCAGGTTGGACACCAGATCGTCGGGATCACGGCGCGCCACGATGCGGCGATCGACCGGGTCAGCGCCGTCCTACCCGACGTCCCCGTGCGGGAGCTCGCCGATATCGCTCAGGGGGCGGACCTCATCCTGCTGGCGGTCAGCGACGACGCGCTCGACGACATCGCCCGTGAACTGCCGGTCGAGCCCGGCCAACTCGTCGCCCACACCTCCGGCGCCCACGGCCTGCAGGTCTTGGAGCCGCTCGCCGCGCGCGGGGCGCTCGTTTTTGCGCTGCACCCCGCGATGACGTTTTCGGGCACCTCGCTCGATATCGCCCGGCTGCAGGACTGCGCCTTCGCGGTGACCGCAAACCCCGCGGTGCTCCCGATCGCGCACGCCCTCGTTGCCGACCTCGGCGGCAACCCCGTCACGATCGCGAACGCCGACCGGCCCGCGTACCACGCTGCACTTTCCCACGCCGCGAACCACACGGTCACGCTCATCGCGCAGGCCCGCAGGCTGCTCACGGCGATCGGCCAGGTAGACCCGGGAGCAACCCTCAAGGCGCTCGTGCGCACAGCTGTCGAAGGTGCATTGCGAGCCGGCGATTCGGCCCTGACCGGACCGGTCATGCGCGGGGACGCCGGCACCATCCGCGCCCACCTCGCGGCGCTCGCGGACATCGGTGAGGGCGATATTGAGGCCACCTACCGCGCCTTGGCCCTGACGACCGCCGAGCGCTGTTATGACCGGGACGTCCTGAGCGATGACCAGCTCGCGGATCTCACTGGTGTGCTGTTGCCACCGACCGAGGTTGTCACGACGAAGGCTGAGCTGCGTGCCGCGCTTGCGATCCGGCCGGGGGCTCGCGCCGTCGTGATGACGATGGGGGCGCTTCACGAGGGGCATCTGAGCCTCGTGCGCCGCGCTAAGGAACTCGCGGACGTGGTCGTCGTGACCGACTTCGTCAACCCGCTGCAGTTCGCCCCGGACGAGGACTTTGATTCCTACCCGCGTGATCTCAAGGGCGATGTCGAGCTGCTACGGGGCGAGGGCGTGGACGTCGTTTTCGCGCCGAGCACCGAGGAGATGTACCCGCGCGAACCACTCGTTCGCATCGACCCGGGCCCGGTGGCGCAACTATTCGAGGGCGTGACGCGGCCGACTCATTTCGCGGGCGTCGTGCAGGTCGTCACCAAACTGCTGAACCTCACCCAGCCCGATGTGGCGATCTTTGGTGAGAAAGACGCCCAGCAACTCGCCCTTATTCGCACCCTCGTTGCCGACTTGGACATTCCGGTGCGCATCGTCGGAGCCCCCATCGCCCGTGACGATGATGGCGTTGCTCGTTCCTCTCGCAACGCCTACCTCTCCACTGAAGAGCGCGGCCACGCCCGCGCCCTCGTCGCGGCCCTTGATGCCGCCGAGCAGGCCGCAGCTATGGGCGACGTGAGCAGCCCTGCGCAGTTGGCGGACATCGCTCAGCGAGCACTGGCCGATGCACCGGGAGTACGGGTAGATTATGTAGCCGCGGTGGACGCAGGCACCTACCTGCCGGCCGATGCCGCAACGCGCGAGATCATCCTTGCGCTCGCCGCATTTGTTGGGCCCACCCGGCTTATCGATAATCGGCGGATCGAGCTGGAAGCGAAGGAAGATTCCTGACATGTACATGCGGACGATGATGACGTCCAAGATCCACCGCGCCACGATCACCGGCGCGGACCTGAACTACGTCGGCTCTATTACCGTGGATCAGGATCTGTTGGATGCGGCGGATCTGCTTGCTGGGCAGCAGGTGGACGTCGTCGATGTCACCAACGGTTCGCGTCTTACTACCTATGTGATTCCGGGTGAGCGTGGCTCGGGCCAGATCTGTATTAATGGCGCGGCGGCCCATCTTATCCATGAGGGTGATCTCGTTATCCTCATCGCCTACGGTCAGCTTGATGACGAATCCGCACGCACCTACCAGCCGCACGTGGTGTTTGTTGATCAAGCCAACCGGATTATCGACATCAACGCCGATCCCAGTCAGGTCCCGGCCGATAACCCGCACGATGTGGAGCCCTCGGGTATGCCGTTTGAGACCTACCGCCGCTGAGACTGCGCAATTGCGGACGAGGGAACTTCGGTCTCCGACGCGATGGAAGGTCGCTGGAGGTCGCCCGTTGGCTAGCTGGGTTTTTGCTTCCAGTCCGGACGGGTGACGTCTAGGGTGAGCGCGCCACCGGAAAGGTTGCGTGCGTCAAAACCTTGGCCGATGAGTATCCGGGTGGCGAGGTAGGAGCGGACGCCGGAGGCACAGTGGACGGCAATCCACCGCCCGGCTGAGGCCTTGCGGATCTCCTCGATTCGATCCCGAACTTCGGTGTGTGGGATATTGAGCGCGCCGGGGATCATGCCGTTTTCGCATTCTGTTGCGGAACGCACATCCAAAATGAGGGCTTCACGTGCGACCTGCTCGAGATCCTCGGAATACCAGACCGGCATCTGCCCGGCGAGGATGTTCTGGGCAACAAATGCTGTCATGTTGACCGGGTCCTTGGCGCTGCCGAAGGGCGGGGCGTAGGCCAGGTCAAGATCAGCCAGATCGTTCGCGGTCATCCTGGCTTTCAGTGCGGTGGCGAAAACATTGATCCGGTTCGCAACGCCGGCTCCGCCGACGATCTGAGCACCGAGGAGCTCGCCGGTGTCTTTCGCGAAGTGTGCCGTGATGTGCATTTGCTCGGCGCCGGGGAAGTAGCCGGCGTGATCGGCCGGGTGGACGTGCACGGTGATGTGGTCAACTTCCTGAGCGCTCAGCGTCCGGCGGTTGGCACCCGTCAACGCCGCGGTGAGGTCAAAGACGCGAACGATCGCGGTACCGAGCACCCGCGGCGCCTGGTGCGCATCGTCCACGCGATCGGCTGCCCTCTCGATCCCGAGCACCGCAGCATCCGCGGCACGACGACCGTGCCGATTCGCCGGTGCTGCCAGCGGAACTGGAGCGATGAGGTCTCCATCTCCGATTTCCTGGCGCATTGCGGCGGCGTCGCCCATGGCGAATATGTGGGGATCACTCGTGCGTAGATAACCATCGACAACGATCGCACCGCGCAACCCGAGTTCTAGTCCGGCATCCTTTGCGAGCGAGGAATCTGGGATAACGCCCGTTGACATGACGACGAGGTCAGCGGGGAGTACCTCACCCGTGGACAGACGGACTCGCGCGGCACCGTTGGCGTCGCTGATCGCCTCCACAGAGGTGCCGGTAACGACGCGAACGCCGTGTTTGCGAAGCTCGCGATCGACCCATTCCGCTTGCTCGGAATCGAGCGGGGGCAGAACGTGTGGTGCGAACTCGACGAGGGTGACTCGCCCACCGCGGTGGGCAAGAGCCTCGACAGCTTCCAATCCGATAAAGCCCGCGCCGACCACTACCGCGTCAAATTCTGAGTGGCCCTCGATACGAGCAATAAGTCCGTCCATCTCGGGCACTGTGCGGAGCCAGTGGACGGAGGCATGGTCGAGCCCTGTCACAGGGGGAGTGGCGGCCTTGGAACCGGGGGAGTAGATGAGCGTGTCGTATCCGAGCGTGTACGTGCCCTCCGGGCCGTTAACCGTGACGGTCCGCTCCTCGCGATTGATGCGCGTGACTTCGCTGTTCACTCGGACATCGAGATTGAGCTGAGCTCGCAGTGTCTCTGGCGTATGCAGTAGCAGGCCGTCGCGTGAGGGAATCTCACCGGAGACGTGGTAGGGCAAGCCACAGTTCGCAAACGATACGTACGGGCCCTTATCGAGGACGATGATGCTGGCACTCTCATCCAGTCTGCGGGCGCGAGCAGCCGCGGACATGCCGCCCGCGACGCCGCCGATCACGACGATCTTGGTCACAGGTCATACTCCCTAGGTGGGTGTGGTTAGGTGAAGGAAAGAAAGAGCTTTTCGAGCTCCGCCTGGGTTTCTTCCGACTCGTTATCGAGGTAGCACTGCTTCATCCCGGTCGACAGCAACGTGATGGCGGCGCGGTCGATGGCGCGGGAACATGCTGCGAGCTGGGTGAGGATGTCGCGACAATCCTCGCCGTCATCAATCATGCGGATCACCGCCGCAAGCTGGCCATTAGCGCGCGCCAGGCGATTGCGGGCCGCGCGTGCCTCAGCGGTATCGAGTTCAACCATGAACCCATGCTAACAGATACCCCCTAGGGGTATAAGGGGTGAGGCTTTCTTCAGTCAGCACTTGCCCGATACCATCGGGTTATGACCGAGACTTCCGCATCTAACGTATCCGATCAGCCCGAGCAGATTCGCGTGCGCCATGAAAAGCGCGAGCGCATCCTGTCCCAGGGTCGGGAGGCGTACCCCGTTTCCGTGCCGCTGACGACGACGATCAAGGACGTGCGCGAGAAGTACGGTCACCTCCAAGCTGGCGAAGAAACCGAGGATGTCGTTGGACTCGCAGGCCGGGTGATCTACCAGCGCAATTCCGGAAAACTCTGCTTCGTTACGCTCCAGGACGGTGCCGGCACCACCATTCAGGGCATGCTCTCCGCAGGAGAAATCGGCGTCGATTCGCTGACCGACTACAAGGCTGACGTCGACCTTGGCGATCACCTGTTCCTGGCCGGCAAGGTCATCTCCTCGCGCCGCGGCGAGCTATCGATCTTCGCGCAGGACTGGCGCATCGCGTCCAAGGCGATCCGCCCGCTGCCAAAGACATTCACGACCGAAGACGGCGAACAGGTGAGTTTGTCGGATGAGGAGCGCGTCCGGCGCCGCTATGTCGACCTCATTACCCGTCCCGCCGCACGCGAGATGGTTCGAACGCGCTCGGCGGTCGTGAAGTCACTACGTAAGACCTTCGACGAGCTCAGCTTCATCGAAGTCGAGACCCCTATGCTCCAGGTCATTCATGGCGGCGCTGCCGCCCGCCCGTTTGTGACCCACATGAACGCCTTTGACATGGAGCTGTACATGCGCATCGCGCCCGAGCTCTTCCTCAAGAGAGCAGTGGTGGGCGGTATTGAGAAGGTCTTCGAAATCAACCGAAACTTCCGAAACGAGGGGGCAGATTCCTCGCACTCGCCCGAATTCGCGATGGTCGAGGCCTACGAGGCTTACGGCGACTATCGAACAATGGCCGAGCTAACGCGCAATCTGATCCAGACCGCAGCTCGCGAAGCGATCGGATCCGAGATCGTCACGCTGGCAGATGGTAGCGAGTACGACCTTTCAGGAACCTGGGCGGAGATCGACCTTTACGAGTCAATCTCCGGAGCGGTGGGCGAAGACATCACTCCCGAAACACCGCGCGAAACGCTCGAGGCGTTGGCGGAGAAGCACGACATCGGCATCGCCCCGCACTACACTCCCGGCAAGATTGTTGAGGAGATCTGGGAAGAACTGGTTGGCAAGAACCTGTACGCGCCAACCTTTGTCATGAACTACCCCGTCGACACCTCGCCCCTCGTCCGCGGTCACCGCGAGCGCGAAGGCGTGGTGGAAAAGTGGGACCTTTATGTTCGAGGCTTCGAGCTCGCTACCGCGTACTCCGAGCTCGTGGACCCCGTCATCCAGCGGGAACGCTTCGAGCACCAGGCGCTCGTCGCCGCGGCAGGCGATCCGGAAGCAATGCTCCTAGATGAGGACTTCCTGCAGGCCATGGAGTACGGCATGCCGCCGTCCGGTGGTATGGGAATGGGGCTGGACCGGCTGCTCATGGCACTGACTGGTCGCGGCATCCGCGAGACTATTCTTTTCCCGCTGGTCAAACCGCTGAGCTGACGCTCCCGCCATTATCGAGACAGCGCTCGGACCTACCGCGGACCCGATGCGCTGGCCGTCTATCGCGCCCATTACACTGACGGCAGACGAAAGGCGAGAGTCTTATGGCTTTTATTATCGGGTTAGCGGTAGGAATCATCGTGGGCGCACTCGGCGCCGGAGGTGGCATCCTCGCTGTCCCGATCCTCGTGTATCTCCTGCACCAGGATCCTCACGACGCTGCCGCAGCATCTCTCATGATCGTGGGCGTGACGGCGCTAGTGGCGCTGCCGGGTCGGTGGCGCGCCGGCGATGTGCGAGTCAAGGATGGCCTGATTTTTGGAGCGCTATCGGCGATCGGCTCGTTACTGGGCGGATTGCTCTCGCGCTTTGTCTCCTCTGATGTCCTCATGAGCTTGTTCGCTGTGCTGCTCGTCGCCGTCGGGCTTGTCATGCTGAGACGGGCGCGCCTGACTCGAAAAGAAGAAAGACTCATCGCGGCCGGTCGCGAAGATGAGATCGTCCGCAAGGCCACCTGGGCGGCAGCAGCGCGCGACTCTCACGGGCTATTACTGTTGATCGTGTCAGCAACGCTTACTGGTTTCCTCACCGGGTTTTTCGGTGTCGGCGGCGGATTCGCGGTGGTGCCGATGCTGGTTCTCGTCATGGCGTTCGGAATGAAACAGGCCTCGGGAACCTCGCTGCTCGTCATGGTGATTGCGTCTGTCGCAGGCCTAGCATCGCGTCTGGGTGCGGATATTCATATTGACTGGCCAGTAATTGCGTTGTTCGCCGTTGGTTCATCACTAGGTGGGGTGCTCGGGGGTCCACTGACGAAGCGAGTCCCCTCATCCGTTTTGACGCTGGTATTCGCGCTGTTGTTACTAGGTGTCGCGGTCGCTACCGGTATCCAAGCGATCCCGGCGCTGTATGCCGATCTGACCTAGAACTCCGCGAGCCGATCGGGTGCGCCGAGTGGCTTTGGGTCGGCGCGGCGGGCGGCCATCGGTGACAGGACATAGGCTGCCACGACGAAGTGGGCGGCAACGACAGTGCCTAGGATCGTGACGAGCCAGGCGCCGGGGCGCATGAGCATGAGACCTGCGACCGAAGCAATAATGACGATCGCCCCGAGACGCCACAGGGTCCGTAGCCCCCGGGCGTGACGAAGAAGCGCCGCACGTGGTTCGGGAGCAAAAACTAGCACTAATCCAAGGCCCGCAATGACAAGGGAGCCAAGCAGGCCCACCGGTGCAAGCCAAAGCGCGACCTGCCCGGCAGCGTCCTTCGGGGTGGAGAGCACGAGGAGTGCGCTGAGTGCTCCGGTGGCAAACGCGAGCGCGACACCGACGATCAAACTCAGGCGTGCCGTGGCGACAGCGCGGGCATGCATGACGTCATCGGTGGAGAGGGAAGATTCGGTGCTCACGATGTGCAATCTACCGCGAGGACGCTAACCGGATCCAACCGCGCTCGTCCTCCTGCGCTAGGCCGTCCGCGATCAGACTGGAGAGGGCTCGTTCTGCCTGTGACACATCGGATGAGGCGGCCGCCAGTGCATCCTCGCGCGGTAATGCCTGGTGGTCTCGGAGGAGGCGGAGTTGTGCCATGATCGCGCCGCGGGCTTGACGGTCGGTACCGTGCCACGACTGCGTGCGAGACCGCAGCGTGGGGTCTGCTGGCTTGCCAGCAGCAAACCACTGGCAGTGCGGTTGCAAGGGACAACTCTCGCACTCGGGGTTTCGGGCCGTGCATACCAGCGCACCAAGTTCCATGAGTGCTTCGTTAAACACGACGGACTGTTCGGGATCCTGCGGCAGCATCCTCTCCGCCCGTTCTAGCTCAAAGCGTCGAAGGTGAGCGGGAACCCCAGCTTCACCGTGGAGCCGAGCAAGGACGCGGCGAATATTCGTATCTGCGACGACGACGCGATGTCCCCCGGCGAAAGCCGCGACTGCGGCGGCGGTGTATTGGCCAATGCCGGGGAGCGTTAGGAGGGTCGCCACATCGGTGGGGAGTTTGCCGCCGAACCGTTCGACCACAGCTTTGGCGCATTCGTGCAGACGAATGGCGCGCCGCGGGTATCCCAAACGGTCCCAGGCTCGCAACACGTCGGAGCGGTCAGCGGCCGCGAGATCAGCTGGGGTGGGCCAGCGTTGTTGCCATTCGTGCCAGCGGGGAACCACCCGAGACACCGGCGTTTGTTGACTCATGACCTCGCAGACGAGAATGCTCCAGGGACTCGTCCCCGGCTCCCGCCAGGGCAGGTATCGACCGTGATGGCCAAACCAGGTCAGCAGGGTAGCGGTGAGCGATGTGGGCACATCTCTCATTGTGCCTGGCAATGCTAAGCGTGGCGTGGCGCGTAAGCGAAGCGCCATCATCTACCGTGATTACTGGAGGTAGCAGGTGGCCCAGAATAATGGACGAAAGCAAGCGCCGAAGACCAAGTCGGCGCCGCGTAATGCTGCGCGTTCAGCCAGTGCTTCCGGGAAGCGCCCGACCGCAGCGAAATCGAACCGGACCAAGGCTAAGCGCCCGACTCGGGGGCAGATCATGGTGCGACGCGTCGTCTTTGCCCTGCTTGTCTTGGCCTTGGCGGGACTCGTGATCTGGGGGGCCTGGGCCGCTACCAAGGCCATAACCCAGTCGTTGACGCAAAACTCGAAGGTTGAGCCCACCGCTAATCCGGTCCCCACATCGTCGGCGGAGTGGGCAGCACTTGATGAGCAGGAGCGTCTTATGGCGCTCAAGGGTAGGGCACCGGAGGTGTGTCCGGCCGATAGCGTGAAGGTCTCCGTCGACATCGCTAATCGCAGCGGCGGGGGATTCAACGTCGTCGCTCACATCACCAACGACTTCCCCGTTCCCTGCTTGGTTGACACGACCGATGCCCGGATCGCTACCGTCATCACCTCCGGTGACGAGACCATCTGGACCAGTGCCTCGTGTGCGGGTGATGCGCAGACGTTACTGCTGCCAGCAGGCGAAGAGACGACACGGACGATCGTGTGGCCCGGGCAGCATAGAACCTCGGGATGCGAGGCAGGCGATAAGGCAAAGCCGGGCGTCTACAAGGTGAAGGTGTCAGTCGGCGGAGCGGAAGACTCTGCGACCTTTGAAGTCCGTTAGCTAACGGCGGCCGAACATCGTCAGTTCGGCGAGGCGTTCCAAGCCATCATGGATCGCTCGCGCACGTTGTGGGCCGACGCCTTCGACTTCTTGCAGGTCTGCTGCTGATGCGCTGAGCAAATCCTCGATCGAATCGAAATGGACCGCGAGCTCTTCGACCACCGCTGACGGCAGGCGCGGAATCTTGGAGAGCAAACGAAGCCCACGCACGGGCAGGAGTTGATCCACACCGCGAGCTTCGCCGCCGAGGCCGAGCGCTGCGGCGACGAGCTGTGGCTCGAGTAATTGCGCCGATGTGAGATGGTCGAGTTCGTCCCACACCTGCTCCGGCGGAACTCGGGAGTACTCCGCTAGGACGAGTTCACCGTCCTTGATCACACCCGTGACGAGTTCATCCAGCTGCAGCTTGAGCAACCGGCCATCGATTCCAAGCTCGATGACGTAGGACTCGATCTCGTCCCAAATCCGGATGACCATCTCGAGACGCTGCATGACGACGGCGACATCGCTGACGGTCACGAGTCCGCGAAGTTCAAGCGAGGTGAGGGTAGCAAGGACCTCATCGAGCCTCGTCCGGTAGCGCTCCAGAGTATCGAGGGCCTGGCTCGCCCGGGAAATAATGACGTCTGAGTCTTCCAGCACGTGGCGGGTGCCCTCGACGTACAGGGCGATGATGCTCATCGATTGGGAAACTGAGATGACGGGAAAGCCTGTTTGCTTGGCAACCCGGTCAGCTGTTCGGTGCCGCATCCCGGTTTCTGTGGTGGGGATATCTGAGGCCGGGAGCAACTGCACATTGGCGCGGGTGATGGTTCGTAGCGAGGCATCCAGGACAACGCCGCCATCCATCTTCGATAGCTCACGCAGCCGGGTCGCGGTGAAATCGGCATCAAGTTGGAAGCCACCCGAACAAATCGATTCCACCACGTCGTTATCCCCGAGCACGATCAAGGCGCCGGTACGACCCCGCAGGATGCGTTCTAGACCATCACGGAGCTCCGTGCCAGGCGCGACCCGGGCGAGTGTGGAGCGAAGGTCTGGTGAAACCACGGGTGCCCCCAATTCTCATGTGTGCTCGAACACTTCTATGGTAGTGCCCTGATTGCCGACCGGTGCACCAGCGCGCTAGGCATCCATGTCGAGTCCC
The DNA here is from genome assembly GCF_023634005.1 of Bowdeniella massiliensis. Classification (NCBI taxonomy): domain Bacteria; kingdom Bacillati; phylum Actinomycetota; class Actinomycetes; order Actinomycetales; family Actinomycetaceae; genus Bowdeniella; species Bowdeniella massiliensis. The sequence goes on from NZ_JALIQR010000013.1 coordinate 23,754, forward strand.
ACCCGCAGGGCTGCTGATACCGAGTCGACAGGGTGCAGTGACATGCCGGCAGGCACTTTGGCGCGGCCAGCGGCCTGCTTCGGGACTATCGCGTCGGTGAAGCCAAGCCGCGCTGCCTCGTTGAGGCGGCGGTCAATGCCCACAATAGAGCGAAGCTGACCGGTCAGTCCGACCTCGCCAAGGGCAATGAAGCCGGGGCGGAAGGTTCTATCGAGCGCCGCACCTGCGACGGATGTTGCAATGGCCAGGTCGACAGCCGGCTCGCTCGTTGCCGCGCCACCGACCGTGGAGACGTAGATATCGAAATTGCCGAGAGGCAGGCGGAGCCGTGCTTGCAGAACGGCAAGGGTCATCATCGTTCGAGATTGGGACAGGCCCGAGGTCGTGCGCCGGGGGGAAGAAAACGTCGTTTCTGCCAGCAAGGACTGCACTTGCAGCGGCATCGGTCGGCGGCCTTCGAGGGTGATCGTGGCGCAGGTGCCTGGCACATGGACGTCCGCGCCTTCGAGGAAGAGCCCGGACGGATCGGGCAGCTCGATGATTCCGGCATCTGTCAGGTCGAAACAACCAACCTCATCGGTCGCGCCGTACCGGTTCTTCAACGCGCGCAACATGCGGAGACGAGAATGGCGCTCGCCTTCGAACTGGCAGACGACATCGACGAGATGTTCTAAGACTCGGGGTCCGGCAATCGAACCGTCTTTCGTAACGTGTCCGACCAGGACGATCGGGACCCCTTGAGTCTTGGCAACCTCAATGAACGCTCCGGCCGTATTTCGCACCTGAGTGACAGAACCTGGGACGCCGGAAATATCCGCGGAGGCGAAGGTCTGGACGGAATCGACGATCACCATTGAGGGGCGCGTCTGCTCGATATGTCCGAGGGCCGCTCCAACATCAGTGAGGGAGGAAAGAAGCAGATTACTCGATACCGCTCCGATTCGGTCGGCGCGGATACGCACCTGGGCTTCGGATTCTTCCCCCGTGAGATACAGAACCGGACCAGCGCCTGTCCTCGAAGCTCTCTGGGCCGCGCGAGCGGCGACATGAAGGAGCAGCGTCGACTTTCCGACGCCCGGTTCACCGGCCAGCAGGATCACCGCTCCGGGAACGATGCCACCGCCAAGGACGCGGTCCAGCTCGCTCAATCCGGTTGTGCGGGCGCGGGCATCTTCAGCCTTGACCTCGTCAATCGGTTGGGCCGGGCGCGATGGCGCTAAGGCCGTCACAGCGCGAACGGAGGTCGCCACCGATGCCTCTTCCTCAACGGTTCCCCACGCCTTACAGGCCGGGCACTGTCCCACCCACTTGGTGGTCGTCCACCCGCAGTCTGTGCATGCATATGCCGCCTTTGTTCGAGCCATGGGGCCAGCCTACGGGGTGGTGAGGACGTCGCTGACAGCAGGCATGCACTTGAGTACAGCTGCCTGCCGCGAAACAATGGCGTCAAGTGCAGTGGCCGATCGAATCGAGGATGTCATGACAAGCGCAGTGCTCACCGACGAGCTTCTTTCAACGATCCACTCCCGGGCGGAGAAAACCGACCGGGAGAACGTATTTTTCGACGAGGATCTTGCTGATCTGAAAGCCGCAGGTTATCTCTCCGCCTTCGTGCCCACGGAGTTCGGGGGAGCTGGGCTCACGTTGGAGGAGATCGTCAACGAGCAGATTCGGCTCGCCGGTGCCGCTCCGGCCACAGCGCTCGCCGTCAATATGCACCACATTGTCGTCGGGGTCGGCAGGATGCTGCACGATGCCGGTCTCGAAGGTGGCGCTCGCATTTTGAAAGATGCAGGCGAGGGCCACCTGTTTGCCTTCGGGATTTCCGAACCGTCAAACGATCTCGTCCTGTTCGGATCCATCACCGATGCACAGCCAGATGGCGAGGGCGGCTTCAGTTTCACCGGCACGAAGATCTTCACCTCCCTAGCACCGGCGTGGACGCGGCTGATGACATTTGGACGGGATGATTCCGAGGGAGATCCCATGAGCGTCTTCGCGGTACTAAACCGGGAAGGCGGCGGCTTCACCATTAAGGAAGACTGGGACACCCTGGGGATGCGGGCTACACAGTCCCACACCACCAAGCTGGAAGGGGCACACGCGCCGGCAGAACAGATTCTGTGCCGTATCGAGCCGGGGCCTAACGCTCACCCGGTTGTATGGGGGATCTTCTCCCACTTCGAGATCCTGCTCGCGGCCTGTTACACCGGCATCGGCAAGCGCGCGATCGAGGTAGCGGCCGAGACAGTCAAGAACCGTGCCAGCGTGAAGAACCAAACGAGCTACGCCAACGATCCGGATATCCGCTGGCGGCTCGCCAGCGCAGCAATTGAGATGGATGGCATCTACCCGCAGCTCACCCTTGCCGCGCGAGATATCGATCAGGGAGTGGACCGCGGGCCACTATGGATGCCGATGGTCTCGGCGATCAAGGTGCGTGCCACCGAAGCCGCAAAGAACTCCGTGGAAAAAGCGATTCGGGCATGTGGCGGACGCTCGTACTACAACTTCCACGAACTCTCGCGCCTCTACCGCGACGTCCTCGCGGGCCTCTTCCAGCCCTCCGATGACGAATCAACGCATGCGGCGTGGGCCAATCTTGTGCTCGGTCCTATCGAGAAGTAACTAGGGACGCTGCGCGAAACGCTCGAGCAGTTCCGTATTGCCGGAGACGATAAGAATGTCGTCCCGGTTAATGCGAGTGTTTTCGGTCGAGTATTCAAAGGGCTCGCCCGGGGGCTTCACCCCGATGACGGTAATGCCGTACTTCCTACGGATATCGGATTCGGCGAGGGTGAAGCCCCACGTTTCGCGCGGCGGACGCATCTTCACGATCGTGAAGCCGTCCTCCATTTCGATGAAGTCGAGCATCCGGCCCGAGACCATGTGCGCCACGCGCTGCCCGGCATCATGTTCGGGATAGACGACGTGGTGAGCTCCGATTCGACGCAAGATTCGGCCGTGTTCCGCGGAGATCGCTTTCGCCCAGATCTCCGGCATTCCGAGATCAACCAGGTTGCCAGTGATCAAGACTGAAGCTTCCAGCGACGTTCCCACGCCAACGACCGCTACCGGAAACTCGGAGGCGCCGAGCTGTTCGAGGGATTCGGGATTCGTGGCATCGGCCTCAACCAGGGGGAGTCTGCCCGACCACTGTTCGATGAGATCAGGGTTCTTTTCTACTGCGAGAACCTCTCGACCTGACCTCTCCAAGGTGATCGCCAGGGCTGAGCCAAAACGGCCGAGGCCAATGACAAGGACGCCCGAATTGGTGCGACGTTCCGGCATGAAAACTCCTTATGAAACCTGGTCTTAGCCTACCGCCGGACGCTCTTCCGGCATCCGAATGACGCGGCGCCGCGAGCGCAGGGCAAGAGCAGCAGCCAGCGTCATGGTGCCGACACGACCCATGAACATCATTCCAGTCAGGACATACTTGCCTGCATCGGGCAGATGCCCGGTAATACCCGTCGAGAGTCCCACCGTGCCAAAAGCGGAGATGACATCGAATAAGACCATGTCGAGTTGCAGATTCGTAATCGACAACAAGATCAGGGTCGCCAGCCCAACGAGGGTGGCGCCGATAAACGCGACTGCGACTGCCAGTCGAACGGTACCGGGTGGAATCCGGCGTTGGAAGGCTTCGATGTCGCGATCACCCCGGGCTTCGGCGACGATGGCGAGCAGCAGCACCGCCAAGGTTGTCACTTTGATGCCGCCGCCGGTTGACGCGGTCCCGCCACCGACAAACATCAGGGCATCTTGGAAGAACCAGGTCGCTTCCCGCATGTGTGCCACGGGAATCGTCTCGATTCCAGAAGAGCGGGCGTTCACCGAGTAGATCAACCCAGTCAGGATCTTCTCCGAGGTATTCATCTGGCCAAAGGTCGCGGGATTCGTCCACTCCATTGCTGGAATAACGAGGAAGGCCAGCGCCGAGAGGAAGCCGTACATCACCAGCGTGAGCTTGGTATGCAGTGACCAGTGTCGAGGGTGAAACAGATGCCGGCGCAGATTGAGAAGGACCGGGAAGCCAATGGCGCCGATCGCAGTGCCGACAGTGATCGGCAGTCCGATCCACCAATCGCCGAGATGGGGCTGCAACCCTTCAGGCAGAATCACAAATCCGGCGTTATTGAAGATGGACACCGCCATAAAGGACGCGTGCCACAAGGCTTCCCCGAACGGTTCCCCGAGCGTTGTAAAGCGGGGGAGCAGGACCAGCGTGAGAGCGATCTCCACCGAAAGCGATACAACGATGACAGCGATGATGAGGGAGCCCACCTCGCCGAGGCGGTCGGTCTTGGTCTCGCGAGCGGTGAGCATCCGCTGCGTGAGGCCGATCCGGCGGGAGACGGCAAATCCGAGGATCGACGCGAGAGTCATGACGCCGAGGCCGCCGACGGCCATCGCCACCATGATGACGGTATGCCCAAAGGTCGACCAGTAGGTGGCGGTATCGACGGTGACAAGTCCCGTGACGCACACAGCGCTGGTCGCCGTGAACATCGCATCGGCGAGGGGCGCGCGGTGCCCGTCAGCCGTCGCGATCGGGAGCGACAGCAGCGCGGTGACCACGAGGACGATGGCAGTAAAGACGAGGAGAGCGAGCCGGGCCGGAGAGGACTGGGCGATTTCATCGACCCAGTCTCGTGACCGCCTCGCGAGCGCGCGGGTACGCGACATGGATCCTCCTCATCACCCAGCGAAGCCGTTAGGTACCCCCAAGCGTAGCGCGCGCGATAGCGTTGCCCCATGGCAGACCTGGCGGTGTACTACAGCGAGGAATTGACCGAATACGACTTCGGCCCCTTCCACCCCATGGCGCCCGTCCGCCTGGAACTGACCTATGAACTCATCCAGGCCTTCGGGCTCACCGCATTACCGACGGTTCACGTGCTCGCCCCACCGGTCGCGACGGATGAGGAACTGCTCCGAGTCCATAGCGCCGACTACGTTGCGACCATCAAAGCTGCCTCCGACGGCACCATGCCCGATGACGGCTACAGCTTTGGCCTCGCCGATGCCGATTGCCCACCCTTTGTGCACATGCATCGCGCTGCCGCTCGGCTCGCCGGTGGGACCGTTGCGGCCTGCCGCATCGTTCGTTCGGGTGAGGTGAAGCGGGCGGTGAATTTTGCCGGCGGGATGCACCACGCGATGCCCGCCAAGGCCGCGGGCTTCTGCATCTACAACGACGCCGCCGTCGGGATCGCAGACCTCCTTACGGCCGGGACATCCTCCATCGTCTATATCGACATTGACGCCCATCACGGTGATGGCGTCGAGAAGGTCTTCCGCGACGATCCGCGGGTCACGACGATCTCGCTGCATCAGCATCCCGACACGCTTTTTCCCTTTACCGGTTACCCCCAAGACATCGGCGGGACGAACGCCCGCGGCCACAGCGTCAACCTTGCGCTGCCGCCGCGCACGAGCGATGGCCAGGCATTGCGCGCCCTGGAGGCGATCGTCGAGCCCGTGCTGGCTGAGCTGCGCCCCGAGATAGTCATCACCCAGCACGGGTGCGATTCGCACGTGCGGGATCCACTGACCGACCTAGCCTTTTCCATCGACGGCATGCGCGCCGCGGCCCTCATGCTTCGAGAGCTGATCGATACCTACGCCCATGGGCAGTGGGTGGGGCTCGGCGGTGGTGGCTACGCCGTATGTTCGGTGCCGCCGCGCGCCTGGACGCACCTCGTCGCGATCGCGGCCGGCCACCCCATTGACGTCGCGGATGCCATTCCACAGAGCTGGCTGGACTTTGCAGCCGCCACCGGGCACTGCCCGAGCCAGGGCTATCTACCCCGCACGATGGGCGATGGTGTAGATGTGAGTTTCAAGCCATTTTCGTGGGGCTTTGACCCGGCCGACCCGATTGATCGCGCGATCAACGCCACGCGATCGGCCGCTTTTCCCGACCTCGGCATCGATCCACTGATTCTGTGAGGCGAACCCGGTTGAGATCAACAGCAAAATCTGGGAATATCACACCAGGGAGAATGCCCGCCGAACCCATGTATTTCGCGGCGGTTGAGTGAGAAACGGACAGTCATGGCCCAGCTAGAAGGAGCCCCGCGCTTTGTTACCGTCGCGGAGGTCGCTGACCTGATGCGGGTGTCTCGCATGACGGTGTACCGTATGGTTCACGCCGGTGAACTGCCGGCCGTTCGGGTCGGGCGTTCGTTTCGTGTCCCCCGATCCGCTGTCGACGATCTCATTGCATCCGGCCTTGGCTCCTGGGATAGCGATCGCGATATCGAGGCGAGCGGGTAAACTAGCATCTTGTTCCTGCGGCTCGGCCGCGAACCAACATTAATCTGTGAGGACCATATGGGATCTGTAGTCAAGAAGCGCCGCAAGCGCATGTCGAAGAAGAAGCACCGTAAGCTGCTTCGCAAGACTCGTCACCAGCGCCGCAACAAGAAGTAAGCGCGCACACCGGCCCGGAAGAATTCCGGGCCTTTTGTGTCCCTATCGGGTGCGTCCCCGCAGCGACTTAACCACGGCTGCGGCCGCCCACAGCAATCCTGCGAGCGAGGCCGATTGGACGCCGCGCCCGATCCCCGTCATGAGGCGACGGCGCGATTGCTTGAACGTTGTGATCCGCCAGCCGTGCTCGCTGGCATACGCCTTGAGCCGGGGCTCGGGATTGATCGCGACGGGATTACCGACCGCGGCAAGCAGGGGAACGTCGTTGAGTGAATCGCCATAGGCAAAGGACGCGGCAAGATCGATGCCGCGCTCAGCGGCTAACTGCCGGATGGCATCGGCTTTGACTTGGCCGTGCAAGAACGGCGCGGATAGATGACCGGTGTAGATTCCGTCGACGTGTTCAGCGCGCGTTCCTAAGGAGCCCGTCGCGCCCAGGCGCGCGGCGATGTGCTCCGATAGCTCGACGGGGGTTGCGGTGACGAGCCATACCTCGTGCCCCTGCGCCAGGTGATCGTCGAGGATGTGTTTGGTTCCGGTGACGACCCGGGGCGCGAGGACGGCGGCGTAGACCTCTTCCCCGATGGAGATCACTTCGGCGACGGCATGGCCTTTGATCGCTGCCAGGGCGCGGCTTCGTACGGCTTCGACCCGCGGCACCGTCTCGCCGAAAAGCGAATAGAGTGCGGCGTGGCGGGCTGCGAATAGAATGTCACGAGCACCAAAAAACTCGCGTCGATACAGCTCGCGGGCCAGGTGATATGCACTGGCACCGCGGATGAGCGTGTTATCGACATCGAAGAATGCCGCAACCTTCCGATCCACGCTTCAACTCTATGACACGCTTCGCCTCTCGCATCTTCCGCAACCGCCGCCCACGCCCGGGCCCGCCCCCGCCCGTCGTCATTTACTCGCGGGCTGGCTGTCATCTCTGCGATGACGCGATTGCGGTGGCTCGGCGCGTCCTTGCCGAGCACGGCGCGCAGCCGCACGTTATCGATATCGACGCCGACCCTCACCTCCGGGAGCGCTACCACGAGGCCGTGCCCGTCATCTGCGTGGCGGGCCAGGAAATCGCTCGCTACACGCTGAGCGTTCGGCAGCTGACACGCGCATTGGAAGCGGTGCCGCCAAACCTGAGAGACTAACCCCATGACGCGCACGACGATTCACCTCATGCGGCACGGCGAGGTGTTCAACCCCGAGGGCATTTTGTACGGCCGGCTGCCGGGCTATCGACTCTCCGAGCTGGGAGAGGCGATGGCCGGTCGCGTCGCCGATGTGTTGGCCGACGGCGGTCACGATATCGCGCACGTGGGTGCCTCCCCGCTGCAGCGAGCCCAGGAGAGCGCCACGCCGACCGCGAAGCGCTTTGGGCTGAGCCTCATGACGCACGATGGCCTCATCGAGGCCGGCAACGAATTCGAGGGCTTTGACGTCAACCGCAACCGTGCGATGCTCGCTCATCCGAACTTCTGGTGGCGCTACCGCAACCCGCTGCGCCCCTCGTGGGGGGAGCCGTACGTCGAGCAGGTTGATCGGATGAGTGGCGTCATTCGCAACGTCTTGCACTCTGAGGCTCGCGGGCATGAAGCACTACTCGTCTCGCATCAGCTACCGATCTGGGTCACGCGGCTCTTCCTCGAGCGGCGGCCGCTCGCGCACGATCCGCGCTCGCGGCAGTGTTCGCTCGCCTCGCTCACCTCGCTGACCTTCGATGACGATCGCCTCGTCGGGCTCGCTTACTGGGAACCTGCTGGCGATCTGCTGCTAGCGGCCAGTGACATGGTGCCGGGAACCTCGAGCGCCGATCTGGCCGGAACGGATGAGCGCGAGTGACGCCTCGCTTCTCGCGGCTGGCAGCCGCAGCCCTCGCCGTTGCGCTCCTTGGTGGATGCGCCGAGTCAAACGCGCCCGGAAGCGCCACCTCGCCGGGGGCCGGGTATCAGGCCGGCGATGGCTCATTCACCATCTGGCAGCCTGCCGAGCGTGGCGAACCGATCGAGATCAGCGGGCAGAGCCTCGACGGCAAAGACATCGATTCGGCCGACTGGGCTGGTGACGTCGCCGTCGTCAACTTTTGGTACGCAGCGTGCCCGCCGTGCCGGGCCGAAGCTCCGGACCTGAAGGCCCTGTCGCAGGAGTTCACTGCGGTCCATTTCCTTGGGATCAACCCTCGCGATGATCAGGCTGCGGCGAGTGCCTTCGAAGATACCTTCGAGGTGCCCTATCCAACGATCCTGGATCCGAGCGCCACCATTGTGGCAAGTATGCAGGGCAAGGTCCCGCTACAGGCGATGCCGACGACCGTCGTCATCGATAAATCGGGACGGGTCTCGGGGCGAATCCTTGGCCGGATCGACCCGGAGATCCTCAAGGGACTCATCGAGGATGCGCTGGCGGAGTCCTCCTGATGGATCTCGTTGAGTTCTTTCGCACGACCGTCTTGACCGGTTCGATGATCGCCGCGATTCCCGTGGCGCTCATCGCCGGGCTCATTTCATTTGCCTCCCCGTGCGTCTTGCCGCTGCTGCCCGGCTACGTCGGTTACGTCTCCGGAATGACCGGCGCTGCCGCGGACCGCTCGGGTGTTCGCGCGAAGGCCCCGATGCGCAAAGTGGCGGGCGGGCTCGCGCTGTTTGTTGCCGGGTTTACCACCGTCTTCGTGGGCCTTGGCATTGCCTTCGCCTCGATCGGTTACGCCCTTGCCCCCTACGTCTCGATCATTACTCGGGTGTTGGGAGTCCTGGTGATTCTCATGGGGCTGGCGTTTGCTGGGTGGCTGCCGTTTGCCCAAAGTGAGAAGCGGCTGCGAATCGACATGGCGAGCGGGCAGGTCGGCGCCTTCGTCCTCGGGGTCGTCTTCGGCCTCGGGTGGACACCATGCATTGGGCCGACGCTATCGGCGGTGCTCACGCTCGCGCTGGACGGCGCAAATCTGTGGCGTGGGGCAATCCTCGCGTTGGCGTACTGCCTCGGGCTCGGCATTCCGTTCATTGTGCTCGGAGCATTATTCGCCCGATCGACGAAGGTGCTGTCCGCAATGCGCCGGCACCGAGTGACGCTCATGCGCGTTGGCGGAGTGCTGCTCATCGTGCTGGGGCTGCTGCTGGTTTCCGGCTTGTGGGATTCAGTAACGGCGTGGCTGCAGGGCATCATCGGCGGCTTCGAGACGGTGGTGTGACGTGAGCGAAGTTGTCTCGTGGTTTCGCTGGAGTTGGCGCCAGCTCACCAGTATGCGGGTCGCGATCTTCTTGCTGCTCGCCCTCGCCCTTGCGGCGATGCCGGGCTCGCTCGTGCCGCAGCGCGCGCAGAACCCGGAAAAGGTCGCCGAATTCCTCGAAACCTACCCGCGTCTGGGACCGGTCTTGGACACGCTGGGATTCTTCAACGTGTACTCCTCGGTCTGGTTCTCGGCGATCTACCTGCTGCTGTTCATCTCCCTGATCGGCTGCATCCTGCCGCGCACCCGGGAGCTGTATCGCTCGCTGACCTCACCGCCGGTCCGGATTCCGTCGCGCCTGTCCCGATTCGAGTCCTACCGGCGCATCGAGGTGTCCGAAAGCGACGACGTCATCGCTGGCCTAGCGAAGCGACTCAAAGGCCGGTATCGAGTCAAGCGGTTCGATGACGGACTGAGCGCCGAGCGCGGACACCTCAAAGAAATTGGAAACCTGCTCTTCCACTACGCGCTCGTCGGCATTTTGGTGTCCTTCGCCTGGGGGCAGCTCGCCACGTATCGCGGCCAGGCCATCGTGATCGAAGGGCGTGGGTTTGCTAATGCGCTCGTCGATTACGACTCCTTTGAGTCCGGCGCCTGGTTCAGCGAATCAGATCTTCGCCCGTTCTCCTTCACCCTCGATGCCTTTGCGTCATCATTTGCGCCGAGCGGTCGGCCTGAATCCTTCCGCGCCGATGTCACAGTGCGCGAGCCCGATGCTTCAGGGGCGATGGCTGAGCGCCGTGAAGTCATCACTCCGAACCACCCGATCGAGGCCGGCGACACGGCGATCACGTTATCGGGCAACGGGTTCGCACCGATCATTCGGGTGACCGATGCGGAAGGCAAGGTGGCCTTCGATGGGCCCGTCCCCTTCATTCCGCAAGACGCGGCCTACACCTCACGTGGCGTCATCAAGGTGCCCGATGTCTCGAAGGGCCTCGACCAGATTGGGTTCTCGGGCATCTTCATGCCGGCAGCCGGCCAGAGCGATGGGACGTGGGCCTCGGCGCATCCCTCGCCCATCCAACCGCTCCTCGTGCTCGACGTCTGGCACGGAAATCTCGGGCTCGATGAGGGGATTCCGCGCAATGCCTACGAGCTGCACACTGATGAGCTCACGCAGGTGAGCGATGACACCGGAACGCCCTACGCCATCCAGCTCGCGCCGGGGCAGACGGCAGAGATCCCCGGGGGTCTTGGCACGATCGAGTTTCGTGACCTCACGCGCTTTGGTTCCTTTGATGTGCGACACGATCCCTCTCTCATGTGGCTGCTGATCTCAACGGTGAGCGCTATCGGAGGCCTGTGCATTTCGCTCTTTGTGCCGCGGCGGCGACTGTGGGTGCGAACGAGTACCCTTGCAGGCACTACAGTGATCGAAGCGGCGGCTCTATCTCGCGGTGATGACGCGGGATTGGATGGGGAACTTGACTGGCTCCTGGCCGAGCTGCCGGCCCCTGATCCCAGACATGAGGAAAACTAGATGCAGTCCCTCGCCCAGGTATCCACCCTGTTGGTCTACGCCGCGATCGCGGCGTTTGTTGGCGCGATGCTCGCCTTTGCCGTCGATGTCTCGGGACGTCCCGGCAACCGAGGCGAGGGCGTGCGCAGGCCTGGGGCCGGAATCGGGATGTCGCTGACCTACCTCGGCACCATCTTCCTCGGGATCGGCGTCGTGACGCGCGGCATCGCCGGCGGCCACATGCCCTGGTCCAACATGTATGAGTTCACGATCTCCTTCACCTTCGTTGCTCTCGTGATCTTCCTGATCTTGTCGCGCCGGTGGGATCTGAGAGACGTGGGCGTCTTTGTCGCGCTTCCCGCGGCACTGATCCTAGGGCTCGCGGTCGTCGTGCTCTACACGCGATCCGATGGCATTGCACCGATCCTGGACCACTACTGGTTGATCATCCACGTGCCGCTGGCAATTGGCGGCGTCGGCGTATTCGGCATTGCCGCCTTCATCGCCGCACTTCAGTTGGGCAAGGACGTGGCTGGGGAGGACCACGGGCTGGCCTCCCGCATTCTTGGCGTTCTGCCACCGGTCAAGACTCTCGAGCAGCTCGCGCACCGACTGGTCGCCGTCGGATTCGTGCTGTGGACCTTCACGATTGTCGCGGGCGCGATCTGGGCGAACTCGGCCTGGACACGGCCGTGGGGCTGGGATGCGAAAGAAGTCATGAGCTTCGTCGTCTGGGTCATCTACGCGGCCTACCTGCATGCTCGCACCACCCGTGGCTGGGATGGACGTCGGTCGGCCTACCTCATCCTCATCGGCTTCGCCGGCGTCATGTTCAACATGTTTGGAATCAACTACTTCTTCGAGTCCAAACACTCCTACGCACTCATAGAACCCGCGATCACGCAGCTGTTGCTCTAACCGAACCGAAAGTCAGGGCTGATGAGGCCTTGCGCACACTAGGCTAACAGTGTTAGCTAGTGACATGAAAAAGAACCTGCGGCCGGCACGCGCCGCCATGATTGGCATCAGCGCCATTGTCGGGGTAATCCTCGTACTGGGCGCCGTTTCCGCCGGGTACACCGGTCTTATCAAGCCGGTCTCCCCGCGCTCCGAGCTCGTCATCAAGGCACCCGCGGAAAAGGTCTGGGAGGTCCTTGCTGACCTGCCATCGTGGAGCCGGTGGTCACCGAACTTCGCGGAGATATCGGGTGAGCTTGTCGCCGGTGAAAAGCTGCAGACGCGCATGCGGGCGGGCGGCAATGACCTCGAGTTCGAACCCGTCGTGCTGCGCGCGGAGCCAGGGGCCGAGTTGCGCTGGCGGGGAGAATTCATCGTGCCTGGCCTCGTTGATGGAGAGCACTATTTTCTGCTGGAACGCACCACGCAGGGCCACACCCGGCTGATCCAGGGGGAGGATTTCACGGGAGCCCTAGTTCTTTATGCCGGCGGGGCGCTCGACATCGCAGCAGACATGGCCGCATTCAACGAGGCGTTGGCTGCAGAAGTGGAGCGCCGGCGCTAGCGTGAAGCCATGATGGCGAGACCCGAGCCCCGATTACTGACCACGCGACAGCGCGAGATCATTGCGGCGGCGCGATCGATCATGGATGACTCGAGCTGGGATGAGCTCAGCATGCGGGTGCTCGCCGCCCGGCTCGGCATTCGGGCGCCATCGCTGTACAAGCATGTCGCGAGTCGAGCGGAGCTTGCCGCATGGATCGTGGAGGGCGCACTGTTCGAGATGGGCGATGCGCTGCATGCGGCGATCGCGGGCGACGATCCGGCAGGAGCGCTCCTTGCGACCTACCGTGAGATGGCCCTGTCAGATCCGGGCAGATACCGACTGGCAACGGGACGTGATTTTCGCCGCGATGACCTCATCGAGGGGCTTGAGGAATGGTCCGGCGCGCCATTTTGGCTCGTGACCGGCAATCCGGCGACGGCGCAGGCGATGTTTGCCATGGCGCACGGGCTCGTCATCATGGAACTGGATTTCCGGCTGCCGCCCAGCTCGGATCTGGCCGCGACGTGGCGCGCCGGTGGCCAGGCGCTGGCGCGCGGTTAGCTGGCGGAGGTATCGCTCTCGTCGTCCTCGCCGGCCTCGGCTTGGCGGCGGCGTTCCTCGCGCTGTTTCTTCTTGCGCGCTTCCTCCTCGGCCTCGCGCTGCCGACGCTGGCGTTCGTAATGCGCCTTGCGTGCCTGCCAGTCGAGATCGGCTAGGAAGGTCTCATCGTCGTCGGGGGCAACGGGCTTAGCCTTGCGCCCAAAAATCCCGCCGCGGGGATTGTTCGACGGGCTCGTCGGATTCCACGAGCCCTGCCGCCCGCGCTGGTAGGGCGCCGAGCCCGCCATCCGGGACATGAACAGCCAGGCAAGTGGGCCCACGACGGGAACCAAGATGAGGATGATCCACAATCCCTTCGGCAATCCGCGCGGCACGCGGTCCCGCGGGGTCATGACGCAATCAGCTAACGCATAGATCATTAGCGCTGCAATCACGATGACAGGGAGCACTCGAGCCATATCTCTAGGGTACGTCGGATCAGCAGCGCGGGCGTATCGACTTCGCCACCCGCGTACGGCGCCGGACTACAGTGAGGGGGTGGCCTTTTTGATGTACACCCTCTATCGCATCCTGTTGATCGCCGGCGCCGGTGGCATCCTTGTCCTTGCCGGGTTTAATTGGCGTTCCCCGATCACCTGGATCATCGCCGTGCTCATCGGAGCGCTGCTATCGTACGTGCTGCTTGATCGCCCGCGTCGGGCCGCCGTGGCGCAGCTCGCCGAGCACGATCCGCTACGGGCGCGACGAACCCGCGAGCAGCGAGCGGATGCGGCCAGTTCCGAAGAGGACCTGCTCCTCGACGATGAGCTAGAGCGCAAAGACGAGCGCTAGCGCGAAGGCATACAGCAGCTCGAAAAAGCCGGTGTCCCGCAGGACGGCAATGAGTTCCTTGCCGGTAGCGCCTGCGAGCACTGGCTTGATGATGAACCAGGCCGGCACGATGAGGCCGAGCAGGATAAGCGCGCCCGGATGGGAGATGACGGTGAGAACAGCGAGGGCAATTGCGCCCATGATCATGGCGACAAACGCGTAGCGGGCGCGGCGATCACCCAGGCGCACGGCCAGGGTGTGCTTGCCGGTGACGGCGTCGGTGGGGATATCGCGGATGTTGTTTGCCATGAGAATGGCGCACGCGATGAGCCCGATCCCGCTGGCTCCGGCCCATACGGTCCACGGAACAGTGAGGGCCTGGGTGTAGGTCGTGCCCGCGGTGGCGACGAGGCCGAAGAAGATAAAGACGAAGACTTCGCCGAGACCCAGGTAGCCGTAAGGCTTCTTCCCGCCGGTGTAAAACCACGCCGCGATGATCGCCGCGACGCCGATCGCAATGAGCCACGGCTGGCGCGCGAGAATGACGAGGACGAGCCCGGCGAGGGCCGCGATAGCGAAGCATGCAAGCGCCGCACGTTTCACGTTCGCCGGCGCCGTCAGGCCACCGCCGGTCAGGCGGGGCGGCCCGGATCGGTTGTCGTCGGTGCCGCGGATGCCATCGGAGTAGTCGTTGGCGTAATTGACCCCGACCTGTAAGGCGAGCGCCACGATCGCGGCGAGCAGTGCGCGCGGCAGGGAGAAGCCGCCGAGCCCGATCGCGGCTCCCGAGCCGAGGATGACCGGAGCCACGGCAGCGGGCAGGGTACGAAGGCGCGCGCCTTCGATCCAATCGGCGAGCGTCGCCATTAGGGATCGGTCCTTTCGCAAGGGGAGGGGGAAAGCCTGCCCAAGTCTAACGCCGCGCCGGCGCTAGCGTGGATCGCGGCTTTCACCCTCGCCGCTGGCAAGGCGCGCGGCTGCGAGGCTAGCGATTCGGCGCCGGTCGATTTTGCCGGGGCCGCGCTCGGGCAGCGCCGGCAGTGTGACAAGGGCGCGCGGGCGCTGCTCGGCGGGCCGGGTTCCAAGCGCTGCCCGAACCTGATCGAGGGTGGTGCCTGGCGTCGTCGTGACGAAGGTTAGGCGCTCGCCCCACCGCGGATCCGGCACACCGACGATGATGCCCTCCAAACCGGCGTCGGACAGCAGCTGTTCGACGGCCTGCGGCGAGACATTTGCGCCGCCGGTGATGATGACGTCATCGGCTCGGCCGATCACGTTAAGGACGCCTCCGGTGAGCACGCCGAGATCGGAGGTGAGGATCGAATGGCCGAGCCGGTGGCGGGGGTTGGTGGGGGTGGCGTCGGTGAGGTAGCCGTCGACGACCATCGCGCCGGCGAGGCGGATGAGGCCGACGCCGTGCGCGTCGACGTCCGTGAGGCTGACCTGAACGCCCGGCAGGGCGCGGCCATCGTAGACGCAGCCGCCGCCCGTCTCGCTCATGCCGTAGGTGCGCACGATGTTCAGGCCTGCCTGCGCGGCCGTGCGGGCCGTCGTCGGTGGCAGGGCGGCCCCGCCGACGAGGATCGCATCGAAACGCTCACCGATGCGCCGGGCGAGGGCGGGGTCGGCCACGACTTCGCGCAGCTGGGTGGGCACGAGGGAGGTGTAGAGCCGGGTGGCGCCGTCGTGACGCTCGGCGGCGGCTGCGAGGGCAGCGGGGTCGAAGCCGGCGGCGGTATCGACGATGATCGGCTCGGTATCGGCGAGCAGGCTGCGGGTAAGGACCTGCAGGCCCGCGATGTGATGGACCGGCAGCCCGGTCACCCACGTCGCCCGGGCAGCGGGCGGCAGGGCGGAGCGCGCCGCGTCGAGGGTGGCCGGGGCGAGAGTGGTGGGAGGCGGCTGGTCGGCGAGCGTGACCAGCGTCGCGAGCGCCGAGGACAGCACGTTGGTGGGACTGAGGCCGACGAGGTTACCCTGCCCGGTGGTCGATCCGGAGGTCTGGACGACAATCCGCGCATCGGCCAGCGGGCGGCGGATACGGCCGAGGATGCGGCTGATCTCGCTGGGCGTCGCCGCCGGGTCGGCTAGGTAGTTGGGCGGGGTGGCGTCCTGCGTCAACGCGGTGGCAAGAGTGCGCAGCACCCGCGCGATTGCGGCGGCGTCGCGGCCGCCCACGACGGGGACGATACCGTTCGGATCGACTGGGGCGAAGGTGGTCACCCGTTAACGATAACGAGGATGGTGTCATACCTGGGTATGACGCCGCGTCCGACTGGCAAGGGAGGAAGATCAGGGCAAGTTCAGTCTCCCGATGAGCGCCCTGTGCCTTGAGCTGCGGCATTATTGAGGTGTCGGCGCGATTAGCCGTAGCGCTTATCAGGAGGAGGGCCTGAGCTACGCACGCGACTTCTCGTCTGGTCTCCGCAGGGGGAGACCAGACGATCAAGACCCGGCCACGGGGGTGGCCGGGTCTTTCTTTGACTACGCTTGAGTCATGGCCCATCACGCCCCGCCGCCGCAGCGGATATCTGGCTGTACTCGAGTCTCGCCTACGTGATCGTCGTCGCCTTCACCGCGCTCACGGCACGAACGGGCGAGCCGCTGCGCTACCGGATGGTGGGCACACCCTCGATTTCCTGACGCTATTTTGGGGATTCGTGCGCCCCCTGATCAGCCCGAGCCGGCAAACGCTTGGCGACCACCTCGCCAAGGTCTACGTCGTAAACGCGGCAGGCGCCTAGTAGTAATACGGGAAGGGCGACCAGTCCGGATCGCGTCGCTCGACAAACGCGTCCCGGCCCTCAGCTGCTTCATCCGTCATGTAGGCCAGGCGCGTGGCTTCGCCCGCGAAGACCTGCTGGCCCGCGAGCCCGTCGTCGGCGAGATTGAACGCGAATTTCAGCATTCGGATCGCCTGCGGTGACTTGGTGGCGATAATGCGGGCGTACTCGAGCGCCAGGTTTTCGATCTCGGCATGATCGGCGACCTCGTTGACCACGCCCCAGCGCTCGGCATCCTCCGCGCTGTATTCGCGGGCGAGGAAGAAAATCTCGCGGGCGCGCTTGTCCCCAATCTGGCGGGCGAGCAGGGCCGAGCCGTACCCCGCGTCGAAGGAGCCGACGTTGGCATCGGTTTGCATGAAGCGTGCGTGCTGCCGCGAGGCGATCGAGAGGTCCGCCACGACGTTGAGGGAATGGCCGCCGCCGGCCGCCCAGCCGGACACCACGCAGATGACGACCTTCGGCATCGTGCGGATGAGTCGCTGGACTTCCAAAATATGCAGCCGGCCCGCGCGGGCGGGATCGATCTGCTCCCGCCGGGTGTGCGGATCGGCCTGGGCGTCCGCGCCCGCGACCTCGTAGTGGTAGCCGGCGCGCCCGCGGATGCGCTGATCGCCGCCGGAGCAAAACGCCCAGCCGCCGTCCTTGGGGCTCGGGCCATTGCCGGTGAGGATGACGGTCCCCACGTCGCTTGTCATGCGGGCGTGATCGAGCGCGCGGTAGAGCTCATCGACGGTGTGTGGCCGGAAGGCATTGCGGACCTCGGGCCGGTTAAACGCGATGCGGACGGCGGGTAGGTCCTCGCCCGAGTCCGGGTCGATGGCACGATGGTAGGTCATGTCGGTGAAGCCGAAACCCGCAACCTCGCGCCACAGGCGGGGGTTGAATGGCTGGCCAGCGCTTTCGTGAGGTGTCATACGCATTAGAGTAGTTGAGTCCCTCGTAACCCCCATCGAAGGAATCCGACTTGTCCCAGGTGAGCCCGCCCGACCTTGCACAACTGCATGCCGGGCACCAGCCGACCATCTGGCGGCACGGCAGCGACGCCGAGTCCGTCCAGACGATCGGAGTCGGCGAATTCGCGCGACTAACTGCCTCCGGGCGCGGCCGCTTCGAGGAATTGCAGGAGCAGTTTTCCGCGCTGTGCGCCGCGCTGCCCGCCTACACCTCGGGGGTGCGTGCCTTTGTCTCCGGCACGTTTTCGCCCGTCTCGCAAGCCACCAGCGTGCTCATCGTGCCGCGCATCCAGTGGCATATCGGACCCGCCGGGGTGCGCGTCATCGACTTGAGCGACCTCATGGCCGAGGCGCCGGAGGTGCCGCAGCCGCCGCGCGCGGCGAGCCGAGTCGTGGCGCAGCATGCGGGTGAGCTCAGCGACGAGGCGTTCCTGACCGGGGTGCGCGAGGCCGTGCGTCGGATCGAAGCGGGCGAACTTGCCAAAACGGTCCTCGCGCGCGATGAGGTCATCGAGCTCGACGGCCATGTGCCGATCGGGCCGCTCGCGGCGGCGCTCGCGGAAGCCTACCCGACGTGCTGGACCTACTACGTCGATGGCTTGATCGGCGCGAGCCCCGAGATGCTCGTGCGCGTGCGAAACGGTGAGGTGGCCTCCCGGGCGCTCGCGGGCTCCGCGCCCGTCAGCGGCGACCTCGATGCCGATGAGGCCGCCGCCGAAGACCTCATGACGAGCGCAAAGGACACGAGCGAGCACGCCTATGCGGCGCGCAGCGTCATCGAGGTGCTGCGCAGAATCGCCGACGTCCAGGTCTCCGATACCCGCGTGCTGCGCCTGCCCACGATCATGCACCTTGCCACGGACGTCAGCGGCTACCTGCGCGGCGAACACTCGGCGCTGCAGGTCGCGGGCCAGCTGCACCCCTCGGCCGCGATCTGCGGCACACCGCGCGAGGCCGCGGCGCGGGTGCTGGCCGAGCTCGAAGGCTTTGACCGCGGCCGCTACTCCGGGCCCGTCGGCTGGGTCGATGACTCCGGCAACGGCGAATTCGTCATCGCGCTGCGCTGCGCGCGCATCGAGGGGCGCGCGGACGGTCAAGACCTGCGGATGTATGCCGGCGCCGGCATCGTCGTCGGCTCCGACCCGCAGCGGGAACTAGCCGAAACGTACACGAAGATGCTGCCCATTCGGCGCGCGATTGCGCGGGTGCTGCCATGATCGCCGTCTACGGCGCGGGCCTGCGCGCGAGATTCCGGGGCCTGGACCGCCGCCACGGCATCATCCTGACGCGCGAGGGGCGCGCCGCGGAGTTCTCGCCCTTCATCGAATACGACGACGCCTACGCCGCCCGCTGGCTGGCGTGCGCGCACGAGGCCCTGGCGGGCGAGTTACCCGCGCCGCGCCGCGATCACATCGCCGTCAACGTCACCGTGCCCGCCGTCGATCCCGAACGCGCCCACGCCATGGTGCTCGCCTCGGGCGGCTGCACCACGGCGAAGGTGAAAGTCGCCGAGGCGGGCCAGGACCTGAGCGCCGACCTCGCGCGGCTCGAGGCCGTGCGGGACGCGCTCGGGCCCGCCGGCCACATCCGCGTCGATGCTAATACCGGCTGGGACCTGAGCGAAGCGGCCCGCGTGCTACCGCAGCTGGACCGCGCCGCCGGAGGCCTGCAATACGCCGAGCAGCCCGTCGCCGACGTCGCCGACCTCGCCGCCCTGCGCCGGCAGATCGATGTGCCGCTGGCCGCCGACGAATCGATCCGGCGCTCGGCCGATCCGCTCGCCGTGAGGCGTCTGGCCGCCGCCGACTACGCCATCATCAAGGTCCAGCCGCTCGGCGGAGTGCGCACCGCGATGGACCTCGCCGAGGCCCTCGCGCTGCCCGTCGTTGTCTCCTCCGCGCTGGAATCCTCCGTCGGCATCGCGCTCGGGGTGCGCCTGGCCGCCGCGCTGGATTGCGAGCTCGCCTGCGGCCTGGCCACCGTCAACCTCTTTACCGAGGACGTCACGAGCAGCCCGCTGCGCCCGAGCGGCGGCATGCTGCCGGTGCGCGATGTCGTGCCCGATCGGATCGATGCGGTGCGGGAGTCGGGCGAGATGGAGCGCGTGTGGCGCGAGCGGCTGGCGCGCGTCGCGGCGCTCGCAGGAATCGATCTATCCGGCTACGAGGACGAGCAGTGAGCGCCATGGCCACCGCGCGCGAGATCGTCGCCGCGCTGATCTCCGGCGGCCTGCGCGACGTCGTGCTGGCGCCGGGCTCGCGCTCCGCGCCGCTCGCCTACGCCATCGCCCAGGCCGAAGCCGCCGGGCGGCTGCGGGTGCTCGTGCGCGTGGACGAGCGGGCCGCCGCGTTCTCGGCGCTCGGCATCGCGCTCGCGACCGGGCACCCCGTCGCGATCGTCACGACCTCGGGCACGGCCGTTGCCAACCTGTATCCCGCGCTCGCAGAGGCCGACGCTGCCGCCGTGCCGCTCCTCGCGCTCACCGCCGATCGGCCGCGCGAGCTGTGGCGCACCGGCGCCAACCAGACGACGAACCAGGTCGCGATGTTCGACAACGTCTCGCGCGCCTGCCTGCACCTCGATGCCGACGCCACTAATGCGAGCGCCGTCGTGGCGGAGGCGCTGGCGGCCGCCCGCGGGCTGAGCTCGCCCGCGCCGGGCCCCGTCCAGCTCAACGTCTCCTTCCGGCCGCCGCTCACCCCGGAGATCGGCGACGAGCCGGCGCCGCTGCCGGAGACTGACTGGCAGGCACCGCCGGCCCCCGCCGGCGCCGATATCGCCGAGGTCCTCGCCGGCCTGGAGGCGCCCGTCGTCGTCGCGGGGGACAAGGCCGATCACATCGCGGGCCTCGCCGAGGCGATCACCGCCACCGCCACGCCCGTCTTTGCCGAGCCGTCCTCCAACCTGCGCGACCTGCCGAGCGCCCTGACCTCCTACGTCGCGCTGCTGGCCGACAGCCCACTCGCCGCGGAGATCAGCGACGTCGTCATCGCCGGCCACCCGACGCTCACCCGGCCCGTCACCGAGCTCATCTCGCGCCCGGATCCGGCCCCGATCGTCCTTGCCGCCCACGATCGCTACACCGACCTGACCGGCGGCGCCGCGCGCGTCGTGCGGGTCGCGGCGGGGGAGCCGGGCGCTCGCGGCGAGCTCCCGCAGCTGCCCGAGACGCCCTGGCTTGCCGCCTGGCTCGCGGCCGATCGCGCCGTGGCGGCGCGCCCCGCGACGCCGCTCGAGCGAGCGGCGCTCACGGTATGGCAGGACTCGGCGCGCCAGGGCCTCGACCTGCTCGTCGGCTCCTCCTCCACGATCCGTGCGCTCGACCGCTTCGCCCCGGCCCGTGAGCAGCACGCCGGGCTACGCGTATGGGCAAACCGCGGCCTTGCCGGCATCGACGGCACGATCGCCACCGGCTGGGGACTGGCCCTTGGCAGCGGACGCCCGGTGCGTATCGTGTGCGGGGACCTGACCTTCTTCCACGACGCCTCCGCGCTGCTGCGCGGTCGGCTCGAAGCCGGCGTCGACCTGCAGGTCATCGTCCTCAACGATGCGGGCGGCTCGATCTTCGCGGGGCTCGAACACGGCGAGCTGGCAGCAACCAGCGAGGCGGGAGCGCGGCGCTTCGCGCGCTATTTCGCGACGGAACAAACCGGCAGCATCGGCGGCCTTGCCGCGGCCTATGGCGCCGGCTCTACCCGCTGCCGCGAGGAGGGCCTCGCGACGCTGCTCGCCGCCGGTGTGTCGGGCCTCACCGTCATTGAGGTTGAAGTCTCAGCTAACCTTCAGGATCGCTAAAGTCGCGTCTCAGTTGCTCGGGGTTTCCTTATCTATCAGAAAGGACTAACCCACATGAATGACTCGCAGCGCCCACCTGAGCCGAACCAGCCTTCCCAGCCGGCGTGGATCCGGCCCGACACCGGCTACTCCACCTCCGGCTATCCCGGCTCCACCCACCCGGCTCCCACCCGCCCGACGGACACGCGTCCGCAGCCCGGCCCCGAGGCGGGCCGCCGCCGGCCGACCTGGGCGGCGCTCCTCGGCACCTCCCTGGCCTCCGCGCTGCTCGCCTCCGGCGTGACGCTTGGCGCGGGTCACCTCATCGAGCCCACCTCCCAGCAGACGGCGTCGCCCGGCGTATCCACGACGACGAGCGCCGACACCTCCACGAACGCCCGCGCGGCGTCGTCTGGAGCCCTGCCCAACTGGGAGGCCGTCGCGAGCGAGGTGAAGGATTCCGTCGTCTCGATCTCGATGCGCAGCGCCGACGGCTCCGGTAACGGCTCGGGCGTCATCTTGGATAACACGGGCCATATCCTCACCAATAATCACGTCATCGACGGCGCCCGCGAGATCGTCGTGACGCTTGCCGATGGCCGGATGCTGAAGGCCAAGGTGCGCGGCACGGATCCCGCCACCGACCTCGCGGTCCTCACGCTCGATGACCCGCCGAGCGACCTGAAGCCGGCGACCTTCGGCGACTCCAGCGGCCTAACCGTTGGCCAGCCGGTCGCGGCCGTCGGCAACCCGCTCGGGCTGTCCTCGACGGTCACGACGGGCATCGTCTCTGCCTTGAACCGCCCGGTCACGACGTCCAAGGTCAGCCAGGACGGCCCCTTTGAGCAGGTCGTTGACCGCGTGACGACGAACGCGATCCAGATCGATGCCTCCATTAACCCCGGCAACTCCGGCGGCCCGATCTTCGACGCCACCGGCAAGGTCATCGGCATCTCGTCCTCGATCGCGACCCTCGGCCAGCAGGGCAAGGCCGGCTCGATCGGCCTCGGATTCGCGATCCCCGCCAATCTCGCCTCCCGCGTCGCCGATCAGCTCATCGCTAACGGCGTCGCCGAGCACGCCTTCCTCGGCGTCGGACTCGCCACCGGCCAGGCGGCCACCGATTCCGCGGTGCGCGCCGGCGCCCAGGTGCGCAGCGTTGAGGACGGCTCCCCGGCAGGTAAGGCAGGCATCCAGGTCGGTGACGTCATCGTCGCGATCGACAAGAACGCCGTGCAGTCGGCCGACTCGCTCGTGGGCTACGTCCGCCAGTATGCCTCGGGCGATACCGTGACGGTCAGCGTCGTTCGCGGCGGACAGACCAAGGACATCGAGGTCACGCTCGCGGCCCGCCAGGATCAGCCCCAGCGCTAGCGAGCGGGTTCGGCACCCCGGCGCGGGCCGTGAGACGATTGGGCCATGACCCGCGCCGAACTCGATAAGAACCCCCATGCGGTCGCCGCGATGTTTGATGACGTCGCCTCCCGCTATGACCTCACCAATGATCTGCTCTCGGTTTTCCAAGACCGGATCTGGCGAGTGGCGACGAGAACCGCGGTGGGGGCCCTGCCGGGCCAGCGGGTCCTCGATCTCGCGGCGGGCACCGGAACCTCGACGGAGGAGTGGGCCGATCGCGGGATCAACGTCGTCGCGTGTGACTTTTCCGAAGGGATGCTCGCCGTCGGCAAGCAGCGCCGCGACGATATTCCCTTCATCGCCGGCGATGCCATGGCCCTGCCCTTTGCCGACGAGACCTTCGATGCCGTCACCATCTCCTTTGGGTTGCGCAATATCGCCGACACCGCCGCGGCGCTCACCGAGATGTATCGCGTGACGAAGCCCGGGGGCCGCATCGTTATCTGCGAGTTCTCCACGCCGACCTTCGCGCCGTTGCGCGCGGCCTATGAGTTTTACCTCGGCACGGCGCTGCCGACCATCGCCGGAGCGTTCTCCTCCAACGCTCCGGCCTACTCCTACCTGATGGAGTCGATCCTCGACTGGCCGGCACAGCGCGAACTCGCCCAGATCATGCACTCGGCTGGCTGGCGCGGCATCAAGTGGCGCAACCTTTCCGGGGGCATCGTGGCCCTGCACCGGGCGCACAAAGTGCCACCCGTCACTTAGGGTTGCCTAGCAAGAGGATTCGATGGGCGGTTTGTAGACTTTGGCTACGTGTGTGCCTTCCCGTCCGGGCATACCGTGAACATGCTGGGAGCAGTAACAGTGGAGTGGAACTCTTCAGGCGATGCGGATGTCATCGTCGTAGGCGCCGGCCCCGCCGGTAGCTCCACCGCACACTATCTAGCGCAACTGGGCCACCGGGTCATCGTGCTCGAAAAGGCCGAATTCCCGCGCGACAAGGTGTGCGGCGATGGCCTTACCCCGGGAGCGGTGCGCGAACTCCTCCTCATGGGCGTCGATATGGATCCCGCCAAGGGCTGGATGCGCAACAAGGGATTGCGCGTCATCGGCGGCGGACACACGATCCACCTGCCCTGGCCCGAAACCACGACCTACCCGAATTACGGGATGGCCAAGGCTCGCACCGGGCTCGATGAATCGCTGATTCGCCACGCTCAGGCCTCCGGTGCCGAACTCATCGAAAACACCACCGTGACCGAGCCGATCCGGCTGAAGTCCGGACGGATTGTGGGCGTCAAGGCCCGCACGAAGAACCCGGATGGCTCCCGCGGCCAGGAGCGCGAGTACCGCGCCCCGATCGTTGTCGATGCGGGCGGCGTCTCGGCGCGGCTGGCGACCCGGATGGGGATCGAGAAACGCGACGACCGACCCATGGGTGTCGCCGTGCGCACCTACTTCAAGACCCCGCGCCACGATGATGAGTGGATGGAATCCCAGCTCGAGCTGTGGGATGGTCCGCGCGAAGCGTCCAACCTGCTGCCCGGCTACGGCTGGATCTTTGCCCTAGGTGATGGCACCGCGAACGTCGGACTCGGATCCGTGTCCTCCACGGCCAAGGCAACCAAACTCGACTACCGCGCGATTTTCAAGGCCTGGATGGCCAATGCCCCCGAATCTTGGGAATTCACCGAGGAAAACCAGCTCGGCCCGCTGAAGTCCGCGGCCCTGCCGATGGCCTACAACCGGCAGCCACACTATTCACAGGGTCTCATCCTCGTCGGCGATGCCGGCGGGATGGTCTCGCCGTTCAACGGTGAGGGCATCACCTATGCGTTGAAGGCCGGACGCATCGCGGCCGATGTCGTGACGCAGGCGCTGGCCCGCACCAGCGCTTACGGCCACGAAAAGGCACTGCGTGCTTACCCGGCGGCCATGGCGGCCGAACACGGCGGGTATTTCGCGCTCGGAAAAGTCTTCGTCAAACTCATTGAAAACCCCGATGTGATGCGAATCTGCACGAAGTACGGGCTCCCACGGCCCACACTGATGCGTTTCGTTCATAAACTGTTATCGGACGGGTACGAACATCGCGGCGGCGATGCGATGGACCGCATCATCGCCACGCTGACTAAAATCGTTCCCGCGTCGTGACCGGATAAGAGAGACATCATGAATCCATACGTACCCCTCCTGGTGATGATGGCCGTCGCCGCCGCGATGGCTCTCGGTGGCTTGGCCGCGTCCGCCGTCATTGGGCCCAAGCGTTACAACCGCGTCAAGGTCGCGAACTACGAGTGCGGTGTCTCCCCGACCCCGCGCGCCGAACACTCCGGCCGCTTCCAGGTCAAGTACTACTTGATCGCGATGACCTTCATCATCTTCGACATCGAAGTGGTGTTTCTCTACCCGTGGGCAGTCGCCTTTGACCAGCTGGGCCTGTTCGGCCTGGTCTCGATGCTCACGTTTATTTTCTTGATCTCGGTGCCCTTCATCTACGAATGGCGCCGCGGCGGACTGGAATGGGACTGAGGTAAAGCATGGGTATCGAAGAAAAGGCACCATCCGGCTTCATGCTGACAAGCGTGGAGAAAATCGTTGGCCTTGCACGTAAATCATCCGTCTGGCCCGTCACCATGGGTCTGGCCTGCTGCGCGATTGAAATGATGGCCACCGGTACGCCGCGGTTCGACATTTCGCGTTTCGGTATGGAGGTCTTCCGCGCCTCGCCGCGTCACGCCGACCTCATGATTGTCTCGGGCCGCCTGTCGCACAAGATGGCGCCGATCATCCGCAACGTGTACGACTCCATGCCGGAACCCAAATGGGTGATCTCGATGGGCGTGTGCGCCTCCTCGGGCGGCATGTTCAATAACTACGCGATTGTCCAGGGCTGTGACCACGTCGTGCCCGTCGACATCTACCTGCCGGGCTGCCCGCCGCGCCCGGAAATGCTGCTCAACGCAATCCTGGAGCTGCACGAGCAGATCAAGAACGAGCCGCTGGGCGTGAACCGGGTGGAAGCCGCCCGGGCCGCCGAAGCCGCGGCGCTGCGCGCGACCCCGATGCATCTGATGAACGGAGAGCTGGCGTGAGCGAAGACAACACCAAGGCGAGCAAGGACATCGCCGTCACGGATGCCATCGGTGCCGCGGTCGACCCCGCAACGGCGCACCGCCAGCTTCCGATCATCGACACCCGCAAGGGCATGTTCGGAGCCGCCGGCTCGGGGGATACCTCGGGCTTTGGTGGCCTCGTGCGCGAGATCCGGATGCCGGATCCCACCGAGCCGCCCTACGGTTCCTGGTTCGATGAGTTCATCGAGGTGCTACGCGAACTTCTCCAAACCGATGGCGTCAACCCGGATGACGTGATCGAGGCCGTCGTCGTCGATCGTGGCGAACTCACGGTCTACATCGAACGCAGCCACATTGAGCGCGTCTGCCGGCACCTGCGCGATGACCAAGACCTGCGCTTCGAACTGTGTCTGGGGGTATCCGGGGTGCACTACCCGCACCAAACCGATCGCGAACTACACGCGGTCTACCACTTGATGTCCATCACCCACGGTGGCCGCGTGGTGCGCCTGGAGGTCACGTGCCCGGATTCCGATCCGCACATCCCCTCGGTCGTGTCCATCTACCCCGGCAATGACTGGCAAGAGCGCGAAACCTGGGACTTCTTTGGCATCGTCTTTGACGGCCATCCCGCCCTCGCCCGCTCCCACATGCCCGATGACTGGGTAGGACACCCCCAGCGCAAGGACTACCCGCTCGGCGGCATCCCCGTGGAATACAAGGGCGCCACCGTCCCGCCGCCAGATACTCGGAGGTCGTACAACTCATGAGCGTGCACGCTACAGGTCCCGTCTTTGAAGACGCCACCCTCTCCGAATACACCGCCTCCGGCGGGGACTGGGACGATATCGCGGCCGAGGCCGAACGCGTTGGCGAAGAGCGCATCGTCGTCAACATGGGCCCGGTCCACCCCTCCACGCACGGCGTGCTCCGCCTCATCCTCGACATCGAGGGCGAGACGGTTAAGGAACTGCGAGTCGGCACCGGCTACCTGCACACGGGTATCGAAAAGAACATGGAGTTCCGCACCTGGACCCAGGGCGTGACCTTCTGTACCCGGATGGATTACGTGGCCCCGCTGCACAACGAACTCGGCTACGTCCTTGCCGTGGAGCGCCTGCTCGGCATCGAGGACGACATTCCCGAGCGTGCGAAGGTTATCCGCGTGATGCTCGCTGAGCTCAACCGGATCGCCTCTCACCTCGTTGCCATCGGCACCGGCGGTAACGAAATGGGCGGCACGACCATCATGACGATCGGCTTCCGTGGCCGCGAGGAAATCCTGCGCATCCTGGAACGCATTACCGGCCTGCGCATGAACCACGCCTACTTCCGTCCCGGTGGCGTCGCACAGGACCTGCCCCCGGGCACGACGGACTATATCCGTGAGCTGCTGCCCAAGGTGCGCCGCGATGTCGGCGAACTGCGTGACCTGCTGGCCGCCAACCCCATCTTCAAGCTGCGGATGCAAAAGGTCGGCTACATCTCGATCGCGGGAGCGCTCGCGCTGTCCCTGACCGGGCCGTGCTTGCGCGCGGCCGGCTTGCCGCTTGATATGCGCAAGCTCCAGCCCTACAGCGGCTACGAGACCTACGATTTCGAGGTCCCCACCCGCACCTATTCCGATCCGTATAACCGGACGATGGTGCGTTTCGATGAGTGCTACGAATCGCTGAAGATCGTCTACCAGTGCCTGGAGCGCCTGGAGGCCAGCGAAGGTGAGCCCGTCATGGTGGCTGACAAGAAGATTGCCTGGCCCGCCCAGTTGTCCATCGGAAGCGACGGCCAGGGCAACTCGCTGGCGCACATCAAGGAGATCATGGGGACCTCCATGGAGGCCCTCATCCACCACTTCAAGATTGTCACCGAAGGCTTCCGCGTTCCCGCCGGCCAAGCCTTCTCGGTTACGGAACACGCGAAGGGTGTCCTCGGCGTGCATGCGGTCTCCGACGGCGGTAACCGCCCCTACCGGGTGCACTTCCGCGAGCCCAGCTACGCGAACCTGCAATCATCAGCCATGATGGTCGAGGGCGGCATGATCGCCGACATCGTCGTCACCATGGCCTCAATCGACCCCGTGTTGGGAGGCGTTGACCGGTGAGTGAATCCAGCTACCCCGAGCAGGTGTATGCGACCCTGCGCGGCGAATGCGAGCAGATCGTCGCCCGCTACCCGCACGCGCGCTCCGCGCTCGGCCCGATGCTCCACCTCATCCAGTCCTACGACGGCTACGTCTCGCCGCGAGGCGTCGCACTGTGCGCTGACGTACTGGGCATTACCCGCGCCGAGGTCTCCGCGGTCGCAACCTTCTACTCCCAGTACCGCCGCCGCCCCAACGGCGAATACAACGTGGGCGTGTGCACCAACGCGCTGTGCGCGGTCATGGGTGGCGACATCATTTACGAGACGCTGTCCGAAGAGCTCGGCGTCGGCCACACCGAGACGACCGAAGACGGCAAGATCACCCTGGAAGCCCTCGAATGCAACGCGGCCTGTGACTACGCGCCCGTCATTATGGTCAACTGGGAATTCTTCGACAACCAGACGCCCACCTCGGCGTTGCAGATCGTCGAGGACATCCGCGAAGGCAAGCCGATCCATCCCACGCGCGGTCCCGAAACCGTTGGAACCTTCAAGGAAATCTCTCGCGTGCTGGCCGGTTTCGAAGACGGTCGCGCCACTGAAGGCGTGGCCGCGGGCGAAGCCAGCCTGTTGGGCCTGAAGATCGCTCGCGATCACAACTGGCGCGCACCGGAGCCCTCAGAATCCGGTTCCGCCGATCCCTACGCCGGTACCGAAGACGTGGGAGAGCCCGGATCGTCGGCCGATTACGACGGCGATGCGAAGCAAGGAGCAGACGAATGAGTTTTTCCACTCCCGGAACCCTCACCCCGGTCTTGACCGACCTGTGGGATAAGGATGCGCCCTACTCCCTTGCGACCTACCGCGAACACGGGGGCTACGAAGCATTCGCCAAAGCCCTGCAGATGAGCCCGGAAGAGGTCGTCAACCAGATCAAGGACTCGGGACTGCGCGGCCGTGGCGGCGCGGGCTTCCCGACCGGGCTGAAGTGGTCCTTCCTGCCCCCGCCAGATGGCGGCCCTCGCTACCTCGTCGTCAACGCCGATGAGTCCGAGCCGGGCACCTGCAAGGACATTCCCGTCATGATGGCCGATCCGCACGTGCTCATCGAGGGCGTCGCGATCACCTCCTACGCCATCGGCTGCACCCACGCGTTCATCTACCTGCGTGGCGAGGTCGTCCACGTCTACCGCCGACTGCTGAACGCCGTGCGCGAAGCCAAGGAAGCGGGCCTGCTCGGAACCGGACTCGGTCCGCGCGGCGACTACGAGCTCGAGGTCACCGTGCACGCCGGTGCCGGCGCCTACATCTGTGGTGAGGAAACCGCGCTGCTCGACTCCCTCGAGGGCCTGCGCGGCCAGCCGCGCCTGAAGCCCCCGTTCCCGGCGGTCGCGGGCCTGTACGCTCGCCCGACCGTCGTCAACAACGTCGAATCCATCGCCTCGGTGCCGGGCATCATCGCCCACGGCAATGACTGGTTCAAGGCCATGGGTACCGAAAAGAGCGCCGGCCACGGCATCTTCTCGGTCTCCGGGCACGTGAAGAACCCGGGCCAGTTTGAAGCCCCGTTTGGTATCACCATGCGCGAGCTCATCGAGATGTGTGGCGGCATGCGCAACGGCCACCGCCTGAAGTTCTGGACGCCGGGCGGCTCCTCCACGCCGATCTTCACCGAAGAGCACCTCGATGTGCCGCTCGACTACGAAGCTGTCGGGGCCGCCGGATCCATGCTCGGTACCCGCGCCCTGCAGGTCTTTGACGAGACCACTTCGGTCGTTCGCGTCGTGCGCGGTTGGACCGATTTCTACCAGCACGAATCCTGCGGCAAGTGCACCCCGTGCCGCGAAGGCACGTTCTGGATGCGCCAGATCATGCACCGCCTGGAAGCAGGTAAGGGCGAGCCCGGCGACGTCGATCTCATCAACGAGATCGCCGGCAACATTTTGGGCCGTTCCTTCTGCGCGCTCGGTGACGCCTCGGCGACTCCGATCCAATCCGGCATCAAGTATTTCCGTGACGAGTTTGAAGCAGGCCTGACAACGCCCGCGCGCGAACTCTTCCCCTACGAAGCGACCGCCGTCTTTACTGAGGCAGGTGTCCGATGACGACGACCACTCCCAAACCCGGTAGCGAAGCCGTCGAGCTAATCAACGCCACCATCGACGGCGTCACCGTCGAGGTTCCCAAGGGAACGCTGATCATTCGTGCGGCTGAGCAGGCCGGGATTCACATCCCGCGGTTTTGCGATCACCCGCTCCTGAAGCCGGCCGGCGCCTGCCGCCAGTGCTTGGTCGATGTGGCGATGCCCGACCGCGAAGGCAACATCCGCCCGATGCCCAAGCCTCAGGCCTCCTGCACCATGGAGGTCACCCCCGGCATGGAAGTGAACACCCAGCACACCTCCCAGGTCGCGGACAAGGCGCAGCAGGGCATCATGGAGTTCCTGCTCATCAACCACCCGCTGGATTGCCCGGTCTGCGATAAGGGCGGCGAATGCCCCCTGCAGAACCAGGCGATGAGCAACGGTCGCGCCACTTCGCGATTCATCGACATCAAGCGCACCTTCCCCAAGCCGATCCGCGTGTCCACCGAGATCCTGCTCGATCGCGACCGCTGCATCCTGTGCCAGCGCTGCACCCGGTTCTCCGCGCAGATCGCCGGTGATCCGTTCATCGCGCTGCAGGGCCGCGGCGCCGGCAGCCCCGGCATGGAGTTGCACGGCCTGCACTCCTCGCAAATCGGCACCTTCGACGAGAACATCCTCGACTTCGCCGACACCGGTCACGCCGAGCCGCACGTCATCGCGCCGGACCTGACCGGCCCCGACGGGGAGCCCGGCCTGACCGCGGGACTCGCCGCGGGACCCGTCGGCGCCGCCGAGCGGGATGAATCCGGACGCACCTTTGCCTCCTACTTCTCCGGCAACACGATCCAGATCTGCCCCGTGGGGGCCCTGACGAGCGCGACCTACCGGTTCCGCTCGCGCCCCTTCGACCTCATCTCTACGGCTTCCGTCGCGGAGCATGACGCGTCCGGCGCGGCCATCCGCGTCGACGTGCGGCATGGCACCGTCATGCGTCGCCTGTCGGGCGACGACCCGGAGGTCAACGAGGAGTGGATCACCGACAAGGACCGCTTCGCCTTCGCCTGGCAGGACGCCCCGGACCGGCTGCGCGCCCCC
This sequence comes from Bowdeniella massiliensis, assembly GCF_023634005.1. Lineage (NCBI taxonomy): Bacteria > Bacillati > Actinomycetota > Actinomycetes > Actinomycetales > Actinomycetaceae > Bowdeniella > Bowdeniella massiliensis. The sequence goes on from NZ_JALIQR010000013.1 coordinate 54,964, forward strand.
ATGGTGCGCGACGAAGAAACCGGCGAGCTCGTCGAGACCTCCTGGTCCGAGGCGCTGTCCATTGCGGCCGATGGGCTGAAGGACGCGCTCGCGCGCGGGGGAGTGGCCGCCCTGCCCGGTGGCCGCCTCACCCTGGAGGATGCCTTCGCGTGGTCGAAGTTCGCGCGCGTCGTGTTGCAGACGAATGACGTGGACTACCGCGCCCGCGCCCACAGCGCGGAAGAAGCCGCCTTCCTCGCCTCGCACGTCGCGGGCAGCGGGCTCGGCGTCACCTTCCGTGACCTGGAATTCGCGCCCGAGGTCTTCCTCGTCGCACTGGAATCCGAAGAAGAGGCCGGAAACGTCTTCCTGCGCCTGCGCAAGGGCGTCCTGGAAGGCCGCGTCCACGTCTCCACGCTCGCGCCCTACCTCACGCGCGGTTCGCGCAAGCTCGGCGCCGACCTCATCTCCGCCGCCCCCGGCACCGAACCCGAGGTGCTCGCGGCGATCGTGGACGGCTCCGCGCACGAGAACCTCAACGCCCTGGCTGGACGCCTGTCCGCACCGGGCGCGATCATCGCCGTTGGTGAGCGCGCCGCCCAGGTGCCTGGCCTGCTCAGCGAAGTGACGGCACTGGCAAAGCGCAGCGGAGCACGCCTCGTGTGGATCCCGCGCCGCGCCGGCGAACGCGCCGCGCTCGAGGCCGGTCTGCTGCCAGACCTGCTGCCCTCAGGCCGCGCCGCGAGCGATGCGGAAGCCCGCGTCGATGTTGCGAGCGCCTGGGGAGTCTCCGAGCTGCCGAGCGCTGCCGGCCGCGACCTGACCGAGATCCTGCTCGCACTGAACACTGGCGAGCTGCCCGCGGCCATCGTCGGCGGCTTTGACCTGGCCGATCTGCCGGATCCCGTCCTCGCCGAGCGTGCACTGCGCGCCGCCTTCGTCGTCCAGCTCGAGGTTCGCCGCTCTGCGGTCACGCCGACCTCCCAGGTCGTGCTGCCCGTCGCGCCGCCGGTCGACAAGGCCGGAACCTTCCTGAACTGGGAGGGGCGCTTGCGTCCCTTCGGCCAGGTTCGCACCTCGCACTTCTCCTCTGATCGCGAAGTCCTTGCCGATCTCGCCCGCGAGTTCGACATTGATCTCGGCATCGATTCCCTCGAGGAGGTTCACGGCCAGATCACCGAACTGCTCGAGTGGAGCGGCGCGACGCCGGCCTTCGAGCACCGTGCTGCTGGCGAGGTGCCGCACGCCTCCGGCAACGAGGCGGTTCTCGCGACGTGGCGCATGATGCTCGATAGCGCGAGCGGCCAGGACTGCGAGCCGCACCTGGCGGGTACCGCGCCGCGCGCCGTTGCTCGCATCAGCCCGGAATTCGCCGGTGAGCTCGGCCTGGCAAACGACGACCTCGTGACCGTTACCGGTCCCGCCGGCGCCGTGCGAGTCCCCGTCGCGATCACCGACATGCCGCATCACGTCGTCTGGCTGCCGCAGCATTCGCCCGGCTGCTCCGTCTACACCGACCTCGGGGTGGGCGCTGGCGACATCGTCACCTTGGAAGCTAAGGAGGCCAACTAATGAGTGCCCTCGCCTTCCCCTTTGACGCGCATCCCGTCGCGGATATCAGCAACGACCCGTGGTGGATCGTCCTTATCAAGGCGGTCTTCATCCTCGTCTTCCTGCTGGTCTCCGTGCTCATGGCGCTGTGGGTGGAACGACGTGGACTGGGCCGGATGCAGACCCGCCCCGGCCCGAACGTCCACGGCCCCTTCGGTCTCTTCCAGGCCATCGGGGACGCCCTGAAGCTGGTCTTGAAGGAAGACTTCATGCTCAAGGGCGCGGACAAGTTCCTCTACCTGCTTGCGCCGTTCATCGCGGCCTTCACCGCCTTCATGGTCTACGCGGTGCTGCCGTTCGGGCCCGAAGCCTCGATGTTTGGCCACACGACGCCGCTGCAGCTGACCGACTTCCCCGTCGCGGTGCTCTACATCCTGGCCATCACGGCCTTCGGCGTCTACGGCATCGTGCTCGGCGGCTGGTCCTCCAACTCCACCTACCCGCTGCTTGGCGCCGTGCGCTCCTCGGCGCAGGTGATCTCCTACGAGCTCGCCATGGGCCTGTCGCTCGTCTCGGTCTTCCTCGTCTCCGGATCGATGTCGACCTCGCAAATCGTTGACGCGCAAACCCGCCTGTGGTGGTTCATCGCCCTGCTGCCGGCGTTCATCGTCTACATCATCTCGATGGTCGGCGAAGTCAACCGGTTGCCCTTCGACCTGCCCGAAGCCGAAGGCGAACTCGTCGCCGGCCACATGGTCGAATACTCCTCGATGAAGTTCGCGTGGTTCTTCCTCGCCGAATACATCAACATGTTCAACGTCTCCGGCGTCGCCGTCACCCTATTCCTCGGTGGCTGGCGAGCCCCGTGGCCGCTGTCGATGATCGGCGACGGCATGCTGAACACCGGCTGGTGGCCCATGCTGTGGTTCATCACCAAGGTCTGGATCGTCATGTTCTTCATGATCTGGGTCCGCGGTACGCTCGTGCGCTTCCGCTACGACCAGTTCATGAAGCTCGGCTGGAAGGTCCTCATCCCCGTCGCCCTCGTGTGGGTGGCGATGGTGGCGATCGTCCAGGGCGTGCGTCGCTTCACCGACATCCCGCTGACCACCCTGCTGATGGTCATCGGTGGCGTCTTCGCGGTCGCCATCGTGATCATGCTGCTCATCCCCGAAAAGAAGAAACCCGAAACACTGACCGACGACGGCTACGAACTGACCGACGGAATCGTCACCGATTCCGACGAGCCGTTCGACGCCTTCGCGGGCGGCTACCCCGTGCCGCCACTGCCGGGGCAGCACCTGCCGGAATCGCCGCGCGCCAGCCGCCGGCAGCCTGGCACCGCCGTGGTTGAGGAGGAAGCTGATGTCTAAGGACATGGACAAGGCCCGCACCCGCGGGGAGGTGACACGCCGCGAACCCATGCGGTTCGCTCCCGACGAGAAGGGCGCTCTAGGCAAGCTGTTCGCCCCGGTGGCGGGTTTCGGGATCACCATCTCCTCGATGTTTCGCCCGACGGTCACCGAGCAGTACCCGTTTGAAAAGGTCCCGACCCAGCCGCGTTACCACGGCCGTCACCAGCTCAACCGATATGACGACGGGTTGGAAAAGTGCATCGGCTGCGAGCTGTGCGCCTGGGCCTGCCCCGCGGACGCGATTCTGGTTGAAGCCGGCTCCAACTCACTGGACGGACAGTTCTCTCCGGGTGAGCGCTACGGCCGCGTGTACCAGATCAATTACCTGCGCTGCATCTTCTGCGGCCTGTGCATCGAGGCGTGCCCCACGCGCGCCCTGACGATGACCAACGAATACGAACTCGCGGGCCCCACCCGTGAGGGCCTGATCTACGAAAAGCAGGACCTGCTCGCTCCGATGGAGCCGGGCATGCTTGCCGCCCCGCACCCAATGGTCGAGGGCACGACCGATGACGACTACTACCGCGGGGAGGTCACCGGCCCCACCACGGAGCAGATCGACTGGGTCCGCGCCAACCGGCCGGAGGATCCGACCTTGAAAGACGCGAGCGCAGCGAAGGGAGACCGTCCATGAGCCCGCTGCTTCCCCTCGCCGTCGCGCCCGCGGCCGAACCCGTGATCGGAACGGGTGAAACCGTGCTGTTTTGGATCATGGCGCCGCTCATGGTCATCTTCGCGCTCGGCCTCATCTTTGCGAAAAAGGCCGTCTACGCGGCCGTGTCCATCGTCTTTGTCATGATCTGCCTGGCGTTCATGTACACCGCGCTGGAGGCGCCCTTCCTCGGGGTCGCCCAGGTCGTGGTCTACACCGGCGCGATCATGATGCTCTTCCTGTTCGTGCTCATGCTCGTCGGCGTGGATGCCTCCGATTCGCTGGTCGAGACGATCAAGAACCAGCGCTGGGTCTCCGCGGTTGCGGCTCTCGGCCTCGTGATCGTGCTCGCCGGCGCCCTCGGCTGGGCCACCCTCGGTCAGCCCGCGGGGCTCGCCGAAGCCAATGCCGCGACGAACCCCGTCGGCGTCGCCGAAGTGATCTTCGGTAAGCACGTCTTCGCGATGGAACTGACCGGCGCGCTGCTCATCACCGCCGCGCTCGGAGCTCTCACGCTCACCCACCGCGACCGCCTGCACCGGGCCATCACCCAGCGCACCGTGGCCGATGCCAAGATGCGCGCGTGGGCCCGCGGAGATGGCCGGATCAGCCAGCTGCCGACCCCGGGCGTCTACGCCCGCCACAACGCCGCCGACGTGCCCGCGCTCGCGGCCGACGGTAGCCCGATCAACGCCTCGGTACCCAAGGTGCTGCGGGTGCGCGGCCAGCAGCGTGAGATCGGCGAGTTTGCGCTCGATCCCGCGGCCCATGTTGATGATCACGTCGCGCAGTCCGGGCTCGCGAACATGCCGGGCACCCCGGCCCCCGAGCTCCCTGCGGCCATGATCGATGAGGAGGATGCCAAGTGAGCATCATGAACTACCTCGTGCTGTCGTCAATCTTGTTCTCGATCGGCGCGATCACGGTCCTCGTGAGGCGCAACGCGATCATCGCGTTCATGGGTGTCGAGCTCATGCTCAACGCCACCAACCTCGCGCTCGTGGCCTTCTCCCGCATGCACGGCGGCCTGGACGGTCAGGTCATGGCGTTCTTCGTCATGGTCGTCGCCGCCGCCGAAGTGGTGATCGGGCTCGCGATTATCGTATCCATCTTTAGAACCCGCAGGTCCGCGTCGATCGACGACGTGTCCCTGCTGAAGAACTGAGGTGCCTAGCTCATGACTGGACTACTGACTGCCTCTCAGTTCCCCCTCGCAATCGAGATCGGGACCACCCCGGCCACGGGCGCGGCCTCGCTCGCATGGCTGCTCATCGCGATCCCGCTCGCCAGTGCCGCGATCCTGCTGCTCGCCGGACGCATGTCCGACCGGTGGGGGCACTGGCTTGGCGTGGCCGCCTCCTGGGCGTCCTTCGGGCTCGGCGCCGCGATCCTCTTCCAGCTCTTCGGGCTGGCCCCCGAGGCGCGCTCCATCGAGCTGCCGCTTTATGACTGGATGCCGGGACTCGTCGATGGGGGAGCGATCGGGCTGCTGCTCGACCCGCTCTCGCTGACCTTCGTCATGCTCGTGACCTTCGTCGGCTCCCTCATCCACGTCTACGCCGTGGCCTACATGGAACACGATCCGGACCGGCGACGCTTCTTCGCCTACCTCAACCTCTTCATCGCGGCGATGCTTACGCTCGTGCTCGCGGATTCCTACCTGCTGCTGTTCGTCGGCTGGGAAGGTGTGGGCCTCGCGTCCTACCTGCTCATCGGCTTCTGGAACCAGGTGCCCGAGTACGCGACGGCCGCTAAGAAGGCCTTCGTCATGAACCGCATCGGTGACGCCGGTCTGCTGCTCGCGATGGCGACGATGTTCGCCACCCTCGGCAGCGTCAAATACGCCGACGCGTTCGCCGCAGTGCCCGGCACGTCGACCACCTGGCTGACCGTCACCGGCATCCTGCTGCTCGTGGGCGCGTGCGGTAAGTCCGCGCAGTTCCCCTTGCAGGCATGGCTCGGTGACGCCATGGCCGGCCCGACTCCGGTCTCGGCGCTCATCCACGCCGCCACGATGGTCACGGCGGGCGTTTACCTCGTCGTGCGTTCCGGTGCGATCTACGCCGGTGCCCCGACGGCCCAACTCCTCGTCGCCATCATCGGCGCAATCACGCTGCTGTTCGGTGCGATCGTCGGCTGCGCCAAGGACGACATGAAGAAGGTCCTGGCGGCCTCCACCATGAGCCAGATCGGCTACATGATGCTCGCGGCCGGGCTCGGCCCGATCGGTGCCGCCTTCGCGATCTTCCACCTGCTCACCCACGGCTTCTTCAAGGCCCAGATGTTCCTCGGTGCGGGCTCCGTCATGCACGGCATGGACGATCAGGTCGACATGCGGCGCTTCGGTGGGCTCAGCAAGTACATGAAGGTCACGTGGATCACCTTCGCCATTGGCTGGCTGGCGATCCTCGGAGTGCCCCCGTTTGCGGGCTTCTTCTCCAAGGACAAGATCATCGAAGCCGCCTTCGTTGGCGATGGCCTGCGGCCGTGGATCTTCGGTCTCATTGCGCTGCTCGGCGCCGGCATCACCGCGTTCTACATGTCGCGACTGTTCTTCATGGTCTTCCATGGCGACAAGCGCTGGTCTAAGACGCGCGAAGGTAAGGACATGCATCCGCACGAGTCGCCCGCCCTCATGACCGTGCCGATGATCGTGCTGTCGGTCTTTTCCATCGGGCTCGGCCTCGCGCTGACCTACGTCTGGGACTTCACCGCCTGGCTCGCGCCGGTTACCGGTGAGGTTGAGCATCACGAGCCCGTGATCGCGGTGCCCGTCATCATGGGAGCGACGCTCGCCGTCGTCATCCTGGGCGTGGCGCTGGCCTACGTGCTCTTTGCTCGCCGCGAGGTGGCCACCACCCCGCCGGAGACCAACGCTCTGGTGCGCGCGGCTCGCGCCGACCTACACCAGGACGCTATCAACGAGGCCGTCTTCATGGCGCCCTCGCAAATGCTCACCCGGGGTGTGCAGGAAGCAGACCATCTGGCCGTTGACGGGCTCGTCATGGGCGCTGCCCGCGGAACGGGCGCGCTTGGCAGATGGTTCGGCAAACTCCACAACGGCTACGTCCGCTCCTACGCGGCCATCACCGTCGTCGGCGTCATTGTGGCGCTGGTCGTCGTGTTGGCTTCACGGATCTGACCGGGAAGAACAGGAGAAAACTCAATGGAATCCTTCCCCTGGTTAACGATTCTGATCGCGCTGCCCGCGCTCGGCGCGCTCGCGATCGGGCTGCTACGCCTTCCGGATCAGACCGCTAAGCTCACCGCGCTCGGCATCTCCGTGCTCGAGCTCGTGCTCGCCATCGTGGCCGCAGTCTCCTTCGACTTCGCACAAGCCGGGAGCATCCAGCTGGTCGAACAGGCCTCCTGGATCCCGCAGCTCGGAGTGAGCTGGGCGCTCGGCGTGAACGGACTGGGCCTCGTTATGGTCCTGCTCTCGCTCGCCCTCGTGCCGCTCGTCATCATGGCCTACCGCCCGGCACCGGCCGACGGTGAGTCCCGCGGCAGCGCGGCCGGCTACTACGCGCTCGTGCTCTCGCTCGCTGCCTTCATGGTCGCGATCTTTGCCGCCCGCGATGTGTTCTTGTTCTACGTCGTCTTCGAAGCGATGCTCATCCCGGTCTACTTCCTCGTGGGCCGCTACGGGGGAGTCAAGCGCCGCGCGGCCGCGATCAAGTTCCTGCTGTACTCGCTCGCCGGTGGCCTCATCATGCTCGTCGGTGTCATCGCGATCTACACCTACGGACCGCAGGGCCCGGACGGTTTCCTCATCGACAACCTCGCTGGCTTGCAGATGCCGGCCGGCGTGGAGATGGCGATCTTCCTGTCCTTCTTCATCGCCTTTGCGATCAAGGCTCCGATGGTTCCCGTGCACACCTGGCTGCCGGACACCGCGGAAGCGGCACCGGCCGGTACCTCGGTCCTGCTCGTTGGCATTCTCGATAAGGTCGGCACCTTCGGCATGATCATGCTGTGCCTGCCGCTGTTCCCGAACGCCAGCGCGAAGGCCGCACCGGTCATCATCATCCTGGCCGTCATTTCCATCATCTGGGGCGGCCTGATGGCGGTCGCCGAGCGTGACCTGCTGCGACTGGTCTCCTACACCTCGGTCTCGCACTTCGGCTTCATCGTCATGGGTATCTTCATCGGCTCCACCGTCGCGATGACGGGCTCGATGGTCTACATGGTGGCGCACGGCATCACGACCGCCGGCATGTTCTTCATCGTGGACTTCTTGGGCCGCCGCGGCGGCAGCGTGCAGATCCCGCACTACCGCGGCATGCAGCGCACAACCCCGATCCTTGCGGGCCTGTTCCTGTTCACCGGCCTGGCCTCCATTGCCCTGCCGGGCCTGTCTGGCTTTGTGCCGGAATACATGGTCCTCATGGGCTCCTTCGGCGCGAACATTTGGGCCGGCAGCTTCGCGGTGCTCGGCGTCATCATCGCCGCGCTGTACGTGCTGTTGCCCTACCAGCGGGTCTTTACCGGCCCGCCGACGACCGAGGGACTCATCGATAGCAGCGACCTGGACGGAAATGAAAAGGCCGTCATGGTCCCGCTCGCGATCGCCATGGTTGTCCTTGGTGTCCTGCCCTCCCTCGTGATTAACACCGTTGCGCCGGTGGCCGGTGATTACACCATCACGACCGACGCGACCATCTCTGCCCAGCTCTTCGATAGGAGCGAGAAGTGAGTCAGTTCGTAGCTCCCGACATCGCCTGGGGTGCGCTCACCCCGATCCTCATCATCTTCGCCGCCGCCGTCATCGGTGTGCTGATCGAGGCGTTCGCGCCTCGCACGGCACGCCGTACGATCCAGCTGGTGGTCTCGATGGTGGCGATCGCGGCCGCGATTGTCGCGGTCGTCTGGCGCTGGACCGTCGTCGCGGCCGATGGGCCGACGAGCGTGCTCGCCGGGTCCTACCACGAGGATCCGTTCGCACTGGCGACCCAGGGCATCCTGCTCATCTCCTCGCTGCTCGCGCTCATGGTGATCGCGGACCGCACGAGCCTCGGCGATGGCGCGTTCGTCGCCGCCGGTGCGACCCGTCCCGGCAGCTATGAGGAGGAGGACTACACGCGTGCGGGCTTCGCCCAGACCGAGGTTTTCCCGCTCGTGCTGTTCTCGCTGGGAGGCATGCTCGTCTTCCCGGCCACGGCCGACATGGTGACGCTGTTCATCGCGCTGGAAGTTCTCTCGCTGCCGCTGTACATCCTGTGTGGCCTCGCCCGTCGTCGCCGCCTGCTCAGCCAGGAAGCCTCGCTGAAGTACTTCCTGCTCGGCGCGTTCTCCTCCGCGTTCATGCTCTTTGGCATCGCGCTGATGTACGGCTTCTCCGGCTCCTTCCGGTTTGCCGAGATCGCCGATTCCGTCATGCTCGTCGCGGGCAAGGACACGCTGCTGCTCGCCGGCATCGTCCTCGTGACCGTCGGCCTGCTGTTCAAGGTCGGTGCGGCACCGTTCCACACCTGGACGCCGGACGTCTACCAGGGCGCGCCCACCCCCATCACAGGCTTCATGGCGGCCGCGACCAAGCTCGCCGCCTTCGCCGCCCTGCTGCGCTTTTGGTACACGATCGCCTACAGCATGCAGTGGGACCTCAACGCCCTGATGCTCGGCATCGCGGTGCTGACGATGCTTATCGGTACCGTCCTTGGTGTCGTCCAAAACGACATCAAGCGCATGCTGGCCTACTCCTCGATCGCCCACGCCGGCTTCCTGCTCCTGGGTGTCATCTCGCTGACGCAGCAGGCGCTGGGAGCAACGCTGTTCTACCTGCTCGCCTACGGTCTTGCGACGATCGGCGCCTTCGGCATCGTCTCGCTCGTGCGTGAGGTCGATGCGAACGGCAACATCACTTCCGAGGCGACGAGCCTGCAGCAGTGGGCGGGCCTCGGTAAGCGGCATCCGCTGCTAGCCGGCGCCATGGTGATCTTCCTCCTGTCGTTTGCGGGCATCCCGCTGACCTCGGGCTTCATCGGTAAGTTCGTCGTGTTTTCCGCGGCGATCTCCGGTGGCCTTGCCTGGGCCGTCGTCGTGGCGGTCATCGCCTCGGCCGCGACCGCATTCTTCTACGTCCGCCTCATCGTCTTGATGTACCTGACGGACGCGGAGGATGAGTCGACGGTTGCCATCGGCTCTGAGGGCCCGACGACCATCGCGATCGGCGCGTGCGCCGTCTTGACGGTGCTCCTCGGCATCATTCCCGGACCGGTCCTGAACCTTCTTTCGAACGCGAGCCAGTTACTGCCGTGAGTGAGCCGCTGACCTTCGAGACCCTGAAGCCCTACCTCGATTCCGTCGAGGCGCGGCTGCAGGCCTCGACCTCCCACGAAGAACGCGTGATCGATCAGGCGGCAAGCCACCTCGCGATCGCCGGCGGCAAGCGCATGCGGCCCATGCTCGTGCTGCTCGCCGCCCATCTGGGCGACGGCGTGAACGAGGAGGTGGAACGGGCGGCCGTGGGCGTCGAGCTCACCCACCTCGCCACGCTCTACCACGATGACGTTATGGACTCCGCGGCGCTGCGTCGCGGGGCTCCTGCAGCCCACGAAGTGTGGGGCAATACCGTCGCCATCCTGACCGGCGATCTCCTGTTTGCCCGCGCCTCCCAAATCGTCGCCTCCCTTGGCGCCGAAGCGGTGCGGATCCACGCCGAAACCTTCGAGCGGCTCTGCCTTGGCCAGCTGCATGAGACGCTCGGCGTTGCTGACGGGCAGGACCCGGTCGCGCACTACATCGATGTCCTCGCCGACAAGACGGGCTCGCTCATTGCGACTTCCGCGCGCTACGGGGCCATGTTCGCCGGAGCGCCGGCTGAACAGATCGCGGTGCTCGAGCGCTACGGCGAGAAGGTTGGTGTCGCCTTCCAGCTCGCCGATGACGTCATCGATCTTGCGTCCGACTCGGAAACGACGGGCAAGACCCCGGGCACGGACCTTCGCGAAGGCGTCGACACGATGCCGATCCTGCTGCTGAAGCAGCGCCAGCGCGCCGGCACGCTCGATGCCGAAGGCGAACAGCTCCTGAGCGACCTCGAGGGCGATCTGAGCTCCGATCGCGCCCTCAGCGATGTCGTCGCGCGGCTGCGCGTCCACCCCGTCGTGGATGAGGCACGCGAGCTCGCCCGCTCTTGGGCCGATGATGCGGTAGCCGAACTCGACGGCCTGCCGGCCTCGCTCGTGAAGGACGCGCTCGCCGACTTTGCGGTGCTGCTCGTCAACCGCATGGCTTGACGTAGGAGACGGCTATGTGGACAGCGAGGGCTACCGGGAACTGCCGGTGGCGGACATTGTCTTTTCCACGACGGATGATCACGGCGTCATCACCGACGCGAACTCGATCTTCGGTCAGCTAGCCCAACTGCAGCGTGCCGAGCTGCTCGGCTCCCCGCACAACATCATCCGGCACCCCGCGATGCCCGGTGCCGTGTTCAAGGCGATGTGGGAGACGCTCCAGGCGGGCAGCCCATTCGTCGGCTACGTGCGCAATCGCGCCCTGGATGGCAAAGAGTACGTGGCGTTCGCGACGGTCACGCCGCTGCCCGGTGGGGGATACCTCTCGGTCCGCACCCGGCCGGTCGTGAAAGAGCTCTTCTCGGCCGCCGTCGGGATCTATCGCACCGTGCGCCGAGCCGAGGACGGGTACCTCGAATCCGGCATGAATCAGCGCTATGCCGCAGCCGCGAGCAGGAAACCGGTATGCTCGGCGAGGCCCTGGCCACCACACGCCGCATCATGGGCGAACTCGATGCCTGGATGGACGCCGCGGAGCAGCTCGCGAACCTCGCGACCGAGCTGCGCGGCCTAGCAGCCGACATTACGCGCGATACGACGACGGGCGTCGTCACCGAGGAGATGCTGGACGCCTTTACCGCGCACGGCCCGCACATGGCCCTACTGGCCCAGCCACTGCAGCTGTGGATCCAGATGCAACCCATCGTCACCTCGGCGCTGGCAACCATGGTGAAGACCCACAACTCGCTTGCCGATAACTCGGCGGCCACCCGCTTCCGCATCGCGCTTTCCCGACCTACACACGACGATGATCGCCAATTTCACGGTCGAACTCATGGATGGCGAACCCGATGCCGCCGCCAGCGCTCGCTCGATCCAAGACCTCACGCGCGCGCTGCGCGAGGGCATGCGTCAGATGCGGTCAAGTTTCTCGGACAATCGCCGCCTCATCGCCGCCAGCGCGGAATCCGTTGCCGAAACTACCTACGCGCTCGATGTGCCCAACCAGGTGCTGCAGCTCTTTACTTCCTCCATCACCGAAATGCAGCTGCCCGAAGACCTTGCCGCGCACGTCCAGGCGGTCATCACCGCCAGCGCACGCGCCACCGAGAACTTCGCGCGAGTGAACTCCTTGATCGCCACGTGCCGCGAGATCGCGCAACGCGAGATCCCGTTCACGATCGACGATGCCCTCGACGCCCTCGTGGCCGCCGCGCCGCGCATCGCGGACCCCGCCCACTGGGAGCTGGAGCAGAGCTAACGCGTACGGGAGCGTCGTAAGGATCGAGCAGAGTCGGCTATGAGCAGCGAGATCGCGATCCACACGAGGGCGAATCCGGCGAGCCGTTCGGGCGGTAGCGGCTCATGAAAGACCAGTATCCCGATCCCCATCTGAATAGCCGGCGTGATGTACTGCAGCAGTCCGAGGAATGCCAACGGGAGTCGGCGTGCAGCACCGGCAAAGATCATGAGGACGATCGCAGTGATCGGACCTGAGATCACGAGCAGCGCGAAAATTCCGGGTCGATCAAGGCCGCCAGAGATGCTCCCGGCCGAGGCGAGGTAGCCAAGATACAGTGCCGCAAGTGGCAGGATAGCCAAGGTCTCAACGGCCATTCCCGGCAGCGGGCCGGCCTTGGGCCCCACCTGTTTTTTCACCAGCGAATACAGCCCGAAGGATGCCGCCAGCCCGAGCGCAATGTAGGGCACCTCGCCGTATGCCACGACGAGGACGATCACCGCGAGCGCGCCGAAAACAACCGCGCCCCACTGCAGGGGCCGTATTCGTTCTCCCAGGACGAGGACGGCGAGGATGACAGTGACGATGGGATTGATGAAGTAGCCGAGCGCCGCATCCAGCGTCCGCCCGCTCGTGACGCCATAGACATAGATCGTCCAGTTCGCGGCCACCAGGTAGCCCGCTATCGCGAGCGCGGCGGTAATGCGCCGATCGCGCAGCAGCGAAACGAACTCACGCCATCTGCCAAGGACGGGCAGCGCAGCGAGACAGAACACGAGTCCCCAAATCGCGCGGTGGGCGACGATCTCAAGCGAGCCAACGCTCGCCAGGAGCGCAAAAAAGAGCGGAAACGCGCCCCACAAGAGGTAGGCTCCCAATCCCAGCGCGAAACCGCTGCGGTCAATGCCGTCCGCCAGGGGCTGAGTCGAGGAAGTCACCTGTGTAGTATCTCCCGGACCACTGCAGGCAGCCACTATGGTCTCAGATCGCCTGGAAGTTTCGGGACACAGCTTGGGTATAGACGTCAGCTATGGGCTTCTAAAGTAGAACTACGGCTATCTCCTTGCTTCTTTGCGGTAAAAACAGCGAGTCTAGGGAATGTAGAGATCACAAAAATTCATCGAAGAGGATGGTCATACATGGACGCGATGTCGCTAGCCGAGATCCCCTGGGAGGAGATAGCCGCCAGCTATGGCGAGAACTTCCCCATGCACGCGGTGCTGAGCCCCGACGGCGAGATTCTCGACACCGAAGCCTTTGAGAAGGTCTCGGAAGAAACCCTTGTCGAGCTCATGGAAGACATGGTGTGGGCGCACGTCTTTGATCAGCGCATCATCATGCTCAACCGCCAGGGAGCGCTCGGCAACTACGCTCCGGGCGGCGGCCAGGAGGCCAGCCAATTCGCTTCGCTGAAAGCCCTGAGCTCCCAGGACCTGCTGATCCCCACCTACCGTGACCTGGCTCCGCTCATCAAGCACGGAGTGCCGATGCATCAGGCGTTTTTGTGGTGGCGCGGCCACATCGAGGGCAACGCCTACCCCGAGGACGTCTCGGCCTGGGTGCCCCAGGTGATCGTCGGTGCGACCGTCATGCACGCCGTCGGCGCCGCGATGGCGATGGCTCGCAAGGGCGAAAAGCGCGTGGCCTTCGCGTACCTTGGCGATGGTGCCACCTCCCAGGGTGACTTCTATGAGGGATTGAACTTCGCGGGGGTCTACAAGGCTCCGGTGATCGCCCTGATCCAGAACAACCAGTACGCGATCTCGGTTCCCGTCGTGAACCAGACCGCCGCCCAGACCCTGGCGCAAAAGGGTGTCGCTGCGGGTGTGCCCGCGATCCGAGTGGATGGCAACGACCCCGTCGCCGTCTATCTCGCCACCGCCTCGGCGCGCGAATACGCGCTTGCAGGCAACGGTCCGGTCCTCATCGAGGCGCTGACCTACCGCTCGGGCTCGCACACAATGTCGGATGATCCCACGCGCTACCGCGGCGAAGACGAAGTCGAGTTGTGGACAAACAAATCGGCGCTGCGCCGCCTGCGCGAGGTCCTCGTTGCCAAGAAGCTGTGGGACATCGAGCGCGAGGAAGAGATCGCCGAGCAGGTCAAGGCCGAGATCAAGGAGGCCCTGAAGCTCATGGGCCAGACCCCGGCCCAGAAGGTCACCGACTTCCTGTCCGTGATGTATGAAAACCCGCCGGCAACGATTACCGAGCAACTCGAAACCTACACCGCGAAGGAGGCTAACTAATCATGAGCGAGATGACTCTTGCCCAAGCTGTCACCTCCGGCCTCGACACGATGCTCGGCCGGGACGATACGACGATGATCTTCGGTGAGGACGTCGGCAAGAACGGCGGCGTTTTCCGCATCACCGACGGCCTGCAGGCCAAGTACGGCACCGACCGCGTCTTCGATACCCCGCTTGCCGAGTCCGGCATCCTCGCGATGTCGATCGGACTTGCCGACCAGGGCATGCGCCCGCTGCCGGAGATTCAGTTCTCCTCTTTCATCCTGCAGGGCATGGACGCCGTCGTCGCGCATATTGCCCGCTACCGCTACCGCTACGCCGGCAAGCGCAACCTACCCATCACGATCCGCACCCCCTTCGGTGGCGGCGTGCACACCCCCGAGCTGCACTCCGATTCCTACGAGGGACTGCTCGCCCAGATCCCCGGCCTGCGCGTCGTAATCCCCTCGAGCGCCTATGACGCGAAGGGCCTGCTCATCGCGTCGATCGAATCGAATGATCCGGTGGTCTTCCTCGAACACCTCAAGCTCTACCGCACGGTCAAGGGCGAGGTTCCCGAGGACTACTACACCGTCGACCTCGACAAGGCCGCGGTGCGCCGCGAGGGCAGCGATATCTCGATCATCGGCTACGGCCTCATGGTGGGGGAGGCAGAAAAAGCCGCCGAGGAACTCGCCAAGGACGGCATCAACGCGGAGGTCATTGATTTGCGCACGGTCGCCCCGGTGGACTTCGAGACGCTCACTGCCTCGGTCACCAAGACCCACCGCGCGCTCGTCGTGCAGGAAGCCCAGCACATTGCCGGTGTCGGCGGCTACGTTGCCTCCGAGATCGCACAGCGCTGCTTCATGCAGCTCGACGCTCCCGTCGCGCGGGTCTCCGGCCCCGACACCACCTACCCGTTCGGCGCTGCCGAAAGCGTGTGGCTGCCCGGCGCGAAGGACATCTACGCCGCCGCCAAGGCCACGTTCGAGTTCTAGGAAGGCCAGCAATGTTCCAATTCAAACTGCCCGACATTGGTGAGGGCACCCACGAAGCAGACATCATCGCCTGGTACGTCAAGGTCGGCGATGAGGTCAAGGAGGACGACACCCTCGTCGAGATCCAATCCGACAAGGCCACCGCCGATCTGCCGAGCCCGGTGTCCGGAATCGTCACGAAGATCATCGGCGAGGAGGGCGACAAGGCCCTCGTCGGCTCGGTCATCATCGAGATCGATACCGGCGATGGTGCTGGCAGCCCTGCGAGCCCCGCCGACGATAGCGCGGTCGCGGCCGAGGAGTCCGGCGTCGACGCTGTCAAGGACGCCGAAGACGAGAGCGCTCCGCAAACGCCGAGCGCACCGGGCACGATGAGCTCGCCGCGCGAGGCCGTGCACGGCGAGGACGTTGATATTCGCACGCTGGCCGTCCCGCGGGTGCGCTACTACGCCCGCAGCAAGGGGATCGACCTGCGTACTATCGAGGGCACCGGCCGCTCCGGCCTCATTAGGATCGAGGACGTCGACGCGGAGCTCCAGGCAGCGCCGGCCGACAGCGTCCCGAGCGAGCCAACTGAGCAGAGCCCGGCGCCTCAGGACAGCCCGGCTCCGACAGCGCCAGTGGCACAGGCCGCGCCGATCGCACCCGCTGCGGGCCAGCGCCGCGAGAAGATGAGCCCGATGCGTCGCGCGACCGCTAACGCCATGGTGGGCGCCAAGCAGACCATCCCGCACGTCACGGTCTTCGACCGCGCCGTCGTCGACGAGCTCGTCGCCCACCGGGCCCGGCTCAAGCCGCGCGCCGCCGAGGCCGGCATCAAGCTCACCTACACGCCCTACCTCGTCAAGGCGTGCGTCGCGATGCTGAAGAAGCACCCGCACCTCAACGCCTACGCGGACATGGCTGCGGGCGAGATCGTCTACCGTGACTCGATCGATGTCACGGTGGCTGTCAACACCGACGCCGGCCTGTACGTGCCCGTCGTGAAGGACGCCGATCGTCGCTCGCTGTTCGACATCGCTCGCGAGGTTGAGCGCCTCGGCGCCCTCGCCCAGGACGGCAAACTTGCGAGCGCCGATATGACGGGCGGATCGCTCACCATCACGAACGTCGGCGGCGCCGCCACCGCGGGCGTGTGGTCCACCCCGATCATCAACGTGCCCGAGCCGATCATCATCGGCATCGGGCGCATCGAAGGCGAGTTCCTGCCCGATGAGGACAAGAACCCCGTCTACAAGGACGTCATGAAGATCAGCTTCGGCTTCGATCACCGCCTCGTCGACGGCGTCGCCGCCCAGCTGGCGCTAAACGATTTCAAGGCGTTCCTATCCGATCCCGACTACCTGTTTGCGGAGAGCTAAGCCGATGGTTGTAGGAGATTTTGCATCCGAAGTCGACCTCGTCGTCATCGGTTCCGGCCCGGGCGGCTACGTCGCCGCAATCCGCGCCGCTCAACTCGGCCAGAAGGTCATCGTCGTCGAAAAGGATAAGGTCGGGGGAGCCTGCCTGAACGTGGGCTGCATCCCGTCCAAGGCGCTGATCGAGGCGGGTCACCACGTGGCGGCCTCCAAGGCGCCCGGCCTGTTCGGCGTCACGAACGAGAACACGACGATCGACTTTACCGCCACGCAGGCGTGGAAGGATAACGACGTCGTTGGTCGCTTGACCAAGGGCGTTGCCGGACTGCTGAAGAAGAACGGTGTTGAGGTCATCTCGGGCGAGGCGCATTTCGTTGATGCCTCGACGCTGCGCGTCATCTTCGATGACGTCTACGGCCAGTCCTACTCCTTCAAGCACTGCATCATCGCGACGGGCTCGCGGCCCGTCGTGCTGCCGGTAGCGCCGCTATCCGAGCGGGTCCTAGACTCCACCGGGGTCTTGAACCTGCCCGAGATCCCGGAGCGGCTCATCATCGTTGGCGGCGGCTATATCGGGATGGAGCTGGCCGGCGCCTACGCCGATCTCGGCTCGCAGGTCACCGTCCTGGAGGGCCTGGATCGCGTGCTGGCCGCCTTCGAGGACGACCTTGTCGCGCCGGTGCTTCGTCAAGCAAAGAAGCGCGGCATCGAGATCATCACCGGAGCTACGCTCACCGCGACGGCCGTCGATGGTGATCACGTGCGCGCCACGTACGAAACCGCCGACGGTGAGCACACGATCGAGGCCGACTACCTCGGCGTGTGCGTCGGCCGCGCGCCCAACACCGACGAGCTCGGCCTAGAGATGGCGGGGCTTTCGACGACGGAGCGCGGCCTGATCGAGGTCGATGAGCAGTGCCGCACGGCGGTACCGCAAATCTTCGCGATCGGCGACATCACGCCCGGCCTTCCGCTTGCTCACAAGGCGAGCTATGAAGCCAAAGTCGCTGCCGCCGCCATTGCCGGCGATCGTGCGGTGGCGGCCGATTACCTCGCGATCCCGGCGGTGTGCTACAGCTCGCCCGAGATCGCGACCGTCGGGATGACCGCGGCCGAAGCCACGGAAGCGGGCTTTGAGGTGAAGAAGTCGAAGTTCCCCCTCGGGGGTAATGGCCGCGCGCTCTCACTGTCAGAAGCTGTCGGCTTCGTGCGCCTCGTGACAGACAAGGACACCTCGCGCCTGCTGGGTGCCCAGGTTGTCGGGCCGAACGCCTCCGAACTCATTGGGGAACTCGGCCTGGCGGTGGAAAACCTGCTCAGCGCCGACGACATCGTCGCAACGATCCACGCTCATCCCACTCTCGCGGAATCCATCATGGACGCGGCCGAGGCAGCTCTTGGCCACGCCATCCACCAGTAGAAAGACCACTCATGTCAGTTGCAACCCAGCCAGCGACGGCGCATCCCGCGAAGGACTTCACCATGAACGTCCTGAACGGGCTCGCCATTGGTACCGTCGTCGCACTCATACCCGGCGCTCTGCTGGGTGAGTTGGTGCGGGCCCTCCTACCGCACGCGCCATGGCTGGAGGTCGTCTTGCAAGCGACCCAAGTCTCCAACGGCGTCATGGGGCTCGTCATCGGCTTCCTTGTCGGCGGCGCTGTGTGGCATCATCGGCGCAATCCTCGGCATCACCGGAACGCCGATGTTGGCCGGGTTCGGTTTTACCGGACTCGTCGGCCCGCTGGCCTACTTCGAGTTGGAAGGCTGGTCTCTGCTGAACATCGGTAAGGCGATCATCGCTTTCGTGGTCGCTCCGGTCGCGTTCGGGATCATCTTTAACCGGGTGTTCGCGAAGATCGTGCCGATCATCGATCCCGAGGATTACCGCCTCAACTTCTCCTAAGGACAACGCTTCATGATCAAGAGACTTGCTGAGCTCGACCACCTCGTTTCTCGACGGGAGGAGCCCGTCGGAATCGCCGTCGTCAACGCGTGCGATAACGCGGTACTCGACTCGCTTGCCGATCTCACCGCGGCCGGCACCATCTACCCGTTGCTCATCGATCCCTCGCCGTCACTGCCGCAGGCCGCGGCAGCACACCTGGCCAAGGACAGCTATGAGTGTTTCACGGTGGCCGATGATGCCGAGTCCGCTGCACTGGCCGTGGCCCTCGTTCGCGAGGGGCGGGCCGGAGCCCTGATGAAAGGCCATGTTGCCTCCGGAGTATTCCTCAAGGCAGTCGTGGATCGAGAAACCGGAATCCGCTCGAGCGCGGTGCTCTCGCATGTCGCGGTTCTTGAGGCCCGCGAGCTCAACCGACTCATCGCCGTGACCGACGGCGGCATGATGACGGTTCCTAATGAAGAGCAAAGCGAAGCGATCATTGAGCACGGCGTTCAGGTCATGCAAGCGCTCGGCGTATCCGACCCGAAGGTCGCACTGCTGTCTGCCGCGGAAACCGTCATTCCCCGCCTACCTTCGGCGGAGCTTCAGGCACGCCTCGCGGCTAAAGACGGGCGCGACATCACCGTGGAGGGCCCGATCTCTCTCGACATCGCCCTGATTCCAGGTATCGCCGAGGAAAAGGATTACCCGGGAGCGATCAAGGGCGATGCCAGTGTCATCGTCGTGCCAGATATCGTCACCGGAAACGTGCTGTCGAAATCGCTCATCTACTTCGGTGGCGGAGCGATGGCGGGCGTCGTGCTCGGGGCGGCGTGCCCGATTATCCTGACCTCACGCAGTGCGGGAGCGGCGGAAAAGCGCTACTCCATTGAGCTGGCGATCGCGATGGGGGAGGGCGCATGAGTAGAATCCTCGCGATCAATCCGGGCTCGACCTCAACAAAGATCGCCGTCTTCGACGATGAAAGGGAGATCTTCCGGCACGAGATCACCTACCGCGGCGCGGACTTCGCAGGCATGGACCGGATCACCGACCAGTTGCCTCGCCGGGAAGCCGACATCGAGGCGGCGCTCGCAAGCACGTTTGATCCGGGCAGCTTTGATGCGGTCGTTGGCCGTGGCGGGCTCGTGGGGCCGGTCGGGCCGGGCGGATATGAGGTGGACGATGATTTCCTCGACGTCATCACCAACCGGCCGGTCCTTGAGCACGCCTCCAACCTCGGCGGCCCCCTGGCCAAAGCCCTAGTGACGAAATTCGGTGTGCCCGGCGCGCACGCCTACATTTACGACCCGGTCACCGTGGATGAAATGTCGGATGCCGCCCGCATTACCGGGGTAGCCGGAATCGAACGCAAGTCGATCGGCCACCACCTCAACATGCGGGCCGTTGCCCGCAAACTCGCCGACGCGATTGACACGCCCTATGAGGAGGCCAGCGAGATTATCGTCCACCTCGGTGGCGGCTCAACGGCCTGTGCGATCAGCAGCGGGCGCATGGTCGACTTTGTCTCCGATGACGAGATCATGTTTTCAGCAGAGCGCAGTGGGGGAGTGCCCATCAAAGAACTCATCGCACTCGCCGGCAGCATGCCGCTTGCCGAATTGAAAAGCGCCGTGCGGGGCGGTGGCGGGCTGGCTAGTCTGCTCGGCACGACCGACCTGCGTGAAATTGAGTCTCGAATTGGCGCAGGCGATGAGCGGGCTGCCCTCGTCTTCGAGGCCCTGGCCCTGGGAATCGCTAAGACGATCGCAGCGCTAGCAGCCTCCCTGAAGGGAGAAGTCGATGCTATTGCGCTCACCGGTGGGATGGCCCGCTCAGAACTATTGCTCGCTGCGGTGCGGGAACGTGCCGGATGGATTGCGCCGATTCACGCCTTTGGCGGTGAGTTTGAAATGGAAGCCCTCGCGCTTGGTGCCCGGCGCATCGTGCTGGGCGAAGAACGTGCCCACCACGTCCGCGACTATCTAAGGACCACCCATGACTAACCCCATCGTCGCCTTTGACGTTCGACCCGATGAGCTCGGCGACTTCGATGCCTGCATGTAGCGCACCGGCGAAGAGATCATCATTCGCAACACCCGCCTCGAACTCGCAACACGCAACGACCTACCCGAAACGGACTCCATCTCAATCCTCGGGCAGTCGATCATTGACACCGAACTCGTGGCCGGACTTGCCGAACGGGGCGTGAAGTATATTTCCACGCGCACAGTCGGTTTTGACCACATCGATCTCGACACGGCGAAAAACTTCGGGATCACCGTCGGGCACGTGACATACCCGCCGAACTCCGTCGCGGAATACACCGTCATGCTCATTCTTATGACATTGCGTCGGATGAAGCTCGTCATGCACCGCGCCCAGATCCAGGACTTTTCGCTCATGGGAAGCCAGGGCTCAGAGCTGGGAAACTCGACGGTCGGCATTATCGGTACTGGTCGGATCGGAGCGATGGTCGCCAACCTGATCAAGCCCTTCGGTACCCGCGTGCTCGCTGCCGATCCCTACCCCAAGGCGGAGCTGGAAGGCATCGTCGAGTACGTCGACCTTGACACGCTCCTGGCCGAGTCGGACCTCGTGACGCTGCACGCTCCCGCATCGGACGCGAACCATCACGTCATCAACGCCGACAAGATCGCCAAAATGCGCAAGGGCGCAACGATCGTCAACTGTGGCCGCGGTGATCTGATCGACGCCGAAGCCCTGATCTCTGCCCTGGAAGCCGGCCATATCGCCGGAGCTGCCCTGGACGTGCTGGAAAATGACCTCGAGTACTTCCACCGCGACGTCCGCCTTGGCACGATACGCCATCGAAACCTCGTTCTCTTAAGGTCCTTCCCGAACGTTCTGGTAACCCCGCATATCTCGTTCTACACTCGCGAGGTTGTGGCCGCCATGGTCGAGCAATCCGTTGGCTCGCTGCTGGAGATGCGCACGGATGGCACAAGCCCACTGGTCGTGAGAGGCGCCGTCTGATCGAGGGGCGACGTTCCACCACTAGTTAGGAGCGCAGCGCGGTAATCAGTTCCGTCAGCGCCTTGGGTCGTGGCCGGCCCTTTTGCATCGCGATCCCGATCGGCAGGTGCGAGACTCGGTCATCAAGCGGCACCCAGGCGAGCCCTTTGAGGGCGGTGAGCTCGGATAGCTGCATCGGTAACAGGCCAATTGTCCCGAGGTCTAGAATCGAGGACAGCAACACGTTCCACGAGTCGTTCGTGAACTGAACGTTGGGAGTAAAGCCCGCTTCTTGGCAGCGCTCGTGCAGCATCTCGCCCAGCACGTAATTGTCCGAAAACGAGGAGAACGCCTGGCCGGCGAGGTCTGCGTACGTCACGGAGGCACGGCTGGCGAGCGGAAGGTCATCACACATGACCGCGGCCACCGTGTACGTCCCGTAGTCGCCGGCTAATGGCGTGATTTCGAGGTTCGGCTCATAGCAGGGGAAGGACACGACCCCGATGTCGAGCTGGCCGTCAGCGATTTCTTTTTGCATCGCGCGCGATCCCGACTGCACGAGTGAGACTTCCACGTCCGGGTGGCTGGCCATAAACCGCGTGATCTGAGGCATGAACTGCATCGAGAACAAGACGGTCAAGCCGATCCTGATTCGCTGTGTATCTTCGCTGCCGAGCGAGCGAACGTGGGCTGACAGTCGCTCTAACTCCTGCAAGATGGGCGCTCCGCCGTCAACGAGTGCGCGACCGGCAGGCGTCAGTGACAGGGGAGTGGTGGAGCGATCAAGAAGTTGCGCACCGAGTGACTTTTCGAGTTTTTGAATTGCGACGGTCAGGGTCGGTTGCGTCACGAACAGGGTTCGAGCGGCGCCCGACATGCTGCCGGCTTCTGCGACGGCGACGAAGTACTTCAGCTGACGAAAGTCCATAAGTGACGTGCGCCTTCCTTTCCGCCGGTGCCCACCCTTCGAGACTACTGGGCGGGACAATTGCGGTAAAGAAGCGGCCAAAAGCTAAGGTGGCGAGTATGAATTCCAGCGTGCGGGTCGCCGTTCAAGGCGAAGTAGGATCCAACTCCGATGCCGCGGTTCAGCAGATGCTGCCGGGCGCGACCGTCATCCCGTGCGAGTCCTTTACCGCTGCCTTCGATGCCGTCCACGAGGGGCGCGCCGACCGCGCTCTCATCCCCGTGGAGAACTCCTCCGCGGGCCGCGTCGCTGACCCTCACCTGTTGCTGCCGAACTCGAACCTGCACATCATCGGCGAGTTCTTCCTGCCGATCCACTTCGACCTCGTGGCCGCACCGAGCGCGACATTCGAGACGATCGAGGTCGTGCGCAGCCACGTCCATGCCTTCGGTCAGTGCTCCCAGCTGCTGCGGGAGCGTGGCTGGCGTACCCACATCAGCGCCGATACCGCCGGAGCGGCCCGCGAGGTCGCCCTCCTCGGCGACCCGAGCATCGCGGCACTCGCTCCCAAGGGCGTCGCCGAGCGGTTCGATCTGAAAGTCCTGCGCTCGCACGTGGAGGACTCTGCGATGAACGCGACGCGCTTCGTGCTGCTCTCGCCGGAGCCACAGATCACGACCTCCCGGCCCGCGATCACGACGATCTTGTTCCGCGTCCGAAACGTTCCCGCAGCGCTGTACAAATGCCTGGGCGGATTTGCCACAAACTCGGTCAACATCACCAAGCTTGAGTCCTACCAGATTGGAGGCACCTTCTTCGCCTCCCAGTTCTATGTCGATATCGACGGCCATCTCGATGACAAGAACGTGCAACTCGCCTTGGAAGAACTCGAATTCTTCGTCACCGATCTGAAAATCCTTGGGAGCTATCCCGCCCACCCCTACCGCGGACACCTGCGTGAGGGTGGCGGCCAATCCTAGGCCGATGCGCTGCGCAAGGCGGCAACCACCCCTAGCATTGGGGCATGTCCACCCACGATAACGTCTCCAAATCCGGTAACCCGCCGAAGCTCGATTCGGCCGCCTACGAAAAGGAGCTGCGTCGGCTGCAAAGCGAACTCGTCGCGATGCAGCAGTGGGTGATCGAAACCGGCGAACGAATTTGCATCCTGTTCGAAGGTCGCGACGCCGCGGGCAAGGGTTCCGCAATCAAGCGCGTCACCCAGTACCTCAATCCCCGCCACGCGCGGGTCGTGGCGCTGCCAGCGCCGACGGAACGGGAAAAGACTCAGTGGTACTTCCAGCGCTACATCGCGCACCTGCCGGCCGCCGGGGAGATTGTCATCTTCGACCGCTCCTGGTACAACCGCGCCGGCGTCGAGCACGTCATGGGGTTTTGCACCCCCGAGGAATACCACCGATTCTTGCGCCAAGCTCCCGATTTTGAACGCATGCTCGTCGACGACGGGATCCGCCTGATCAAGTACTGGTTTTCGGTGTCGGACACCGAGCAGGAAGCACGTTTTCGCTCCCGCTCCGAAGACCCGATGCGACGGTGGAAGCTGTCCCCGATGGACGTTGAGTCCATCACCCGTTGGGAGGACTACTCGCGCGCGAAGGACACGATGTTCGCCGCGACTGATACCCCGTGGGCGCGGTGGTACACGGTCGAGTCCGAGGACAAGAAACGTTCGCGGATCAACGTCATCAACGACATCCTCACCCGCATTCCCTGGCAGCGACTGGAGCCGCGCGAAATCGAGATTCCCTCGCGGCCGGCCTCCGCGGGTGAATCGAACTACGAGCGACTCGACCGCTCGAAGTACGAATATGTGAAGGACGTCGCTACGCCGTTAGAAAAAGCCCGGGTGAAGGCGAAGAAATAGCCGGATACACTACCGGTTAGTTGACCCTTGCCCGCTACCGTGAAGGATGCCCTCCCCGTGAGTAACACCGAGCCCCTGTCCGTCGCCGTCGTTGGTGCAGGCCCCGCAGGAATCTACGCCTCGGATATTCTCGCGAAATCCGGACTCAACGTGGCGATCGACCTGTTCGAAAAGCTCCCGGCGCCCTACGGCCTCGTGCGTTATGGCGTCGCCCCTGACCACCCGCGCATCAAGCAGATCATCGTCGCCCTGTATAAGATCCTGCAGCGCGGCGATATCCGCCTCATCGGCAACGTCGAGGTCGGCAAGGACATCAGCGTCGAGGATTTGCGTGCCCACTACGACGCCGTCATCTTCGCCACCGGCAGTGATGACGACGCCCCACTGCCGATCCCCGGCGTCGAGCTCGAGGGCTCCTTCGGTGCCTCCAAGTTCGTCTTCTGGTACGACGGCCACCCCGACTACCCGCGCACCTGGCCGCTTGAGGCCGAGCAGGTTGCGGTCATCGGCAACGGCAACGTCGCGCTCGACGTTGCCCGCATCCTCGCCAAGCATGTCGAGGACCTCATGCCCACCGAGATTCCGGACAACGTCGTTGAAGGGCTGAAATCCTCCCCGGTCACCGACGTCCACGTCTTTGGCCGCCGCGGCCCCGCCCAGGTGAAATTCTCCCCGCTGGAGCTGCGCGAGCTCGGCAAGGTGCCCGATGTCGACGTCATCGTCTACGAGGAAGACTTCGACTTCGACGAGGGCAGCGAAGAAGCGATCCGCACCTCCAACCAGACGAAGCAGGTCGTGAAAACCCTCGTCGACTGGACGCTGAAGGACCCCGCCGAGCGCACCGCCTCGCGCCGCATCCACTTGCACTTCTTCCACCGCCCCGTCGAAATCCTCGGCACCGAGCGCGTCGAAGCGATCCGCACCGAGCGCACCGAGCTCGTCGGCGATGGCACCGTGCGCGGCACCGGCGAATTTATCGACACCCCCGTCCAGGCCGTCTACCGCGCCGTCGGATACTCCGGCTGCGACGTGCCCGGCCTGCCCTTCGACTCCGCCCGCGGGGTCATTCCGAACGATGAAGGCCGCGTGATCGGGGACGACGGCGAGGTTATGACCGGCATCTACGCCACCGGCTGGATCAAGCGCGGCCCGGTCGGCCTCATCGGCTCCACCAAGTCCGACGCCCAGCAAACAATCGGCCACCTCGTCGCCGACGCCGAAGCCGGCAAGCTGCATGCCACCTCCGATGCCATCGGCCACGACGCCATGATGGCGGACCTCGACGAGCGCGGCGTGCGCTACACGACGTGGCAGGGCTGGGAACTGCTCGATGCCTACGAGCGGGAACTCGGCGCCAAGCATGGCGAGCTGCCGGGCGGCGGCACCCGGGAACGGGTCAAGGTCGTCCAACGCGAAACCATGACGGCGATCTCCCGTGGCGAAGAGCACGACGGGACCCTCTATTAACCATCACCGCGGGGAATACTCGCCGTTGACGAAGCGTTGACCTAGATATGCATAACCATCACAACGGGCTAAAAACGGCCGCGCTGCTCGGCGGCATGTGGGCGCTGCTGATGGCGATCGGCGCGCTCGTTGCCAGGGGCACCAACACTCCTGGCTTCCTGTGGCTGTTCGCCGTGGGCGGCCTCGTCATGACGTTCATCTCCTATTGGAACTCCGACAAGATCGCGATCCGCTCGATGAACGCTTACCCCGTCAGCCGCGAGCAGGCGCCCCAGCTATATGCCATGGTCGAGGAACTCGCCATGCGCGCCAATCAGCCGATGCCGCGCCTATACATCGCGCCGACGGATCAGCCGAACGCGTTTGCCACCGGCCGCAACCCGCAAAACGCGGCCGTGTGCTGCACCGAGGGCATTTTGCGCCTGCTGAACGAACGCGAGTTGCGCGGCGTGCTCGGTCACGAGCTCATGCACGTCTATAACCGCGACATCCTCACGTCTTCGGTCGCCGCAGCGATCGGTGGCGTCATCACCTCTATCGCGCAGTTCCTCATGTTCTTCGGCGGTGGTCGCAATCGTGAGGGCGGCAACCCGCTCGCCCTGATGGCGATGGCGTTACTTGCCCCGATCGCCGCGACCATCATCCAACTCGCGGTCTCCCGCACCCGCGAATACGACGCCGACGAAGACGGGGCAAAGCTCACGGGCGACCCGCTGGCCCTCGCGAGCGCTCTGAAGCGCCTCGAGTCCGGCGTCGCCGCCCGTCCGCTTCCCGATACCCCGAACCTGCAGTCGGTCTCCCACCTCATGATCGCGAACCCGTTCCGCGGCGGGGGGCTGAAGAAGATGTTCTCCACCCACCCGCCGATGGCGGATCGCATCGCG
Organism: Bowdeniella massiliensis; assembly: GCF_023634005.1. Taxonomy (NCBI): domain Bacteria; kingdom Bacillati; phylum Actinomycetota; class Actinomycetes; order Actinomycetales; family Actinomycetaceae; genus Bowdeniella; species Bowdeniella massiliensis. The sequence goes on from NZ_JALIQR010000013.1 coordinate 81,633, forward strand.
CGGCTAGAGAAAATGGCCGGCTACTAACCGCCCGGCTAGCGGTAGTTCACGAACTGCAGCGCAGCATCCACATCGGCGCCCTTCAGGAGAGCAATGACCTCCTGGAGGGCGTCGCGTGATTTCGAGCTCACGCGCAGCTCATCACCCTGGATCTGGGCCTTGACGCCCTTCGGGCCCTCATCGCGGATGAGCTTGGTCAGCTTCTTCGCGTTCTCCTGGCTGAGGCCCTCCTTCAGCGTGCCCTCCAGGCGGTACTCCTTGCCGGAGGCCCTCGGCTCCTTATCGCCGAGGTCAATCGCCTTCAGCGAGACACCGCGCCGCACGAGCTTGGACTGGAAGACATCGAGGATCGCGAGCACCCGCTCCGCGGAGTTTGCCACCATGACGATGGAATCGCCCGACCACGAAATCGACGCCCCGACGTTCTTGAAGTCGTAGCGCTGTGCCACCTCTTTAGCGGCCTGGTTCAGGGCGTTATCGACCTCCTGGCGGTCGACTTTGCTTACGACGTCGAATGATGAATCAGCCACGGCATACTCCTCGTGTGTGGTGTCGTCTGTCACGTTGGACGCTTGGCGCCCGCTAGTTGCCCACACTATCGCCAAAATCGCGACGGGTCTCACGCGCTGCCGATTTGGTATCTGGCGCCCATCTCCTGCTAATCTGGCCTTCGCACCACTTGCGTGCACGGCGGGTTGCCCGAGCGGCCAAAGGGAGCTGACTGTAAATCAGCCGCGGAATGCTTCGGGGGTTCGAATCCCTCACCCGCCACCATGTCCTGTATCGGGACATAGTTGACAGATGTGTCAAAGCATTGTTGACAGCGAGAAGGCTCTCGGAAGAAATTCCGGGGGTCTTCTTTGTTTTGGTGGTGGGGGTTCTTAGGTGGGGTCTTTGATT
>NZ_JALIQR010000014.1:0-75992 GCF_023634005.1 Bowdeniella massiliensis
GTCGTGGGACGCGGGGCCGGCGTGGTCGGACGCGGGGCCGGTGTCGGAGCCGCTGTCGTCGGGGCGGGAGCAGGGGTGGTGGGAGCCGCCGTCGTCGGGGCCGGTGCGGGGGTCGTCGGAGCGGGAGCCGTCGACGGAACCGGTGCCGGCGTGTAGGTGATTTCGGGACGCGGGGCCGTCGTCACCCGCGGGACCGGGCGGGTCCCGGCATCGCGCGACGCCGCATTGAGCTGATCCTCGCGGGTCTGCTCCTGGATCCGCGCGTAGGCCACCTGTGATTCTCGCTCTCGGCGCTGCTCATCGAGCTGATCCTGGCGTTCGCGCTCCAGCTCGATGGTCGTTTGGCGCTGCTGGGCAAGCTGCGCGATCAACTCATCGCGACGCTGGGTATATTCGCGCTCCTGCGAGTTTGCCCGGTCAAGAGCTGCGGAGGCTTCGAGTCGACGCTGTTCGGCGAGGTCGGCGGCCGCCCGGGCTTCATCGCGCGCCTGAGACGCCTGAGCTTCGAGCATGTCGGCCACGGCTTCAACGCCGAGGAAGGACTGAAGCACGTCGCTCGTACGGCTCGTGAGCGTTCGGGTGAGGTGCTTAAGCGTCGCAAGCTCTTGGAATGTCGTCTCGGCAACATACGGTGCAGCGCCACTGACGGGCACCGAGCCCTTGCGATACAGATCGCGTGCTTTGACTCCGAGTTCACCGCGAGCTTCCTCGACAGCCGCGCGGGCCGCTGCAGCAACCTTGGCCGCCTCGGTGGCGCGCGCTTCGGCAGCGAGTCGGCCATCGTCAGCCAGCAGGTACTCTTCGGTCGCGATCTGGGCATCGATGCCCGTGTTCTCGGTGGTGCTTGATAGCTCGGCGAGCGCAATCTCGAGCTCGGCAATTTGCGACTCGGTGGAACGTTCCGCCTGCCGGGATTGATCAATATCGTCGTTCGACGGGGGCGCCGCGACCGCCATGGGCACGGCGAGGCCTGAAATCGCAAGGGTTAGCCCGCAAATGCTGGCCAGAGAGCGGGTTAGCGTGATTCGCACGGCCACACGTCCTCCGAGGGGATTGAGGGTCTCTCGGCGCGTCGTCTTGACGACCGACAACTAAGTACGCTTCTAAGCGTATGCGAGACTGGACGCAAGGGGAACACCTGTCTCGCTAGTCACACACTACACGATCTTCTCTTTTGTCACACAAACCTCAGTTGTCACAGTTGCCCCACTGTTCGAACGCAGGCCACGTACCTGACGTGGGCGTGTCAGTGGTCGATGATCCAATAGTTTTATGACCACAGAAGTTCCTCAGACTCCGGGTGAAGCACCGGAGCCGGCTGACCAATTGCGTCAGTTCGCGGAGATTTCTGTGCGCTCTTTTGCCACTGTCAATACGATGATCGACGGCGCGCAGATCCTGACCGAGACGATGTCGTATTCCGAGGCTGATCCCGGACTGCACATTAAAGCTCTTGCCGAGGCGTCCCGCGCCAAGAACCGCCTCCATGCCGTCGAACTCCACCATGCGTACCTAGCGGCCCAGTCGAATGAGTATCACTACGCTGACCGCCACGGCATGATCTGCACCGCCGCAGAGGATCTTGGTCTCGTCCTTGGCATCTCCGCCACCCAGATGAAGCACTTCATCAAACGGGGCACGACGTTCTTTGACCACCTGCCCATCCTTGTCGAGGCGCTCAACGAAGGCCGCATATCGCCCGACAAGGTCACCATGATCACCAACAAGCTGTGCGATCTCCCAGCGCCCATCACCTTTGAGGTTGAACAGCAGATCATCGACGTCGTCGACGTGATGTCCTGCAGCGAGTTGCGTCATCTGATCGACAAGATCCTCATCGAGATCGATCCAGACGACGCTGACGATCGTCATGCGCGCGCGGCCGCGAGCCGCCGAGTCACTCGCCCGCAGCGAGGAAACGATGGCATCTCCTTCATCCGCATCGCAATGCCCGATGAACAGGCCGCCAGCTTTGACACGGCCCTCGAAGCCGCGGTCGACGCTGCGATAAAGGCCGGCGATTGCCGCTCCCGCTCTCAACTCCGCGCCGATGTCCTCGCCTCCTGGGCGATCTTCGCTATGCGTGAGGGATGGACATTCACGACCGATTGCGGCGAGCCGGTCGAGGTACCGCCAACGAAGATCAACGTCACCATCCCTTTCGAGGTCCTGCTACGCGCCCTGCCAGGCTTCACCCCGCCGCCAAGCTACGTTGAAGCCTTCGTCCATGACGTCCTCGGCGACGATGACGACGATGATCTCGAGGCATCCCCGGCTGTCACGACCACCCCAACCTCCCCCACGCGCCTCGAGGGCAGCGATCCACCCACCCAGGGGGCGGCGCCCGCACTCATCGCGGCGCCACCAAGTCCCCCGCCGCCGCCCGAACCCGAGTCATGGACCAGCAACCCGATACGCCCCGTATCGGGACTGACCCAGGCCGCCTGGATCGAGGGCTACGGCTACATCTCCCCCACGCTCGCGCTCATCCTCGCGCAGGGCGGCCAGTGGCGACGCATCGTCACTGACACCCTCACGGGCGCCCCGCTCGATATCGGCCGGGAACGCTACCGTCCCCCAGCCGCGATCACCGCGGCTGTGCGGACGCGGGATCGGATGTGCCGCCGGCCGGGATGCGCACGGGCAGCAGCCCACTGCGAGATCGATCATGTCAAGGCCTTCAGCGAGGGCGGGACCACCTCGGTCTCCAACCTCTGGCTGCTCTGCGGCCGGTGCCACCGCACCAAGACGATGGGCGCGGCACGCATCCTCGAAGTCAACGACGATGGCACCCGGACGTGGGAGACAAAATCGGGGACCTTCACGATTCCAGCTGCGCCTCGGCGCAAGCACCACCACCTCGAGCTCAGCGAGCTCACCCAGGCGCAGGCACGCGAGAAACTCGCGGAATACGATCCCGACGCGCCCATCCCCTTCTAGCCGAGCGCTCCGGCATATCTCACATGGTGAACCGGCATTGGCTCACTGAGCGTCACTGCGGCTAGAGTCACACACATGTTCTGCAACCGTCGAATGTGCCGCTGACGCGGTCTTTCGCCTGCCCGCCGTCAGTTCTTTAACGGCCTGGGCCTGCAGCAAAGAATCCACACCCCCTCGGGCATAGCTATATCTGGATTCTTGATCGACCGTGTCACCCCAGGATCGGGAGCGGCCGGACCGTAACCCGGTCCAGCCCGGCCCCCCAGCCCCCCCGCTCATCCGAACTGAGGACCCACCATGACTTGGAACTTTGAAACCCGCCAGATCCACGCCGGCCAGAGCCCCGACGGCGATACCGGCGCCCGTGCCCTTCCGATCTACCAGACCACCTCCTACGTCTTCGACTCGGCCGACCAGGCCGCCAACCGGTTCGCGCTCGCCGAACTCGGCCCGATCTACACCCGCCTGAACAACCCGACCAACGAGGTCGTCGAAAACCGGATCGCCAGCCTCGAAGGCGGCGTCGGCGCGCTCCTCGTCGCCTCCGGCCAGGCCGCCGAAACCCTCGCTATCCTCACGATTGCCCAGCAGGGCGACAACATCATCTCCTCGCCCTCGCTCTACGGCGGCACCCGGAACCTCTTCGCCAACACCTTGCCGCGCTTCGGCATCGAGATCCGCTTCGTCGACAATCCCGATGATCCCGCCGCCTGGGAAGCCTTGGCCGATGAGCGTACGGTGGCCTTCTTCGGCGAGACCATCCCCAACCCCAAGGGCGACATTCTCGACATCGAGGCCGTGGCCGACGCTGCCCACCGCGTCGGCGTACCACTCATCGTCGACAACACTGTTGCCACCCCCTACCTGCTGAGGCCCATCGAGTGGGGCGCCGACATCGTCGTGCATTCCGCGACGAAGTTCCTTGGCGGTCACGGCACCGCCATCGCCGGCGCAATCGTCGACGCCGGAACGTTCGACTTTGGCGCGGACCCGGCGCGCTTCCCGCGCTTCAACGATCCGGATCCGTCCTATGGCGGCCTCGTCTACGCCCGCGACCTCGGCCCGGACAGCCCCTTTGGCGCGAACGTCTCCTTCATCTTCAAGTGCCGGATCGAGGGCCAGCGAGACTTCGGCTTTGCCATCTCACCGTTCAACGCCTTCCTCATCGCCCAGGGCATCGAAACGCTCTCCCTGCGGCTTGACCGGCACATCGACAACGCGCGCAAGGTCGCCGAGTATCTCGAAGGCGCCGACGGCGTCGAGGCCGTACGTTGGTCCTCCCTACCGTCCTCGCCGTACTACGAACGCGCCCAAAAATACACGCCCAAGGGTGCGGGCAGCATCGTGGCCATCGACCTCGAGGGCGGCCGCGAAGCCGGCAAGGCCTTCATCGACGCGCTCACCTTGCACTCCCACGTCGCCAACATCGGCGACGTTCGCTCGCTGGCCGTCCACCCCGCTTCGACGACGCATTCGCAGGTTCCCGACGAGGGCCTCGCTGCCGCCAGCATCAAGCCCGGCACGGTGCGACTGTCGGTCGGGCTCGAGCACATCGACGATATCCTCGCCGATCTCGATGCGGGCCTAGCGGCCGCGCGCGCCACTACGCAGCCCTCCATTCAGGCGATTGCGTAGGCCCGGTCATGCACGAACCAGAAAACACCGCTACGATCCCCGCGACCGGGGCCTGGCGCACCGGCGATGACCCGGGCGAGCGGCGCTTTGCCGACCTCGGCACAGTGCTGCTCGAATCGGGCGAGTCCCTGCCGGTGACGCTCGCTTTCCAAACCTTCGGCCAGCTGAATGCCGCGCGCGATAACGCGGTCCTCATCTTGCACGCACTCACCGGCGATACGGACGTGCCCACCTGGTGGCCCGGCATCGTCGGTCCGGGCAAGATCATCGACACCGATCGCTACTTCGTGCTCGCACCAAACATCCTGGGCGGCTGCCAGGGCTCCACGGGGCCCGCGTCGTTAGCCCCCGACGGACAGCCGTGGGGCGCACGTTTCCCGCAGATCACCGCGCGCGATCAGGTCCTTGCCGAATCGCTCCTTGCCGATCAGCTCGGCATCGCGCGCTTCACCCTTGTTGTTGGCGCCTCCATGGGAGGCCACCGCGCCCTGGAATGGGCGATCTCCAGGCCGGAGCGTGTCGCGCGATTGGCGGTGATCGCTTCGGGAGCGCGCACGACGGCAGATCAAATCTCACTAGGTCATACGCAGCTGCTGGCCATCTATGGCGACCCGAATTTCGTTCACGGCAACTACTACGACCGCTCGCCGGGAACCGGGCCCTGGTACGGGCTCGGCCTCGCCCGCCGCATCGCGCACATCTCCTACCGCAGCGCCTACGAGCTCGATCAGCGCTTCGGGCGGATTTCCCAGGGCAGCGAGGAACCCCTCGCGGGTGGGCGCTTCGCCGTCCAGTCCTACCTCGACCACCACGGTGCCAAGCTCGCCCGCCGCTTCGATGCGAACTCCTACATCACCCTGACGCGAGCCATGCTCACGCACGACGTGGGGCGCGATCGCGGGGGCGTGCGTGAGGCCCTATCCCAGATCACCGCGCGCACCCTCGTGATCGCGATCGATTCCGACCGGCTGTTCCCGCTGGCCGAATCCCAGCTGCTCGCCGAGGCGATTCCCGACGCCTTCCCGCTCGCCCTCATCACCTCCGACTACGGGCACGATGGCTTCCTCATCGAGACGGACGCCGTCGCCACCCAATTGGCTCGGCTCCTGACACCGGTGGCGGCGAAACGTGAGCAAGGTCAATGCGTGCTGGATTAGTGTCACACCCGGAGGCGATTCCGGTCCCGGCCCCGGCACGCGACAATGGCTAGGTGAGTATTCAGCCTGCCGAAGCTCCCGTCGACGCCTGGGGTAGCGACCTACTCGGGTGCGGTTTCCAAGCCCGTACCCTGCCGCTGCTCGACGACGATGAGGGCGCCTGCGTGGCAACCCTCGTGCGGCACGTCGCCGCGGAGGACAGCAAGGCGCTGCCGGGGACGCCGTCGAGCCCGCACTTCGCGATGCTCTACGTGCACGGCTGGAACGACTACTTCTACCATCCGCACCTCGCCCGTGACGTGGCGCGCGCGGGCGGCGCGTTTTACGCCCTCGATCTGCGTAAATACGGCCGCTCGCTGCGCAGCCATCAAACCCGCGGCTTCATTACGGACCTCGCTACCTACGACGAGGACATCCACGAAGCCATGAAGGTCATCCGCGCCGAACACGGTTTCGGCATGGACGTCGTCATGATGGGCCATTCCACCGGGGGACTCACCGCCTCGCTGTGGGCGGACCGGCATCCCGGCGCGCTGCGCGCGCTCGTCTTGAACTCCCCGTGGCTCGCGCTGCAGGGTTCAGCGCTGCTGAAGCTCGTCTCACAGCCCGTCGCCGATGTCGTCGGCCGGCGCAACCCCAAACGCATTTTCCCGCTGCCGGATAACGGGTTTTACTACCGCAGCCTGCAGGAACTCGGCTGGCAAACCAATGACCAGTGGCGCACGATGCCCTCGGCTCCGGTGCGCGCGGGTTGGCTTTCGGCGATCCTGGCCGGGCACGCGGCCGTCGCAGAGGGGCTGGATATTTCTTGCCCCGTCCTCGTCATGACCTCCGGCGCGACCGATTTTTCGCTGTCATGGTCCGAAGCGCTGCTCGGCTCCGATACCGTCCTCGACGTCAAAGAGATCGGCCTTGCCGCCCTCAAGCTCGGGCCGCTCGTTACGGTCGCTCGATTCGAGGGGGCGATCCACGACGTATTCCTCTCGCGCGAGGACGTTCGCGCCTTCGCCTCCGGGGAACTGCGCCGCTGGCTAGGGGCGTACGTCTAGCTCGTCGGCCTCGTCGAGCTCATAGCGGGCGTCATCCAGGTTCGGGCCCGCCTCACCAAAACGCCACACGCGCCAGCCATCCACATCATCGCGGCCCGAGACCGCGCACGCCGCCGCCGACGGGTCGCGGTACTCATCGCCGTTTTCAAGCACGAGCTCGCCCGTCACTCGCAGCGTCGCCTCGTGGCTGACGCCCTTGCGTAGCTGCAGCCACGTCAATCGGGTGTCCTCCCCCAGGTACTTCGCGATCGCGAGCAACGTACGGGCCGCCTCATCCATCGGGGCGGTATAGCTCGGCTGGCTGGGCTCTGCCGCCGATTCCTCCGGTTCGGTTTCCATCGTCCCGGTCGCTTCGACGTCGCCGTCGGCCTCGTCTTCTTCGGGCGCGACGGGCGCGAACTCCTGCGCGGAGGCCAGCAGCTCGACCTCCTTGGTCGCGCGCCCCAACATGACCATCTGCGAGCGGGCAGCGAGCGGCCCGCGCACGGGCGCCACATCGATGAGGCGACGACCATCGCCGAACTCGCGCAGGCTCAGTTCGTAGACGTCAACGCCCGAGCCGGACAGCAATTCGAGCGCGGGGCGAACATCGTCGGTGATGTGATCGGCGACGATGACGACGCGCGGACCCGCCGGGGTGCGTGGCGGCAGCGATTCGCGGAACTCGTTCCAATCCCTCCGAAAGGCGCCCTGCCCCGCGGGATACATGGCGGCCAGGTCGAGCCAGCCGAGGGCGGCCCAGTTACCGGCGCGCGAAAGCGCAGCAACGAGGCTTGCAGCATTGAGTTCCTCCAGGACCTCGACGGTGACGACCTGGCCGGAGGCGTCCATGCTGAGCAACTGTGCCTGCTGGCGCTCTTCCCAGACGACTGGAAACAGCGGCCGGCCGACGAGCTCGAGGACCTGATCCTTGACCGCTCGCAGCATCTGAGAATCGAGCCGCGCGCTGCTCGTATGCCCAAAGCGGGCGGGAATGAGGTGACCGGAGTCGAACTCGAAAAGAGACATCTTCACAACCCTGCTGCTATTGGAATCGTTGTTCTATTGTGTCATGCCGCGCGAGCCTTGCAGAAGTGCAGCGAGGTGAATTGCGCGGCGATCCGAGAGCTGCGCGATCTGGGTTCGGCAGGAGAACCCGTCGGCCAGCACGAGCGCATCCTCGTGCTCGCGCAGCGCGGGTAGCAGCGCGGTTTCGGCGACGGCTCGCGAGACCTCGGCGTGGTCGGCCTCCATGCCGAAATTGCCCGCCATCCCGCAGCATCCGGTTATCGTGGTAACTTCGGCGCCGGCGTCGGCGAGGAGCTCGTGGTCGGCCTGCCAGCCCATCACCGCATAGTGGTGGCAGTGCGGCTGGGCGAGGATTCGAACGCCGGTGAGGTCCGGCGGCGTGAAATCCGTCGGCCCCAACTGCGGGTGGGTGAGGAACTCGGCAAGGGTGAAGGTCATAGCGGCGACGGCGCTCGCGCGCGGGTCCTCGGGATTGAGCGCCGGTAGGTCATCGCGAAGGGTCGCTAGGCAGCTGGGTTCGACGCCAACGATGGGCACGCCATCGAGCGCGAGCGGTGCCAGGGTTTGCAGCAGGCGCTGCTGGCTCGCGCGAGCCCGCTCGAGCTGGCCCGTCGTGACGTAGGTCAGCCCGCAGCAGGCGTCCTCGGGCGCGAGCAGGACGGTGTAGCCGAGGTCGGAAAGGAGCTCGATCGTTGGTTTCGCGCCATCGGAATCGAGCAGGTGGGAAAACGTGTCGGCCCATACGATGACGAAGCGTTCGGTGCGCTGGCGCCGGGCGGCGCGGTGACGGAACCAGCGCGTCAGGGAGACGGATTCGAGGTCGATGAGCTCGCGGGAATCGGCCATCCCGGCCGCGCGCAGCACGAGGCGTTCGAGCGGCCGGATCCGGCGCACGGCGCGAGCCGCGGCGGCCGCGACCGGCGGCCCGAGAGGGGTGGCGGTCAGCAGCCGGATGAGGCGCGGCAGCCAGCCGAGCGTGTAGTGGGTGCGCGGGCGACGCCGCCCGGCGTAGATCTGGGAGAGCACCTCGGACTTGTAGCGCGCCATGTCGATGCCGGTGGGGCAATCCGAGCTGCAAGCCTTGCACGCCAGGCACAGGTCGAGCGATTCGCGCACCGCGTCCGAATCCAGGGCGTGGACGAAGGAGCCGTTGGCGACCTCCTGCAGGATCCGGGCGCGGGCGCGCGTCGTATCCTTTTCGTCGCCGGTGGCCCGAAACGAGGGACACATGACGTGCCCGGGCGAGGTGACGCGACATTTGCCGACCCCCGTGCAGCGGTGCACGGCGCGGCCCAGATCATAGCCGTCGGAGCCGAGCGTGAAACTGCGGGAGATAAGCGGCTGCCCCTGCGGCAGGCGCAGGTCCTTTGCCAGCGGCGCGGGATCGGTGATGACGCCCGGGTTGAGGATGGCGTCCGGGTCGAACAGGCGCTTGACCTCGGCGAAGGCGGTCAGCAGCGCCGGGCTGTACATCGCGGCGAGCACCTCGCTGCGTGCGCGGCCGTCGCCGTGCTCGCCGGAGATGGAGCCGCCGTGGCGCGCGATGATGGGGGCCATCGCGTGCATGAAGTCGTCCATGATGCGCGCGCCATCCGGCTCATCGAGGGGGAAGTCGATCCGCACGTGGACGCAGCCATCGCCGAAATGGCCGTAGATGAGCCCGTCGAGGCCGAAGCGGCCGAGCTCCGCGGTGAAATCGCGCAGGTAGGCGCCGAGGTTTTCCGGCGGGACGGCCGCATCCTCTAGCCCGGGCCAGGCGGGCTTGCCCTCCGGGGTGCGGCCGCCGAGGCCGGCACCGTCGGCGCGGATCTTCCACAGCGCCGCCGCCGCGGCGCCCGGCGGGTAGAGCGCGGAGTCGATGGCGTGCGAATTCTCCGCGAGTTCGCGCGCTCGGGCGCGGGCCCGGGCCGGGTCTCCCGTCGGATCGGCGACCTCGACGAGCAGCCAGCCGCCGCCCTTCGGCATCGCGGGCACGGCGGATGCGCCCTTGGCGGCAATGACGTAGTCGACGAGCCGCGCGTCAAAGCCCTCGATCGCCGTGACCGCCGTATCGAGCAGGCGCGGCACGTCATCGGCCGCGGCTATCATGTCCGGGTAGCCGAGCACGAGCAACTGCGGCTGGCGCGGCGCCGTCACGAGCGCCAAGCGCGCCCGCGTGACGACGACGAGACTCGCCTCGGTGCCGACGAGCATCTTCGGCAGGTCAGCGCCCCGCTCCGGTAGCAGGTAGTCGAGGCTGTAGCCCGAGACCTGCCGCGGAAACGTTCCGAGTTCGGTGCGGATTTCGGCGAGGTAGCGCCGCACGATCTGATCGAGTCCGGCAACGCTGCCGAGTTCTCCAGCGCGCGCGGTAAACGTCCGGCCCGTGCCGTCGATGCAGTCCAGCTCCAGGATGTTATCGGCCGTCTTGCCGTAGGCGACAGCCCGCGGCCCGCACGCGTTATTGCCGATCATGCCGCCGAAGGTTGCGCGCGTCCACGTCGAAGGATCGGGCCCGAACCGCAAGCCGTGGGGCGCCGCCAGTATCTGCAGGCTGCCCATGACGACGCCCGCATCGACGTCGGCGACGCGCTCGTGTGGATCGAGGCCGTGAATCGTCGTGAGATGGCGGGAGGTATCGAGCACGAAGCCGTCCGAAATGGCGTTGCCCGCGATCGACGTGCCGGCGCCTCGCATCGCGATCGGGACGCCGTGTTCGCGCGCGAACTGGATCGTCGCGACGATGTCCGCCACGTCCCTCGGATAGATGACGGCGGCGGGCAGCAGCCGATAGTTGCCCGCGTCGGAGGTGTACTCGGCGCGCCGGCGGGGGTGCGTCTCGACCGTCCCGGACAGCTGCGGGCGCAGCCGGGCCGCGAGCTCGACTCGCCACTCGCGCTGCTGGATCATGCTCCTAGTGTGGCACCGCCGGGCGGGCCGATGCGCCCCGGGCCGGGTAGTGGACTGCGGAGGCTAGCGCTTGGGGGCGAAGAAACAGCCGGCGCAGCCGGGGCGCATCTCGGCCTCGGGATTCGCCCCGGGGCAGGAGCTGCAGCCGGGCGCACCGGGCTCGCGAACCTCGATCAAGCCGAGGCGCTCATAGTGTTCGGCGGCGAGCGCGGCGACCTCGGGCGAGTAGCCGGCTTCGCGGCCGGCCTGGGCGATCGTCGCGCCGCGTCGAAACGCGCTCAGCATCGAGGCCACGGCTACCACCAGAGCCTTGCGACGTTAAAGATGCCCACCGACAGCACCCAGGCGAGCGCGAGTTGGACGAGGAGCGCGGCGCCCGTGATCTTGAAGCCCAGCATGCGGCGCTGTTCGGCGAGCGTTGCCAGGCACGGGGTGTAGGCCAGGACGAAGACGAGGAACGCGAGCGCCGCCGCCTTGCCGTGGCCGCCGGAGGACTGATCGAAGTTCGCGCGGATCTTCTCCCCCAGCGTGCCGGCCTCGTGCGGGTCCTCGGGTTCGTCGACGGCGAAGGACTGCGCCATGTTTCCGACGACGACCTCCTTCGCGACGAAGCCGGTGATGAGCGCGGAGGACGCCTGCCAGGAGCCGTAGCCGGCGGGCGCGAAGGCGGGGGCGATGCCTTCGGCGACGGTGCCGTACAGCGAGTCTTCGACGGGAACGTCGGCGATGCGGTGGCCGCCCGTAACCGGGATGGCTTGCAGCAGCCAGACGAGCGTGAGCGTCGCGATGATGACGCTGCCGGCGCCGGTGATGAACGCTTTGACTCGCCGCCAGGTCGAGGCGGCGAGCGCGGCCAGGCGCGGCAGCTGGTAGGCGGGCAGCACGAGCAGCAGCGGCTCGTTGCGGCTCTTGGCCTCCCCCACGATGGCGCGCATGACGAGGCCACCAAGGACGATGAGGAGGATCGAGACGAGGTACATCGCGAAGATGACGTTGCCGGCCGCGGAGCCGAAGAACGCGGTGGCGAGCAGGATGTAGACGGTCAGGCGCGCGGCGCACGAGGCATAGGGCACGAGGATCGCCGTGATGAGGCGCTGGCGAGCGTTTGGCAGGGTGCGGGTGGCGGCCAGCGCCGGCAGGTTGCAGCCAAACCCGACGATGAGCGGCATGATGGCGCGCCCGTCGAGCCCAATGAGACGCATGGCGCGGTCGGCGGTAAAGGCCGCGCGCGCGAGATAGCCGGAGTCTTCCAGGATCGCGATCGCGGCGAACATGATCGCCATAAGCGGGACGAAGGACAGCACGGTTCCCACGCCCGCGAGGATGCCGTCGATCAGGAAGCCGTGCAGCCACGGCACGTCGATCCCCAGCCCGCCAAGGACGGCGACGACGCCGGAGGTGACCGGGCCGGTGACGAGCGATTCGGCCCAGTCCATGATCGGCTCGGCGACGGCCGTCGTGAGCTGGAAGAGCGTCCACATGAGGAAGAGGAAGACGGGGATGCCGATGAGCGGATGCAGCAGGAAGCGATCGATCCGGTCCGAGCGGGTGGCGGAGCCGCGGCCGCCATCGGCCCCGATCGCGCCCATGATCGATTCCACCCACGCGAACAGGTGCTCGGCCTCGGCGAGTTCCTCGGCGAGCGGGGCAGCGCCCTCGCGCGGGACGTCGGGGGCCGCGGTTGCCGGCGGGGTGCAGCACGAGGACGTGCCCGCGCACCGGCAGCCGGGCTCGGTTAGTACGGGGATCTCGGGCGTCTCGCGCGGGGCGGGCGTGAAACCGCAGACGAATGACGGGCTCGCGAGCGCATCGGCAACGACGGCGGCCAGCTCGCTCATGCCGGCGCCCGTGCGCGGATTGACCGCGACGACGGGGATCGCGAGGGCGGCCGCGAGGCGCTCGGCGGCCACGGGTTCGCCGGAGGCCTCGGCAATATCGCCCATGGTGAGGATGCCGACGACGGGCGTGGCGAACTGGGCCACCTGGCCGAGCAGATAGAGCGAGCGGGCCAGCGCCGTCGCGTCGAGCATGACGAGCGCGAGATCGGTGCCGGGCGCGGCAATCGCGTCGGCCGTCACCTGCTCGTCGGGCGATTTGGCGAGCAGCGAGTAGGTGCCGGGCAGGTCGATGACGCGGGCCCCGAGCGCGCCCCACGTGCCGCTGAACATTTCTACCGTCGTGCCGGGCGCGTTGCGCACGTCCTGGTGGGAGCCCGTCATGCGGTTAAACAGCGTCGACTTGCCCGTGTTCGGGTTGCCGACGAGCATAAGGCTCGCGGTCTTGTTCTTCGGCGCGCTCTCGAGCGTCATGGCTGGATCTCCTCGACGCTGATGTGCTGGGCGGTGGCGCGGTCGATGGCTACGCGCGAGGTGCCGATGGCAAGGACGAGGCCGCCGAAGGCGCCCCGCTGGGCGATCCGGATGACCTGCCCGACGCGCAGCCCCATCTCGCGCACGCGCAATCGCGCTGCGGGCACCACGTCGATGTCGGTGATGCGCAGCGAGCCGGCGGGCAGCCGGCGGTGCAGGCCGCGCCGCGGTGCGGCGGCAATGAGCTGAGCAAGTGTCACCTTATTAAGGTAAGGCCATCCTTGCCTTAGGCGAAAGGGCTTTGGTCCTACAGGCGGCACACACAAAAACCGCCCGGCCTCTCCAGGCGCTGGAGCGGAGAGGCCGGGCGGCGGTCGGGGGCGACTTAGGCGGTCGCATCGCCTCCGGATTCGACGGCGGCACGGCCCGCTTCCAGGCGCGCTACCGGCACCCGGAAGGGCGAGCAGGACACGTAGTCCAGGCCCACGCGGTGGAAGAAGTGGATCGAGTCCGGATCACCGCCGTGCTCGCCGCACACCCCGAGGTGGATGTTCGGCTTGACGGCGCGGGCCCCGTCCACGCCCATCTTCACGAGGGTGCCAACGCCCCGCTCGTCGATCGATTCGAACGGCGAGACGCCGAAGATCGAGGCTTCCTGGTACTCGTCGAAGAACGCGGACTCGACGTCGTCGCGGCTAAAGCCCCACACCGTCTGCGTCAAGTCGTTCGTGCCGAAGGAGAAGAAGTCCGACTCGTCGGTGATCGACTCGATCGTCACGGCCGCGCGCGGCAGCTCGATCATGGCGCCGATCGGTAGATCGACCTCGATGCCGGCCTCTTCGGCCACTTCCGCGAGGATTTTTTCTGCGCGTTCGCGCACGATCTGCAGCTCACGAACGGAGCCGACGAGCGGCACCATGATCTCCGGCTTCGGATCGCCGCCGGCCTTCTTGCGTTCGACGTAGGCCTCGGCGATGGCGCGGATCTGCAGCCCGAACATGCCCGGGATCTTCACGCCCAGGCGCACGCCGCGAAGGCCGAGCATCGGGTTGGCTTCGTGCATGCGGAGCACGGCCTCCAGCAGCTTTTCCTCGCGGGAAACGTCCTCGCCGCGTTCCTTGCCCAGCGCGACCTTGACCGACAGGTCGGTCAGGTCCGGCAGGAATTCGTGCAGCGGCGGGTCGATGAGGCGCACCGTCGTAGGCAGGCCGTCCATCGCCTCGAAGATCTCGATGAAGTCCCCGCGCTGCAGCGGCACGAGCGCCTCGAGCGCCGCGTCCTGCTCCTCGGCCGTTTCGGCCAGGATGACGCGCTCGACGTAGGTGCGCCGATCGCCGAGGAACATGTGCTCGGTGCGGCACAGCCCGATGCCCTCCGCGCCGCGCTTGCGCGCCGCGATGGAGTCCTCGGGCGTATCGGAGTTCGCGCGCACCCGCAGGCGCCGTACCTTATCGGCGTGCGTGAGGATGCGGTCCACGGCGTGGACGAGCTCCTTGGTCTCCTCGTCGTGGGCCTGCTCGAGCGCCGCGTCCAGGCCGTCGGCGATGTAGGTCATGACGGGCGAGGGCACGACGGGCACATCACCGACGAAGATCTCGCCGCTCGTGCCGTCGATCGCGATGATGTCGCCGCGGGTGAGGACGGTATCGCCGACGCGCAGCTCCTGCTTGGCGGCGTCGATCGTCACGGCTTCGGCGCCGACGACACACGTCGTGCCCATGCCGCGCGCGACGACGGCCGCGTGCGAAGTCTTGCCGCCGCGCGAGGTCAGCACGCCGATCGCGGCGATCATGCCGGGCAGGTCGTCCGGGTTGGTCTCGCGGCGCACGAGGATCGCATCGCGCCCCGCGGCCCGCGCTTCTTGAGCCTGCACCGAGTCGAAGGCGATCTCGCCGACGGCCGCGCCCGGGGAGGCGGCCATGCCCTTGGCGAGCAGCGTCTTGTCGGCGTCCTCATCGAACTGCGGGAACATCAGCTGGCTGAGCTGGGCGCCCGTGACGCGCTCGATCGATTCGTCGACGGTGATGAGTTTTTCGCCCACGAGCTGGGTGGCGACGCGGAAGGCCGCCGCCGCGGTGCGCTTTCCGACGCGGGTCTGCAGCAGCCACAGCTTGCCCTTTTCGACCGTGAACTCGATGTCACACAGGTCGCGGTAGTGCGTCTCGAGGCGGCGCATCGCGGCGCGCAGTTCGTCATAGGACTTCTTGTCGAGCTTCTCAAGCTCGGCCAGCGGCAGCGTGTTGCGGATACCGGCGACGACGTCCTCGCCCTGGGCGTCTTCCAGGTAGTCGCCGTAGACGCCCGAGTGGCCCGTCGCGGGGTCGCGCGTGAAGCACACGCCCGTGCCGGAGCCTTCGCCGAGGTTGCCGAAGACCATGGTGCACACGTTCACGGCCGTGCCCAGGTCGTGCGGGATGCGCTCGCGGCGGCGGTAGAGGACCGCGCGCTCGGTGTTCCAGGAGTTGAAGACGGCCTCGACGGACTTATCGAGCTGTTCGCGCGGATCCTGCGGGAAGTCCGCGCCGGAGTGCTCCTTGGTGATCTGCTTGAACGTCGCGACGAGTTCCTTCAGGTCCTCGGCGCTGAGCTCCGGGTCGCTTGCGATGCCGCGCGCCTCCTTCAGGTCATCGAGCGCGTTAGCGAACAGGTCGCCGTCGATGTCGAGAACCGTCTTGCCGAACATCTGGATGAGGCGACGGTAGGAGTCCCACGCGAAGCGCTCGTTGCCCGACAGCTTGGCAAGCCCCTCGACGCTCTGGTCGTTGAGCCCGATGTTGAGCACCGTCTCCATCATGCCGGGCATCGAGAATTTCGCGCCCGAGCGCACCGAGACGAGCAGCGGATTGTCGTTGTCGCCAAAGCCGCGGCCAATGGCGGCCTCCACCTCGCGCAGCGCGGTCGTGACCTGGACTTCGAGCTCTTCGGGCATCGAGCGGGTGTCCATATAGGAGCGGCACGCGTCGGTCGTGATGGTGAAACCGGGCGGAACGGGCAGGCCCAGGTTGGTCATCTCGGCAAGGTTTGCACCCTTGCCACCGAGCAGGTCTTTCTGCTCTTTGTCGCCCTCGCTGAACATGTAAACGTACTTCGGCATGGTGAAAGCCTCCAGCGCCTTTCGGGGTAGTGACGAACCTCGTTGCGCGTCACGCCCCCCAGCCTACCCAGTGACCGCTTTGACCGTGGCAGGACCAGTGACCCACGGGCGATCGAAAAAACGTGCTAGGCGCAATCGGTGTGGGACGGATAAACGGCGGCGCCCCGCCTCACGAATTCGTGAAGCGGGGCGCCGTGTGAGTAGGAACAGTTGGCTTACTTGAACGCGTCCTTGACGTTCTCGCCGGCCTGCTTGGCGTTGGCCGCAGCCTGGTCCTTCAGGCCTTCGGCTTCCATGGACTTGTTATCGGTGGCGTCGCCGACGCCTTCCTTAACCTTGCCCTTGGCTTCCTGAGCCGCGTTCTTAATCTTGTCTCCCAGACCCATAAGGTTCTCCTTTCGTCGGTGACAGTACTTTCACGCTAGCCCCAGGCGGCCGCCTTCGCATCTTTTTACCCGACGGCGGGCCCGGAGCTCGGGCGGGCGTCTTCGGGCTGGCCGTCGGTTGCCGGCTCGTGATCCGAACCCGAGCCGTGTTCGACCAGCATGGAGCGCTGCGCGGCGATGTCCGGATCCCCGATGTGGGGGGCCCGCACCGGCGGCAGCTCGTCGACATCTTCGCCGCGGAAGATGAACTCGCCGAGCACACCTTCACCCTGCGCATCCACGATGACCTTCTGGCCGGCCTTGATCTCTCCGAAGAGGATCTTTTCCGACAGGACGTCTTCGATATCGCGCTGGATGGCGCGGCGCAGCGGCCGGGCGCCGAGGACCGGATCGTAGCCGCGTTCGGCCAGCAGATCGCGGGCGGCGTCCGTCAGCTCGATCGTCATCTCCTGCTCGCGCAGTCGCTCGTCCAGGCGCGCGATCATGAGATCGACGATGCGGCGGATCTCGTCCTTCTTCAGCTGCGGGAAGACGACGATCTCATCGACACGGTTCAAGAACTCGGGCCGGAAGTGCTGCTTGAGCTCTTCGTTGACCTTGGACTTCATGCGCTCGTAGTCGGTGGCGAGTTCACCGTGGGCCTGGAAGCCCGTCATGACGCCCTTGGCGATATCGCGGGTGCCGAGGTTCGTCGTCATGATGATGACGGTGTTCTTAAAGTCCACGAGGCGACCCTGCGAGTCGGTCAGGCGGCCGTCTTCCAGAATCTGGAGCAGCGAGTTGAAGATATCCGGGTGGGCCTTTTCGACCTCGTCGAACAGGACGACGGAGAACGGCCGGCGGCGGACCTTTTCGGTCAGCTGGCCGCCCTCGTCGTAGCCGACGTAGCCGGGAGGCGAACCGAACAGGCGCGAGGCGGTGTGCTTCTCGCCGAACTCGGACATGTCGAGCTGGATGAGGGCGTCCTCATCGCCGAACAGGAATTCGGCCAGCGCTTTGGCCAGCTCGGTCTTACCGACGCCGGTGGGTCCGGCGAAGATGAAGGAGCCGCCGGGGCGCTTCGGATCCTTCAGGCCCGCGCGGGTGCGTCGGATCGCCTGGGACAGGGCCTTCACAGCGATGTCCTGACCGATGATGCGCTTGTGCAGCTCGTCTTCCATGTGCAGCAGCTTGGTGGACTCGGCCTCGGTGAGCTTGAAGACGGGGATGCCGGTGGACTGGGCGAGCACCTCGGCAATGAGTTCCTCATTGACCTCGGCGATCTCGTCCATATCGCCCGAGCGCCACTTGTTTTCCTTCTCGTTGCGCGCGGCAATGAGACGGCCTTCTTCATCGCGCAGGGCGGCGGCGCGCTCGAAGTCCTGATCATCGATCGCGGACTCCTTTTGGCGCTTGACCTCCTGGATTTGGGCTTCCATCTCGCGCAGCTCCGGCGGCGCGGTCAGGCGGCGGATGCGCAGGCGGGCGCCGGCTTCGTCGATGAGGTCGATGGCCTTATCGGGCAGGTGACGATCCTGGACGTAGCGATCGGCAAGGGCGGCCGCGGCCTTCAGCGCGTCGTCGGTGATGGACACGCGGTGATGCGCCTCGTAGCGATCGCGCAGACCCTTGAGGATCTCGACGGTATGGGCAACCGTGGGCTCCTGGACCTGGATCGGCTGGAAGCGACGCTCCAGGGCCGCGTCCTTTTCGATGTGCTTGCGGTACTCATCGATCGTCGTCGCGCCGATCGTCTGGAGCTCGCCGCGGGCCAGCATGGGCTTCAGGATCGAGGCCGCGTCGATGGCGCCCTCGGCGGCGCCCGCCCCAACGAGGGTGTGGATCTCGTCGATGAACAGCACGATATCGCCGCGGGTGCGGATTTCTTTGAGGACCTTCTTCAGGCGCTCTTCGAAATCGCCGCGGTAGCGCGATCCTGCGACGAGCGAGCCGAGGTCCAGCGTGTAAAGCTGCTTGTTCTTCAGCGTCTCGGGCACGTTGCCGGCGACGATGTCCTGCGCGAGGCCTTCGACGACGGCGGTCTTGCCGACGCCGGGCTCGCCGATGAGGACGGGGTTGTTCTTGGTGCGGCGCGACAGAACCTGCATGACGCGCTCGATCTCGTTATCGCGGCCGATGACCGGATCGAGTTTGCCCTCGCGGGCGGCCGTCGTGAGGTTGCGGCCGAACTGGTCGAGCACGGCCGAGCCCGCGGGCTGATCGGCGGCGGGGCCACCGGAGGCGACGGGTTCCTTGCCCTCGTAACCGCTGAGCAGCATCATGACCTGCTGGCGCACGGCCTGCAGATCGGCGCCGAGCTTTTGCAGCACCTGGGCCGCGACGGATTCGCCCTCGCGGATGAGGCCCAGCAGGATGTGCTCGGTTCCGATGTAGCCGTGGCCGAGTTGCAGGGCTTCGCGCAGCGAAAGTTCGAGGACGCGCTTGGCGCGCGGGGTGAACGGGATGTGGCCGGAGGGCGCTTGCTGGCCCTCCCCGATCATGTTGATGACCTGCTCGCGGACGGCCTCCAGCGAGATGTCGAGGGCCTGCAGCGCGCGGGCAGCGACTCCCTCGCCCTCGTGGATGAGGCCGAGGAGCACGTGCTCGGTCCCGATGTAGTTGTGGTTGAGCATCCGCGCTTCTTCCTGCGCGAGGACGACGACGCGGCGGGCGCGATCGGTAAACCGTTCGAACATCTGCTCTCCTTGGGTGCTAGGGGCGTTGTTCGATGGTATCCAGGCCAGCCAGCCGGCTGCTCATCTGTTCGCCACAGGCGTGAGGGTTACGGGCTTTCCACGATCAGGGTGACGGGCCCGTCGTTGATGAGGCTGACCGCCATGTCAGCTCCGAAGACGCCGGTGGCGACCTCGATGCCGCGCTCGCGCAACAGCTGCGCGACGCGTTCGATCAGGGGTTCGGCGACGTCGCCGGGGGCGGCCTTCGAGCAGGAGGGTCGGCGGCCCTTTTTCACGTCGGCATACAGCGTGAACTGGGAGACGATGAGGACGGGGGCGCGAAGATCGCCGACGGATTCTTCGTCGCCCAGGATGCGCAGATCGTGAATCTTGCGCGCCATCCACTGGCATTGCTCCTCGCCGTCATCGTGCGTGGCGCCGAGCAGGACCAGCAGGCCCGGGCGGGTGATCTCGCCGACGATCCTCGAATCTACTTCAACGCTCGCGCGCGTGACGCGCTGCAACACACCTCTCATGGCAGGCAGTCTAGTGGGCCCAATTGCGGCGCATAATAGAACTATGACCTCTGCCATCACTCGCCGCGCCGCCATTGCCGCTTCCGCTGCCGGACTCGGGGGCGTCCTCGTCGCCTGTTCCGGCTCCTCACAACCGGCCGGTGAGGCGGGCGAAGTCCTTGGCACGACGGCGGATTTCACCGACGACGCCTTCGTCACGCGCACCGCTGCGGGGGCGGATGTCGTCGTCGTGCGCGACGGCGAAAAGGTGCGCGCATTTTCCGCGACGTGCCCCCACGCCGGGTGCATCGTGCGCATGAAGGACGGCGTGCTCGACTGCCCGTGCCACGGCTCGCTGTTTAATGCCGCGTCGGGCGAAGTCGAGCGCGGACCGGCAACGCAGGCGCTCTCGCCGATCGAGGTGCGCCTGGACGGCGATAAGGTCGTCGTCGCCTAAAACTTGCCGAGGCCGCCGAGCGTCGGGGGCTTCTGCAAGCCGCGATCGCGCACGCCGCGTAACTCATCGCCCGGGCGAGTCTCAGGCCGGGCCGCGCTGACGCCCTCGGGGCTCACAATGATCTCCTGCTTGGCGGGGACCTCATCGACGAGGAGTTCGGCGTCCGCGGGCGTGTTGCGCTTGAGCAACGCGAGGGCGATGGGGCCGAGTTCCGGGTGGCGGATCGAGCTCGTGACATGCCCGACGCGCTTGGCGCCGAGGCTCACGTCGCTGCCGGGGGCCGGGAGGTGTTCGGCGCCACCGTCGAGGTGCAGCAGGGTGAGGCGCCGGGGTGGACGGCCAAGGTTCACGACGCGAGCGATCGTCTCCTGGCCGGCATAGCAGCCCTTGTTCAGGTGCACGGCGGTGCGCAGCCAGTCGAGTTCCATGGGGATGGCGCGCTCATCGACTTCGCTCGCGAAGCTCGGCCGCCAGGAGGCGATGCGGGCGGCCTCGTTGGCCCACGTGCCGGCGATGGCCTCGGGGTGGGTTGCCGCGAAGTCGGAAAGCGCCTCCTCGGTGGTGAGCGCGAGGGCGATCGGTTCAACCTCGGGTTCGACGCCCGGCGGAGTGAAGGTCGTGCCGCCGGGCACGTGCGGCCACGGATCGCGCCAGATGGCGGTGACGTCAAGCGGCGGGGCGTCAATCGCGGCGCCCGCGAGCACCACGACGGTGCCGGGCGCCTGGGTGATCGTGACGCGCGCGGCGAAGACCATGCGCTGCAGGTGCTCGAGCGCGGCCGAGAGCCCGGCCCGGTCGACGTAAGCGAGGACACGCTCGCCGTCGTCGATGATCCGCAGCTGGGCGGTGATGTGCCCGTTGGCGGTGAGGATCAGCGCCTCCGTCGGGGTTCCGGCAGCCAGCTGGTTCAGGTGCTGGCTGGACAGCGTATGCAGCCAGGTGAGGCGGTCCTGGCCGGAGATCTCGATCGCCGCGAGGTCATTGCGGACGACGATCGCGCACCCGGCGAGAAAGTCGCGGTATTCGTGGACAGGGCGGCCGCGGTGAAGCAGCAGATCCGGCTCGGCCTCGGACATGACGGCGCCGTCGAGGTGGGACAGGTCAAACATCGGTGGGCTCCTCGTGATCGGTGCGGACCAGGCGCACGGTGAGGTAGGGGGCGAGCTCGTTTCCGAAGGCCGCCATGGCGGCGGACCACATGAGCTCGCCATCGGTGAGAAGGTAGCGGCGCTCCAGTTCAGTGACGGGTGCCGCGGTGGCGGTGGCCGCGATGGCGGTGGCGGAAAGGGCCGCGACGTTTTCGCTCGCGCGGCCGGCGAGCGCTGCGGTAAATCCGGCGGGATCGGCGAGCATCCCCTCGATATCGTGCGGCGCGGGACCGCCGACGGCGTCCGGGCGCAGCCGCAGGTAGAGCGTCTCGGTGCCCCACACGTCCTCGGTCGTAAGCGCTGCGAGTCCCTCGCGCGCGCTCGCATCGGCGGCGATGCTGCCGGCCGGAGCCGAGGCGGTATAGAACGTGGACACGGCGATGAGGTAGGGGCCGCCATCGTGGGTGACGGTGAAATCGTGGATGAGGACCTGGTGTTCGACTCCGCCGCCGCTGAAGGCTCCCCAGCCGCGCCAGGTGCCTAGCAGCCAGGCCAGGGGTGCAATCTCGATGCCGGGCTCGCCGTTGTTCGTCATACCTCTACCGTAGCGATTGCGCGCGCCACGATATAGACGACGATGCCGGAGGCAAGGACCGGGAGCAGGGCCGCGGCGATCGCGGGGCGTACCCGGCGCGAGGCCGGAAACATGCCGAACAGGATGTGCATGCCGGTATAGAGCACGCCCACGCTGAAGCCGGTGATGAGGCCGGGAAGCCAGCCGACCGAGGGGAAGATCCAGCCGACCCCGGTCCCGATGCCGGTGGC
The DNA here is from genome assembly GCF_023634005.1 of Bowdeniella massiliensis. Lineage (NCBI taxonomy): Bacteria > Bacillati > Actinomycetota > Actinomycetes > Actinomycetales > Actinomycetaceae > Bowdeniella > Bowdeniella massiliensis. The sequence goes on from NZ_JALIQR010000014.1 coordinate 22,007, forward strand.
GAGCAGCGTGGCGAAGTAGGCCGAGACGGCGCGGGGAAAGACGATGGAGCCGATCGTCGCGCCGGTGAGCGAACAGGCGCCGACGAGGATCATCGCCATGGGCAGCGGATGGTTCAGGGCGTCGGTCTCGCCGTAGCGGGTCACGACGGTCACCCAGCTGGCCCCCAGGGTGACGACGATGACGCCGGTCACCGTCGCGGAGACGGATTCCACGAGCCGGGGCCTGCCGTCGGTGCGCAGCATTTGGTGGACGAAGGAGGCAATGACGCCGGCCGCGAGCACGATGGGCAGCAGCCGGAACTGGTGGGTGGTCACGGCGATTATGAGGGCTCCGAGGCCGGATAGTGCGATGACGGTGGAGGCGCCGCGCTGGGCGGGAATGCCGAGGAGGCGCGGCCAGCCGGCGGTGAAGAAGGCGACGGCGACGGCAAGGATCGCCGCGATCGTGATCCCCTGCGCGTTGTTCTCATGACCGATGAACGCGGTGAGCGCGAGAGTCGCGGATGCGGCGGCGGTGACTCCCCCGCGCATGGGTGCGGTCATCAAGGCGCGTCAACTCCATTTCCGTTCTCGGGTCAGGATCTATTGTGCCTTATCGACAGGTGACTGCTTGCGCTAGGCAGCGTCCGGGAATGGCAGCGGGAGTGCATCGTGGCTGATCCGGCGAAACGCGCGCGCGGGATAGCTCGTATAGGTGCCGGTGGGTGTTTGCCACACGCGCGAGCCATCGGGGCGCACCGCAATGAGGTATTCCCCGGCGGCGGACTTTCGGCGATGGCAGCGTTTGCACAGCACGAGGAGATTGCCAACGCTCGTGCCGCCACCGTCGTGCCACTCGATGACGTGGTCGAGCTCACCGCGAGCGCGCGAATCACAGCCCGGGCCTTGGCAGGCCAGGTCGCGTGCCCGCACGGCCGCTTCGATCGCTGCCGGTGGGCGATACCGGTGACGGCCGACGTCCAGCGGGACGCCACTCGGCCCATCGGTGATGATCCGCTGCCACGTGCCGCCGGCGGCCAAGAGCGCTCCGAGTGCGGGGGCGATCGGTCCATAACCTTCGACCCACGCGGCCTCGGTCCGCCCGACTGGCCGCCCGAGCGCGTCCCGGCTTAGCTCGAGGATCTGGCGGCCATCGCCGAGGAGCTGAGCGGTTCGCTCGGCCGTTTCGGCATCGCCGTCGTATAGATCAGCCAGCACTGCCGCGGGTGCGCGGTGCGGATCCCAGCCGGGCAGGAGGCGCGCGAGGACCTCGAGCGGCACGGTCACGGCGATCTTGGTCGGCGGGATATGGACCGGGTCGCCGCAGGTCGTCGTGAGGTGGGCGCCGGTTTGCAGGGCTGTGATCGCCCAGCTCGCAAGGACGTCGGCGCGCAGCTGATGATAGGTACGGCAGTCCCCCGCCGTCAGGGCCGCGCGGGCCGCGACATCGAGGGCGTGATCGATACTGGCACTCTGCTCGGCGGTGAGGTCCATCCGCATCAGCGCCATGCCGTGGGCACGCGAGCGCGGCCGACTGACCCGGCGGCGCTCGCTGGCATCGGCATGCAGTTCATTGGCCGTGTCAGGATCGAGTTCGATCAGGAGCCGCTCGATGTCTTTTCGGATTTCGCTCACCGTGCGGACGCTGGCGTGGCTGAGTGCCACGCTTTCGACCGCGTGGGCGAGATGCGGCGGGACCCCGCGCAGCCCGTCGGCCAGGACGATGGCTTTGTCGAGGGAGAGCTCCCCGGTATCCAGGGCGGCGGCCGTATGTGGCAGGTGGTCATAGATCTGGGCAGCGGCGCCCAAGAGTTTGCCGGCCTTGTAGGTGGAGATGCCAAGCGAGCGTGCCAGCTGCTCCCCCGTCGTGTCGAGCCCGCCGGCTGGGTCATCGAACATGAACGCGCGGGAGGCTTGCGCATGCATGGCGTGGCGCAGCAGGGCGGCGTGCGCGCGGTTGATGAGGCGGGCGACCTGGCCGGCCGCGACGATATGAGTCATCCCACTGGCGTCATCGCATGCCGGCGACTCGGCGAGGATTTGCACGGGCTCGAGCATCCGCTCCACGACCTGGTAGCTGTGGACAAGCGCCTGTCGCACCTCGGTATCGCGCGCGTGATTGGCCCGATTGTGGCGCACGTAGGCCTCATGGGCCGTCTCGACCTCGAAGTCGAGGAACTCTGAGTCGTCTTCCGGTGGTTGGGTGTCCGGTTCCATGATGCCTCCAGCGTGATCGACGTGTGGGAAGTCAATCACCTCGCCATGACACGGGCGGAAACTGCGTGGGCTTGTCCACATTGGATGGCGGGGCTGGGCACCTTGTGCATATAGTTCTTCAGTCCCGGATCGGCAAGCCCCGGGCTCCAACATTTGCCGCTTCGAGCGGCCTCGCGCCGTCAGGCGCCTGCCGGTCCGGGGCTTTTTCATGCCATCGGTGGTCTCGCTCTCACCGGTGTCGGGACGTAAGTACCAGATGGCATTAAGTCGGCGCGCGAGGTGACCCAAATGTGAACGGGACCCTAATGGCTGGTTGCAGGTTTTCTATGACTTTCGCCGATCGTGATCTACCCTGGTTGCGGATGTGGCCGACCGCCTGTCCGCCCGTCACCATTCAGGAGATTCCGTGCGATTTCGAGTAACTCCCCACGACAGTTCATTCTTCGACATCATGGCCGAGACAGCTGACTGTCTCGTGCGTGGATCCGCGCTTTTGGTGCAGATTCTGAACGCTGACATGAAGGACCGCAAGGAACTGGCGGCCAAGCTTCACGAGGTGGAAAACGAGGCCGATGGCTTCACCCACAAGCTCTACCAGAAGCTGAACCAAACGTTTGTCACGCCACTGGATCGTGACGACCTGTACCTTCTCGCATCCAATATGGATGACTGCATGGACTACATGGATGAGGCCGGTGACCTCATCGTGTTGTACAAGATCGGTGAGCTGCCCAAGCGCGTCGTTGCCCAGGTCAACGTCCTGCAGCGCTGCGCCGAACTCACCGCGGAGGCCGCTCCCCGACTGCGCTCGATGGATTCGCTGCGCGATTACTGGGTGGAGATCAACCGGCTCGAAAATGAAGCCGACCGGGAATACCGTCGCCTGCTTGCCGACCTTTTTGAGAAGGAAGACGATCCCAAGCGGATCATCAAACTCAAGGACATCATCACGTCGCTGGAACGTGGCGTCGACGCCTTCGAGCGGCTCGCCAACGCCGTTGAGACCATCGCGGTGAAGGAGTCCTAAGGTGGATTTCGCTGGGGTGCTTGTCATCCTCGTCATCGTCGTAGCCCTCGTCTTCGACTACACCAATGGCTTCCACGACGCCGCCAATGCGATCGCTACCTCGGTCTCGACGCGGGCACTGACCCCGCGTGCGGCGTTGCTCATGGCGGCCGTCATGAACCTCATTGGGGCGCTCCTGGGGACCGGGGTGGCCGAGACCATCGGCTCTGGCATCATCTCCGCTCCCGAAGGGGTGCATGGGCTCACGATTGTCTTTTCTGGCCTCGTGGGTGCGGTCGTGTGGAACCTCATCACCTGGTGGTTCGGGCTGCCTTCCTCGTCCTCGCACGCGCTGATCGGTGGCCTTGCCGGCGCCGGTCTAGCGAGCGCTAGCCAGGTGCACTGGACGGTCATCGGGGAAAAAGTCGTGATCCCGATGGTGGTCTCCCCCCTCGTCGGCTTTGGCCTCGCCTATCTCGCGATGGTCGGACTCATGTGGTGGCTCAAGGACGTGGCCTACCGCCCAGCGATGCGCCGCTTCCGGCTCCTGCAGACGATTTCTGCCGCTGCGATGGCCCTAGGCCACGGCCTGCAGGATGCGCAGAAAACGATGGGCGTGATCTTCCTGGCCCTCGTCGCCCATGGCTGGGCGAATCCGGGCGATGGCATCCCCTTGTGGGTCAAGCTCGCCGCGGCTTCCGCGATCTCGCTTGGCACCTACTCCGGTGGCTGGCGCATTATGCGGACCCTCGGACGCAAGATGATCGAACTCGACCCGGCTCGTGGCTTCGTTGCTGAAACGGTGGCCGCCGGTGTGCTTTATTCGACCGCGTTCTTGTGGCACGCCCCGGTTTCCACGACCCACACGATCACCTCGGCGATCATGGGTGTCGGTGCGACGAAGCGGCTGTCGGCGGTGCGCTGGGGTGTCGCGGGCAATATCGCAGTCGCGTGGGTGCTGACGATCCCGGCAGCTGCCGGCGTCGCGGCGTTGATGTACTTACTGTTTACGCCGATTCTCGGCTAACAGATCTCGTCATCGCGAGACGCGTTCGGAAATGAATTTTTCGAGCGCGTCTTTTGATTCCCCCAGTTTTTTCACTGAGTATCCGAGCGCTTCGGAGGCTTCATTCTCGTCCAGCCGGAACGTGTCATTGCCGCTGGAGATCTCGACATAGTCGAGGTTCTTGATCAGCCCGAGAGCTTCCGTCGCCTTAGTCATCACCGTGCTGTCGGCAACGGCTCCCTTAATTTCATCAAAGCGGAGCTTCAAGCCGTGGGGTACCTTCTCGGTATCGAGTTCGATGGTGTATTTGCCGAGATCGTCGAAGCCGATCTGATCGAGGAGCTGGGTGACCTTGGAGTTATCTCCGATGTAGTCCACGCGGTGATCGAAGAGGTCACCGGCACCGCCGCCTTGTTCGGCGCAGCCTGCCAGTGCGATCGCGCCAGCCAAGAGCGCGGCCGAAAGAGTCCGTGCCAGTTTCATTTCTCCCCCACGGTCATGAATTGTGGTGGTGACATCGTAGCGCCGATGCTCACACATGTGGCGGCGGGACCCTCCATCCCGCCGCCACACCTCACCCCCGGTTTGCACCGGAAGACGTGAAGGTTTAACCGAAGCGACCGGAGATGTAGTCTTCGGTTTCCTTTTGCGACGGCGTGGAGAACATCGTCTCCGTGGTGTCGATTTCGACCAGGCGGCCGGGCTCGCCCGTCGCCTTGAGGTTGAAAAAGCCGGTCCTATCGGAGACACGAGCCGCCTGCTGCATGTTGTGCGTGACGATGACGATCGTGTACTTCTCCTTGAGCTCGATCATGAGGTCTTCGATCGCGAGCGTGGAGATGGGGTCGAGGGCTGAGCAGGGCTCGTCCATGAGGAGAACCTCGGGGCGCACCGCGATCGCGCGGGCGATGCACAGGCGCTGCTGCTGTCCACCGGACAGCGAGGAGCCGGGACGGTCAAGGCGGTCCTTGACTTCGTTCCACAGGTTCGCGCCGCGCAGCGAGGACTCCACGAGGTCGGATGCTTCCGAGCTCTTCATCTTGCGATTGTTGAGCTTGACGCCCGCGAGCACGTTGTCCGCGATCGACATCGTCGGGAACGGGTTGGGGCGCTGGAAGACCATGCCGACGAGGCGGCGCACCTGGACGGGGTCGACCTTCGGGTCGTACAGGTTGTGGTCGTCAATGAGGACTTCACCTTCGACGCGGGCGCCGGGGATGACTTCGTGCATCCGGTTGAGCGTGCGCAGGAAGGTGGACTTACCGCAGCCGGAGGGTCCGATGAGCGCGGTAATGGAACGCGGTTCGATCACCATGTTGACATCGGCCACGGCCTGGAAATCGCCGTAGTAGATATTCAGGTCACGAACATCGATTCGCTTCGACAAGGGATGGCCTTTCGTGGAGGGAGGGAGTGGGTGAGGATTGCTGGCCGCTAGACGCGGCCCTTCGGGGCGAACAGGTAGGCGACGAGCCGGGCAATGAGGTTCAAGCCCATGACGATGATGATGAGCACGAGGGCGGCAGCCCAGGCGCGGTCATAGTTGATCGTCGTAATGCAGTCGACCTGGTCCGGGCGGCAGGGCACGAGTCCCTGGGAGTATTCCCGGTAGACGAACACGGGCAGCGTCATCATGCGGCCGGAGAAGACGTTGTTGTTGATCTTGTCCAGCACGCCGACCGTGATGAGCAGCGGTGCCGTCTCACCAATGACGCGGGCGATGGCGAGCATGACCGAGGTCGTCAGACCGGCCGCGGCAGTGCGAAGTACGACCTTGACGATCGTGAGCCACTTCGGCACGCCGAGCGCATAGGAGGCTTCCCGCAGTTCGTTCGGAACCAGGCGCAGCATCTCTTCGCTGGAGCGCACGACCGTCGGGATCATGAGAACTGACAGCGCGACAGCGCCCATGATGCCAGCGCGATAGCCGGGACCGACGAGCAGGTGGAAAGCGGCGGCGGCGAACAGGCCCGCGACGATCGAGGGAATACCCGTCATGACGTCGACGAAGAATGTCGTCATCCGCGCCAGGCGGGAATTGTTGCCGTACTCGACGAGGTAAATCGCGGTGAAGATACCAATCGGTACCGAAATGATCGTCGCCCAACCGGTGACGAGCAGCGTTCCGATGATCGCGTGGTAGATACCGCCCGCATCCATACCGCCGTAGACGCCGTTCATCGACACCGACAGGAAGTAGGGGCTGAGCCGCTTAATACCGTGCGAGATCGCGACCCACAGCAGCGAGAACAGCGGAATCATCGCGAGGACGAAGGCCGCGGTCACGAGCCCCGTGGCGAATCGGTTTTCCCACGCGCGGCGGCGCTCGAGCGCCGGGTTAGCGGGCAGGAAGGGATTGGTCTTGGTGGCGCCTTCCGGCGCGGTTTGCACGCTCATTAGTTGGCTCCTGAGAACTCGGCGCGACGCGCGATGATGGCACGTGCCGCCATGTTGACGACCATGGTGATGACGAACAGCGCTAGGCCCGTCGCGATGAGCGCGGAGGCAATCTCGGCGTTGGACTCGGGGAACTGCAGGGCGATGTTTGCCGCGATCGTCGAGTGCTGGCCGGCCTTGAGGATCTCCCAGCTATAGGTCGAGCCGATACCAAGGACCATGACGACCGCCATCGTTTCACCGAGGGCGCGGCCAAGGCCCAGCATCGAGGCGGAGACAATGCCGGAGCGGCCAAAGGGCAGGACCGCCATCTTGATCATTTCCCACCGCGTCGCACCCAGGGCGAGCGCGGCTTCTTCGTGCAACTTAGGCGTCTGCAGGAAGACCTCGCGAGCAACCGCGGTGATGATCGGCAGAATCATGACCGCCAGGATAATGGCGACGGAGGCCATCACCTTGCCGGAGGCCGAGACCGGGCCACGGAATAGCGGGATGAACCCGAGGTAGTCCGAGAGCCATTCGTAGACCGGCAGCAGCCGCGGCAGCAGCCAGACGCCGCCCCACAGGCCGTAGAGCACGGAGGGGATCGCAGCGAGTAGGTCGACCAGGTAGCCGAGGGTCGCGGCCACTCGTCGAGGTGCGTAGTGCGAGATGAACAGTGCGATGCCGACGGAAACCGGGACGGCGATGAGCATTGCGAGGAAGGCGGATAGCAGCGTACCGAAGATCTGCGGGCCAGTGAAGGCCGCGAGGGAGACGGTATCGGCGGAGCCGACCGTGCGGATCCGAAGTTCGGAGTCGGTCAGCGCGGGCCAAGCCCGGTAGATCAGGAACGCTGCCACGGCGGCGAGCGTGCCAAGGATCATGAGGGCGGCGCCGGTGGAGACACCCGAGAAGATCTTGTTGCCCTGCTTGCCGGTACCGCGAGCTGACTTGAGCTTCGAGCTGGTGGGTTTCGGTGTGGTGCTCTGGGGGTGAGAGGGAGCGGTGGTCACATGTTCTCCGATGGATTGAGCCATGGGTGTGCCGCCGGCTCCGCGTGTGAGGAAAACGGAGCCGGCGGCAGCGGAGTCGTTAGCCGACCTTGATCGAATCGATCGCGGCCTTGACCTTTTCGGCCATCTCGGCCGACAGCGGGGCCGAGCCCGCAGCGTTAGCGGCGACGTTCTGGCCCTCTTCGGAGGCAACGAAGTTCAGGAAGCCCTTGACGAGCTCACCGGACTCAGCATCCGGGTAGCTGGAGCAGACGATCTCGTAGGCGACGAGGACCAGCGGGTAGGCGTCGGCCGAATCCGGCTTGCGCTCCAGGACGAGCGGCATGTTGGTTTCGGTCGCGCCTTCCGCGGGCTTCGCGTTGTCAACGGCCTTGGCGGCGGTCTCAGCGGAGAACTTCACGAAGCCGTCGGCGGTCTCCAGGGCGATGGTGCCGAGGGAGCCGGCCTGGGAGGCATCGGCGTAGCCGATCGCACCCTGGGCACGGTTGACGACATCGACGAGACCAGCGGTCTTGTCGCCGGACTCACCGCCGGAGATCGGCCAGGACTTGTCGGCCTCGTGGGGCCACGCGTCCGGAGCGGCTTCGTGCAGGTAGTCGGTGAAGTTTTCGGTGGTGCCCGACTTGTCAGCGCGGTGGACCGGCGTGATGGCCAGGTCCGGCAGCTCGACATCCGGGTTGTCCTCAGCGATGGCCGGGTCGTTCCACTTGGTGATCTCGCCCGCGAAGACCTTGGCGATGGTCTCGGCCTTCATGTTGAGGTTCTCGACGCCCTCAAGGTTGAAGATGACGGCAACCGGGGAGATGTACATGGGCAGGTTCAGGGCGGGGGCGCCACAACGCTTTTCAGCGCTGGCGATCTCGTCGCCTTCCAGAGCCGCATCGGAGCCGGCCCACAGGACCTTCTCGCCGATGAACTGTTCGATTCCGGCGCCGGAGCCGACCGGGTCGTAGGCGACCGTGGCTTCGGTGTTCTTGCTCTGGAACTCAGCGATCCACGCCTTCATTGCGGATTCCTGGGAGGAAGCACCCGCACCGGCGATGGAGCCCTTGAGCGAGGCAGCCGGCTCGGTGGTGTCGGTGGTCTCGTTGTCCGAGCCACCGGTGGTGCCGGTGGAGCCACTCACGGCGTCGTCGGACCCGCAGGCGGCCAGAGAAAGGGCCAGGAAGCTGGCTGCGGTGACGGCGGTCAAGCGACGGGTACCGTTGCGCATGGATATACGTCCTTCGTCTCGAATGATCGTGGCCCAGTGTGGGCCGACGAGTCGACCGTAAGAGTCCAAAGTGACCGCAATGGTCAAAGAAGGTAAACGCGACGTGAACGCGGACTTGGTTTAGGTCACAATTCGGTCGCGGGGTTAACCGATCGGGCGCTGATGCTCGATTGCCGTGACAATCACGCGGCCCTTGTGGTGCGCAGCCAGGTGGACAACGAGGACCTCAGCGGGCTTGAGCCACGGGTCGGTTTCCGGCAGCTGTTCCATGATGCGGTAGGGCGTGTGCTCGGTCAGGGCCTCGATAATCGTGGGCATCACGGGCCGGTGGGTGCACAGTGCGACGGCCTCCCCCGGGGTGAACATCTCCTCGCGGATGAGGCGCGTGACCTTCTTCGGCTTCTTCTCGTGGGCCGCTTCCGTCAGCTCTGAGGCGGTTTCCAGTTCGGCGCCGATGACGTTCGCGTAGGGCTCGACCGTTGCGGCGCAGCGCTCCCACGGCGAGGTAATGACGCGGGCGACGCCATAGGCACTGAGCAATGGCATGAGCCGCTTGGCTTGATCGCGTCCTTGCTTCTCGGTCAGCGGTCGGCGCTCTTCGGGCCCGTCGAATGCTTCACGCTTCTTGGCTCTCGCGTGCCTCACGATAAGGACGGTCCAGGTGCGCAGGCGGTCGTCGTTGTACTCGTCCAGAAGTTGGAAGAGCGGTTCACGATCGTGCGGGTAGGTCAGCAGCTTGGCCGCCTGCTTGGCGCCGACCCAGCGGGTTTCATCAATTTCTTTTTTCGGGGCACGCTTGACCTTGCCGCGGGCCTGATCCCAAATTCCGACGGGGGCATCGGCATTGGCGGCCCAGTAGTGCGATTCCTTGTGGCGTCCGTCCTTCAGGCGGTAGCGCACGGTGCCAAGGGAGCGCGAGAGCGCGACGCGGTAGCCGGTTTCTTCCTCGACCTCGCGCACTGCGGCAGCGGGCAGAGATTCGCCTTTTTCTACCTTGCCTTTGGGCCATGCCCAATCGTCGTAGGTCGGACGGTGTACGAGAAGGACTTCAAGTTTGCCGCGGCGTTCGCGCCACAGAACTGCTCCGGCGGCGTGGACTACCCCGGTCACCGGGCAGCGAGCCTTCCGCGCGTCTGATCCATAATGACGACCTGCGAGTCGACCAGTGGCACGCCGTTGGCGTCGGTCGCGTGCCGGGTCCAGGTGCCGTCTTCTTCCAGGTGCCAGCTCATCGTCGTATCAGCCATCGACAGCTCGAGCAGGTCGAGCAGCTTGTGCTTGTGCTCCTCGTCGTCGATCCGGATGAGGGCTTCGACGCGGCGGTCGAGGTTGCGGTGCATGAGGTCGGCTGAGCCGATAAAGATATCGGGCTCGCCGTCGTTGGCGAAGGCGTAGATGCGGGCGTGTTCGAGGTAGCGCCCGAGGATGGAGCGCACGTGGATGTTCTCCGATAGGCCCGGAACCTGGGCGCGCACGGCGCAGATTCCGCGCACGACCATGTCGACCCGCACTCCTGCTTGGGAGGCACGGTACAGGGCATCGATCGTTGCCTCGTCGACCACAGAGTTGCACTTAAAGCGGATCCAGGCATCCTTGCCGGCGAGTTTGTTCTCGATTTCGCGGTTAATGCGTTCGATGAGGCCGGTGCGGATGGATCGCGGCGCGACGAGGAGGCGGTGGAACTTCGTCTTGGGCGCGTAGCCGGAGAGCTGGTTGAACAGCCGGGTCAGGTCCTGACCGACATTGCGATCGCAGGTCAGGACTCCAAGGTCCTCATACCCGCGCGCCGTCTTCGGGTTGTAGTTACCGGTGCCGACGTGGCAGTAGCGGCGCAGCCCGCCCTCTTCCTTGCGCACTACGAGCGCGAGCTTGCAGTGGGTCTTCAGGCCGACGAGGCCGTAGACGACGTGCACGCCGGCCTGCTCGAGTTTGCGGGCCCAGGTGATGTTGTTTTCCTCATCGAACCGGGCTTTGATCTCCACCAGGGCGAGAACCTGCTTGCCGGCGTTGGCGGCATCGATGAGGGCATCGACGATTGGGGAGTCGCCGGAGGTACGGTACAGCGTCTGCTTGATGGCAAGGACCTGGGGGTCGGCGGCGGCCTGGGTCAAGAACTGCTGGACCGAAGTCGAGAACGACTCGTAGGGGTGGTGCAGAAGGATCTCATTTTCGCGGATCGCGGTGAAGAAGTCGGTAGGCGTCGCGGATTCGACGCGCGCGAGCCGTTCGGCTGTCACCGCCACGTATTTTGGGAACTTCAGCTGTGGCAGGTCCAGGTCGTGAATGATGTTGAGGCCGCGCAGATCCAGCGGTGCGGGAAGGACGAAGACGTCCTGTTCGCTGACGCCAAGCTCGCGGATCAGCAGCGACAACACATTCTTGGAGATGCCCTCGGCGACCTCCAAGCGGACGGCGGGGCCGAAGCGGCGGCGCACGAGCTCCTTTTCGAGTGCCTTGAGGAGGTTTTCGGCATCGTCTTCTTCTACCTCCAGGTCCTCGTTGCGAGTGACGCGGAAGGTGTGATGCTCGATGATCTCCATGCCGGGGAAGAGGTGATCGAGGTGCTGGCCGATGATCTCCTCGATGGGCACAAAGGAGGCATCGGCAAGTTCCTCGGAGCCGATGTCTTCCGGCCGGCGAGGCTTACCTGAGGCGTCGACGGCGATGTAGCGCGGCAGCAGCGGCGGCACCTTGACGCGCGCGAAGTGCTCCTTGTTCGTCGCCGGATGGCGCAGCATGACGGCGAGGTTGAGGGATAGACCGGAGATGTAAGGGAAGGGGTGGGCTGGGTCAACGGCGAGCGGCGTGAGGACGGGGAAGATCTCCTTGCGGAAGAATTTTTCGAGGCGCTCCTGCTCCTTGTCCTCCAGGTCCGGCCAATGCAGCAGCCGGATGCCCTCGGCGGCGAGCTTGGGTGAAATGTCGTCGGTAAAGACCCGGGCGTGGCGCTCGCACAGTTCCTTGGCGCGCACCGAGATGCCGTCCAACACCTGGCGCGGGGTAAGGCCGGAGGCTGCGGTGACGGCCATGCCGGTGGCGATGCGGCGTTTCAGGCCGGCGACGCGCACCATGTAGAACTCATCGAGGTTGGAGGCGAAGATCGCGAGGAACCAGGCGCGCTCTAACAGCGGCAGGCTTTGGTCCTCGGCCTGTTCCAGGACGCGCTCGTTAAAGGCAAGCCAGGATAGTTCGCGGTCGGCAAAGCGTCCCTCGGGCAGGGGCTGTTCCCAGGGCGGGAGGGAATCTTCGCTCTGGTCGGCGATATCTTCGGCGAGTTCACCGGAGCTCAGCGCGACACCGGCCTCGAGGGTGTGCTCGTGTAGATCGTCGGGTTCGCTCTGATTATCGGCGACCTCGGCCCGGTCCTCATTACTCGACATCATCATCACCCTCGCTAGGCGTTAGGCTCTCGCTACCAACGTATTGCACGTCGGTGCCCTTATGAACGAATCCTTGCACCTCGTAGGTGTGGATCGCGACCTTGTCCGCTCCATCGACGTAGAGCACTGCACGCGTGGCCCCCATGTTGACGGCCGTCGTCAGGGCTTCGCGCATCAAGAGGGAACCGATCCCCTTGCGCTGCTGGGTGGGATGCACACCGACGACGAAGATCTCCATGACACCTGGCTTGGCGGGCTTGAGCCACACAAATCCGGCGATGGCGGGCTCCCCCGGTGCGGGATTCTTGATCGTCAGCAGACGCAGCAGGTGGGGCTGCCACCATTTTTCTTCGCGCAGCTCGGCAAACGCGGCTTCGTCGACCTGGGACTGTTCGGGGTGGTCGGCGAATGCGGCTTGATTCGTATGGACCCAGTCGGCTTCGTCGCCCTCCCTGAAGCCGCGCAGCACCATGCCGGCGGGCGGCTTCAGAGAGGCCGCCATCTCGTCGGCGTTGTGCTCCATGAGTTCTTCGATCGGGCCGAGCTCGCATTCCATGTACCACAGCTCGCGAACGGGGCGCAGGCCCGCGTCGCGCGCAACGGCCTCGGCTCCCGGTAGGTTGCCGTGGGCCCACACGGCGGCCGTCGGGTAGCGCTTGTGCACGGCGCGCAGCAGAAGTTGACCAAGGCCCTTGCCGCGGTGGTCGGGGCGAACGCCGAACTCCGCACTCGTGCCGTCGCACCAGGCGAATGCGACCGGTTCCTCGCCCTCCATGAGGACGGCGTATTCATCTCTCGGCTGCGGACGTCGCAGGTCCGCGAGCGCCGTTGCTCCGAAGGCGGCGATGCCATCGTGCTCGGCGATTTCCTCGGCGAGTGCGACCAGTTTGGTCGCGATGATGGGGTCGAGGTCGGCTAGTGATTTCATGATTCTTCCCCCTGTAGCAGCACGCCGGCGCGATGCCGGTGGGCTGCCAGCTCCAAGTCGGATGCTGTCGTCTCAAGCTTGTCTCGGTCGATCCCCTCGGTCCTGTCGTCGGCGCCCGCGAGGACGACTCTGATGAGGGCAGCACTTCGGTCGAAAGCGACGTCGATATCGCCGGTGAACACGCCCCCAAAGATTTGGTCGATCGTTGCGCGGACCTCGTCGGGGCCGTGCAGCGGTGGGACGCCGGCGACGGCGTGGTTGACCTCGGAGGCCTCTAGCCCCCGGTTGTACAGGCGCGCGACTTCGGCATCGGAGCGCACGATCCACTCCCGCACAACGTATAGCCGCCACAGTGCTCCGGGAAGGGATGCTGCGGAGGTGTGCGCCCACAGGTTTGCGACGATTTCGATCCCTTCGGTTTCGACCAGGCGCATGAGACGAGCGTGCACGTCGGGGTCTTGCGTGTCACGGCCGTAGCTGACAAGCACCCGAGCAGACTCGTATGCGGCGGTAAAGGCGGCCTCTGGGTCGACCCCACCTTCGACACGGTCGAGGTAGGTCGGCTCCCACATTGCGGGCCGCCGGGGCGGGGTTCGATGTGTCACACATTCCTTCCCGATACGCGCAATTTTGCACGTATTCGTGGCAATTCCATTGTCCGTCGGCCGTGCCCTTCGCGCGACCTGACTCCCCGAGCAGGATAGCAATCTGATTTTTTCCCGCCCGCTCGCTACACTGTCATATCGCGGGCCTCTAGCTCAGTTGGCAGAGCAGCGTCCTTTTAAGTCGCGGGTCGTGGGTTCGATCCCCACGGGGCCCACCATCTAATTCTCCGCCATATCCACAAACCCCAAACTGCCCGGTTCGGGGTTTTTCACTGCAAGCGCAACTGCGGAACGATTAGTGGCCCATTCGTGACCGGATCGACCGTCACAAACGCAGCGAGGTCAAAGGCAAGGTCTTTGACAAGAGCGCCGAGGCGGAGACGGGTCATCGCTGAGGACGCCGCCCTGTTTGAAAGCGCGAAGCGCGAGATGCCCCAGCTTGCGGGCGCGAGCGGCGTCCTCGCGCAGTACATCAAGTCTCGTGGTATCGGCGTCGTCGTCGACCCCAAAGAGCCCGGAAACTCGGTCTTCTATGACCTTGGGATGAGTGTTCCCGACGCCGTTGCGCAGCTCCCGCAGCGCTCTGGGCGGGCCATCGTCTCGGCGGAGAATATCGCCACACTCGAGGCAGATTTCATGCTTATCTATCCCCGCGAAGGCACCACGCAGGATATGGAATCCACGCCCGGCTACGGCGAACTCCGGCAGGTGAAAACCGGGGTGACGGTCGTGGGCGATATGACCTTGGTGCAGGCCATCAACGACCCGAGCACGCGCAGCCGCGCCTGGGCGCTAGACCAACTGCGAACAGCGGGGTCAGATCGATGCGTGCTCGGATACGACCTGCCGGGCCGCCGTCGCGCTGGTGGTCGCGAGCGCGGCCGCGGCGATGGCTTGGCAGCCGGCGAGCGTGTGCTGGGCGAGGGCCGCGCGAACCTCGGGCACGCGCGTGAGAGCCATCGACAGCGAGGAGACGCCAAGGCCCACGAGAACGAGCGCGAGCAGCGGGTCACCCGCCGCTTCGCCGCATACCCCGATCGTGGCACCGGCATCGTCGGCACCTTCGCATGCGAGCTGTATCATCCGCAGGACGGCAGGTTGCCAGGCGCTGAGGAGGTCTCCGAGCTCGCCCTGCATCCGGTCGGCCGCCATCGTGTACTGGGTGAGATCGTTCGTGCCGATCGACGCGAAATCGAGACCGGCAAGGACGTCGCTAGCGCACAGCGCGGAGGCCGGCGTTTCGATCATGATTCCGACGCTGGGTAGGCCGCGCTCGCGAACCTTGGCCGCGAACCACTCGGCTTCCTCGGGCGTTGCCACCATCGGGGCCATAATGCGCACATCGGCATTGGTCGCCTGGTACGCATCGGCAAGCGCATCGAGCTGGGTGTCGAGGAGTTCCTCGCGCACGCGCGTCAGGCGGATGCCACGACGACCGAGCGCGGGGTTGTCTTCCTCGCCGAGATCAGCGAAGGCGAGCGGCTTATCGGCGCCCGCATCGAGCGTGCGAATGACGACGCGTCGCCCCTCGAAGGCTTCGAGCACGCTGGTGTAGGCCTTGGCCTGCTCCTCGCGGCTCGGCGGATCCTGCCGGTCCAGGAACATGAATTCCGTGCGGAACAGGCCCACTCCTTCGACGTCGTGACCCGCGGCAAGCAGCGCTTGATCGGGGTTTCCGATGTTCGCGAGCAACGCGACCGGGTGGCCATCGGAGGTGGCGCCCGGGCCGGAATACGCGGCGGCAGCCGCGAGGCGGCGCTCTTGCCGGTCAGCAAACTCAGCCTGCTGGGCCTCGCTCGGCCGCAGAATCACCTCGCCGGTGCCGCCATCGAGTGCGATGAGCTCGCCGCTTTTCAAGTCCTCGATGCCCGCGGCCTGAACGACTGCGGGAATACCGAGGCTCGCGGCGATGATTGCCGTGTGGCTCGTGGGACCGCCACCGGAGATGACGATGCCCTGAACGAGTTCCGGTTTCAGCACGGCAGTCTCGGCCGGCGCCAGATCGTTCGCGACGATGATGCCGGGTTCGGTCATCGTCGGGACACCCGGCGCGGGCAGATCGCGCAAGACCGCGATGATGCGATCGCGTACGTCCTTTAGGTCGGTCGCTCGCTGCGCCATGTACCCGCCGAGTAGGGCGAGCTTGTCCACGTAGGACTCGATCGCCTCGTGCACTGTCGCGGTGACGCCTCGGCCCTGAGCAAGAAGCTTGTCAACCGACTTCACAAGGCCCTTGTCCGTGGCAAGCTGCGCCGTAATGAGCAGGACGTCCTTGGCTTCGCCGCTCGCGTTTTCAGCGCGCGACATGAGTTCATCGGAGACTTTCCGCAGGGCGTCGCGAATGCGCTGCCCATCGGCCTGCGGGTCTCTCGAGCCGGGTTCGCTCTCATCGATTCCGGGGGCCGGCCGCACCGGGACGGCGGTCCCGTAGGCCGAGCCTACGGACACGCCGATCCCGTGCAGGGTGAGCGAGGAGCTCATGCCTCACTCCGGCTCAGCAGTTCAACGAGCTCATCGAGCACGCTGGCCGCGGAGTCCTCTGCCATCAGGGTGACTTCATCGCCCCGTTCCGCGCCGAGCGTGATGACCTCGAGCAGGCTGGAGGCGTCAGCCTCGTTGCCATCGAAGCTAATCGTCACCTCTGCTCCGGAGTCGTTCACGGCGTTCACGAAGAGCGCGGCAGGGCGCGCGTGGAGCCCCGACTTGGCTCCAATCGTTGCGGTTCTGCTGATCATAGGAGTGATCCTCTCACTTGAGGGTGACGATGCACACCGGCACGTCACCGCTTTCGTCGACGGTCATCTTGGCGACCTGGGCGGCCTTGGTGCACACGACCGGGGTGACCGGGTCGAGCCCCTTGGCGCGCACGGCGGCGACGTCCATCCGGATTACCGGCTGGCCAGCCTCGACGTGATCGCCGGTGGCGGCGAGGGCCTCGAAGCCCTCGCCCGCCAGCTCGACGGTCTCCAAACCGATGTGCACGAGGATCTCCAGACCTTCATCGGAGACCATCGCGAACGCGTGCTTGGTGTTGAAGACGCGGCTGAGCTTGCCCACACAGGGAGCAACCACCTCGACGACTTCAACGTCCTTGGCCGGCCGAATGGCAAACCCGTCTCCCAGCATTTTCTCGGAGAAGAGCTGATCCGGCACGTCGACTAGTGCGACGAGCTCGCCCGCAAACGGTGCGCGCAGTTCGACCTTCTTCTTACCAAATCCGAATACCATCAGATTTCCTGCTCACCGTGCAGCGATACCCCGCTGCCCTTCAGCTGGTCGGCGGCCGCGTCGTAGACGAACTGGACGTGGGGGCCAATAACGACCTGGACAGCCTTGTTCGACGGACGGATGAGACCCGCAACCTTGGCCTTCTTGATCTCCGCTTCATTGACGAGCGAAGGATCCTTCACGACGGTGCGCAGGCGGGTCGCACAGTAATCGAGGGTGTCGATGTTCTGCGCGCCACCCAGGCCAGCGATGACCTGACGGGCAACTGCCGAAGAATCGTCATCGGCAACGGTTCCGTCATCGGAGGCCTCCACCTCGTCGCCGCGACCCGGGGTCTTGAGGTTGAACAGCGGAATGAGGAAGTAGAAGACAGCGAAGTAAATCGCAGCGAAGACGAGACCCTGAACGAGCAGCATCCACCACTTGTTCGCCAGCGGGTTCTGAGCCGACAGGAACATGTCGACAAAGCCCGCCGAGAAGCCGAAGCCGGCGGTCCAGTTCATCGCAGCGGCGATAGCAACCGAGATACCGGTCAGGATCGCGTGCACGACGTACAGCAGCGGGGCAACGAACATGAAGGCGAATTCGAGGGGCTCCGTCACGCCGGTGAAGAAGGAGGCCAGGGCGCCCGCGAACATGAGGGAACCAACGGTCTTCTTGCGCTTGGAATCGGCGCGCAGGAACATCGCGAGGGCAGCGGCCGGCAGGCCGAACATCATGATCGGGAAGAAGCCGGCCTGGTAGCGGCCAACCACGCCAACGACGTCACAGGAGGTGCCGGTCCAGTTGCCGGGGCAGCTGGCGGCGTCGGTGGCAGCTTGAGCAGCAGCAATGGTTTCGCCACCGCGCAGGAAGTTGCCGATGTCATCGATGCCGATGACATCGAACCAGAAGATCGAGTTCAGTGCGTGGTGCAGGCCGGTCGGGATGAGCAGGCGGTTCACGACACCGTAGATGCCTGCACCAAGGGCGCCCATGCCCTGGATCCACTGACCGAAGTTGAACAGGCCGTTGTACAGCAAGGGCCACACGAAGTACAGGATGCCGGCAAGGACGATCGACAGCAGGGCGGTCATGATCGGCACGAGGCGGCGGCCGGAGAAGAATGCCAGTGCATCGGGCAGCTTCGTCTTGTGGAAACGGTTGTAGACCCAGGCGGCGAGAATACCGACGAGGATACCGATGAGGACGTTCTTATCGTTGACAGCTCCCCAACCATGGGAAACCCATTCGAGCTTTGCGGCGCCTTCGAGGTTTTCGTAGTCGACGCCCTGGTAGCCGGCAACGGCCTTTTCACCAATGAGCTTCGTGACGGTGGCGTAGCCGATGAAGCCTGACAGCGCCGCAGCACCGTTGGAATCCTTGGCCAGGCCGAAGGCAATCGCGATCGCGAAGATCCAGCCGAGGTTATCGAGGACCGCACCTCCGGAGGTGATGAGGATTGCGGCCGCAATGTTGTCGGCGCCCCATCCCGTCGGATCGATCCAGTATCCAATGCCCATGAGGATCGCGGCGACCGGCATGACTGCCACCGCGCCCATAAGAGCCCTTCCGAGCCGTTGCAGGCCCTGCATGATGCTCATCTTGTTTCCTTCCCTGATGATGATTGGCGCTCCATTCGCCAACCATGTACCTGTACTGCGAGGTAGGCGGCTTCGCCCTCAAAGGCCCTCGGTACAGACTTCTCGCCGAGGAGGCGAGTAAGAATATGGGCCGCGATCTCGTAATCGGGGCCGAGCATCCGACGGATCACGGCGGCCACGTCGTTCCCGCGCGGCTGCGTGGTATTCAGGCGCCGATGCAGCGCCACTAGATCATGGGTCATCACTTCCAGCGTGGACTCATCGCCTACCGAGAGCATTCGAGCGACATCGTTCACGATGCCCGCGAGGCGGTTCGCGCGCTGCAGCGGCTGTTTGACGGGCTCACCGGCGCGGGCCGCATTCAGGTGCAGGGCAATATAGGCCGCTTCGGCGTCGGGTAGCTGGACGGTGAAGGCCTCATTCAGATCACGCACGAGGAGTTGGGCGGTGGCGAACTCTTCGGGAAACATCTCCCTGATCTGCGGTAGCAGCGGGTTCTCGATCGTCTCGCCACCTTCGGCGCGCTGGACAGCGAAGGCGATGTGGTCCATGAGGAGCACGTAGGCGGCTGGGTGAAGCTCCCCGAGCTCATCGGTGGCAAGGTCAATCGACCGGGAGATGGCATCGGCGGCGGTCGGACCGAGCGAGGAAATCCAGCTGATCATTTGGACGCGCTCGGGATCGAGCTCGACGTAGCTTTGCTGGATCGCGGACTCGTCAATGAGGTCGCCAACCTGGCGACCAAATCCTATGCCGCGTCCAACAAGAACGATCTCTCCACCGGAATCGCGAGTGAGAACTGCGTTATTGCTCAAGACGCGAAGCACGCGGCGTGGTGTCCGTTCCACAGGTACTCCTCACTGAGCGGTTCACGGCATGCCAAGCGATGCCGAACCGGTAAAGCCTGCGGACAGTTACTCCCGGACTGGATAACTAACTAAGCGCACCTTATCAACACAATTCGCACAAAGGCAACCACTTTGGGCAAGAAAGTGTGAGATTGCTTAAATATAGCGTGCTAGCAGCTCGCGCGCCTGTTCGGTTGTGGCCGCATTGAGGCGGATCGCGTCATCGCGATTCTCGCCGAGCGCCTCGAGTGTCAGGGGTGCCATGCACACCGCGAGGCCCGCCCGCTGCAACATGCCGTGATCGTTTTCGCTGTCCCCCATCGAGATGACGTCATCCCACTCGGCGTTCAGGGCGGGCAGGATCGCTGCACCGCCCTTGGTCTCGTGGGCGCTTTCGGAGATGAGGTCGGTGTAGTCGCCGCCGGAGTTCACGACGACCGCTCCCTTAATCCGTCCGAGTTCGCGCACGGCTGCCTCTTCCCGCTGGGTTCGTGGCAGCAGCAGTATTTTGCCGAAGTCGTCGGCGAACTCGGCCAGCGTCGCAGTGCGGGCCTCGTCGTTGATGTGACGGATCTCGTTTCGCGAGCGTGGCGACCACCGCTCGATCAGCCATTCGCGCGGGGTAAAACCCCAAACCTCGATGCCCTGCTCCGTCGCGAGCGCCAGTGCCTGGTCCACCGCGGGCCGTGGGACCGGCGTGTGCTGCAGGACGTGCCATTGTCCGCCGCGGCGCTGCAGGACCGTCGCGCCGCTACTGCTGGCAAGGAATTCCACGTGCGGAACGTCCTTAACGATCGAGGTCAGCGATCCGGTGGTGCGGCCCGAGCACAGCGCGACGTGGATGCCCGCGCGATGCAGGTCGTCGATGAGTTCGAGTGCGCCCGGATTCCACGCGTCCTTGACGCGCAACGTGCCATCGACATCGAGCAGGGCGACGCGTTCGTTCACTGATTCTCCTCGCTAAAGTCGGCCGAGCAGGTCGGCTTTTTTCGCTTCAAACTCCGCCTCGGTGAGGACGCCTGCGTCGCGAAGCTCACCGAGTTTTCGCAGTTGATCCATCACATCGGTAGGGGGAGCCGGCTGGGGTGGGGCCGGCGGGATGTGGGGGCGCTCGCCCGCCTTCAGGCGCACGATGAGGTCCTTGAATTGCGCGGCCTCGGCCTTGCTGCAGCGCATCGTAATCTCGCCGGCGGCGGTATGAATGCCGACGACGTACTTGAGCATTCCCGACTTCTGGCTCGTCACCGAGGTGATGGCGTCGATGAGGACGACCTGGGTGTCGGACTTGCCGCGGATGCCCGTCGCAAGCAGCGACATCCCCGCGGTCACGGTGCCGAGCGCCGCCTTCGCGCCCGTCGACATCACGCCCGTTTTCTTCCACTCCACGCGGTCGGGAAAACCCGCACCATCGCGTTCTTTCCCGCAATGTGGCTATCGAACTCCATTAGCGGTTGCTCGCTCATCTGCCCAGCCTTCCTTCTACGCTCCACCATAGCCGCCGGGGCTAGCATGAGGGCATGGCCCGCAACCCCGTCCGCTCCAGCTGCGCGCACCCGCACGAGTGCTCCCTGGACGTCCGGCTGAAGGTCCTTGCCCGCTCGCCCCTCACGAGCGCGCTGAGCCGAACGGACCATCTCGATCTCGACCGCTACCTCACGGCGCTCGGCTGGGCCGCCGGCGATCCGCTCATCTTGGCGGGCGAGCAAGCTCACGGCACGCTCATGGTCGTCGCCGGGCGAGTGCGGATCACGAAGGACACGATTGATGGCCGCGAGGTCACCGTCGACATTGCTGGCCCCGGCGACATCATCGGCCCGCTGCACACCTTCGCGAGTCCCGCGACGGAGTCGGCGTGGGCAATGGAGACCTCGTGCACCCTCTACCTGCCGGCGACGGCGCTCGAGACCGTCGTGCAGCGCTATCCGACGATCGCGCTCGCCATCATGCGGATGCAGCAGGAGCAGCTGGCTCGCTCGCGCGCCCGCAAAACCGCGCAGGCCACGACGAGCGTCGAGCAGCGGGTCGCCGCGACGCTCGCCCACCTCGATGCGAAGTTCGGGGACAGCCGGCACGACGGCTCGCGGCTGCTGCAGGTGCGGCTGCGGCGCGAGGACATTGCGGGCATGGCCGGCACGACGATCGAGTCTGCCTCCCGCACGCTCGCGAAGATGAAAGCCGCCGGCACGATCGATTCTGGCCGCGAGTGGGTCGCCATCACCGACCGCAACGCCCTTGCCGGGTTGGCCGCCTCCTAAGCAATTCGCCGCTCATTGATCTAGGTCAAGGACGCCTGCGCCCGCCCTTCCTATCGTCGAAGTGAGCCGCCACGGTGGCGGCGCACTCACCCGAAAGGACGTGGCTGACATGGCCTCCACGACAACGACTCTTCGCTCCGATGAACTCTCCTGCCCCAGCTGCATCGCGAAAATCGAAACCAAGCTGACCTCGCTCGATGGTGTGAGCGAGGCGGAAGTGAAATTCTCCTCCGGCCGGATCCTCGTGACGCACGACCCGCAGCGCGTCGAAGTGCGCGACCTGCTGAACGCCGTCGCGGAGATCGGCTACAGCGCCAAACCGTCGGCGATCTAAGAGCGCGACACGGATCGGAGGATCGAGATGCGGAAGTGGACAACCTGGGGCACGACGGGGGTGGCGGGCGCCCTGATTATCCTGTCCTTCCTCGCGCCAAGCGGCGTGGGCGATGCGCTCATGATCGCGGCGGCGATCGTCGCCGGCTGGCAGATTGCGCTCTCGGCGCTGCAGGCGCTGCGCGTCCGGATGATCTCGATCGACCTGCTCGTCGTCGTCGCCGCTACCGGCGCCCTGGTCATCCATAACTATTGGGAAGCGGCGGCCGTAACGTTCCTGTTCGCGCTCGGCAAGGCCCTGGAGCGCACGACGATGAGCCGCACGCGCCGGGCGCTGAGCGACCTCGTGGAATCGGCGCCCGAGACCGCGACGGTGCTGCAGGGCGGCGAGAGCGTTACGCGTGCGCTGTGGGAGCTTCGCGTCGGCGATACGGTGCTCGTGCGTAATGGCGAGCAGATCCCCGTCGATGGGCGCGTGATCTCCGGGCGCGGGGGCGTCGACGAAGCGAGCATCACCGGGGAGTCGCTCCCGGCCGAGAAAGCGCCCGAGGCGCAGGTCTATGCCGGAACGTGGCTGCGCAGCGGCGTGCTGCAGGTCGAGGCGCTCGCGATCGGCTCGGATTCGACGCTCGCCTCGATCATCCACCGGGTGGAAGAGGCCCAGGACGATAAAGCGAAGACGCAGACCTTTCTGGAGCGGTTCTCGCGCTGGTACACCCCCGGCGTCATCGTGGCCGCGCTCCTTGCCGGCGTGATCACGCACGATATCGAGCTCGCGCTCACGTTGCTCGTCATCGCCTGCCCAGGGGCGCTCGTTATCTCGATTCCGGTCTCGATCGTCGCGGGAATTGGCCGCGCGGCCAAGGACGGTGTGCTCATCAAGGGCGGCGAATACCTGGAGACGGCCGCGCGCGTCGATACCGTCGTCGTCGATAAGACCGGGACGCTGACGAACGGCCGGCCCGTGCTGACCGACGTCGTCTCGCTCGATCCGGCGCTGTCGAGCGATGAGATCCTGCTACTCGCGGCGCGCGCCGAGACCGCCTCGGAGCATCCGCTCGCCGAGGCCATCATCGCCGGGGCCCGCGAGCGCGGCCTTGCAGTCGCGCTCGTGGATTCCGCCGAGACCATCACGGGCAAGGGCATTATCGCGACGGTTGATGGCGCCCGCGTGAGCGTCGGCTCCGCCGCGCTGCTCACCGAGGCGGCCGATGGCGCGCAGCTGCAGCACTTTCACCGGGAGGGAAAGACGGCGATGTTCGTCGGCCTGCAGGGTCGCGCGGTCGGTGTCATCGCCGTCGCGGATACTATTCGCAGCGATGCCCCGGCAGCGATCGCGGCCCTGCATGATCGCGGTATCCGCGTCGTCATGGCGACGGGCGATGCGCAGCGCGTGGCGCACAGCGTCGCCGCGAGCCTCGGTATCGACGAGGTTCGAGCGGAGCTGCTACCCGAGGACAAGCTGGCGATCGTCGCCGAGCTGCAGGCTGCGGGACACACCGTGGCGATGATCGGCGATGGCGTGAACGATACGCCCGCGCTCGCGGCCTCCGACATCGGGGTCGCGATGGGCGCCGCCGGCTCCCCCGCAGCGATCGAAACCGCCGATATCGCGCTCATGGCCGACCGGCTGCCACGGCTGGCCTATGCGTTCGGCCTGGCACGACGCACCGTGACAACGATGCGCGTCAACATCGCGATCGCACTCGTGACCGTCGCGCTCCTCGTGGCGGGCGTAATCCTTGGGGGCGTGACGATGTCGCTCGGCATGCTCGTGCACGAGGGCTCGGTCCTCCTCGTGCTCCTCATCGCGATGGCGCTGCTGCGCCCGACGCTCACCGATTCACAGCACGCCGCGGCAGCTAGCGCGGATCCAGCTCGGCCTGCCAGCCGGCCGCAAAGCACTGCGCTACGGCGCGGGTGACGTCCCCGGCCGGGAAGTCGTGATCGTCCCAGCTCGTGACCGCTTGCACGTCGCGGGTGGAGGAGGTGATGAAGACTTCGTCGGCCTGCTGCGCCTCGGCCACACTCAGGTCGCGCTCGACTACCTCGAGCGCGGCCTGCTCATTCCACCAGCGGATCACGAGCGCGCGCGTCACACCATCGAGGATCCCGGCGGTGAGCGGCGGGGTGACCACCTGCTCGCCGAAGACGAGGAAAATGTTCGAGCCGGTCCCCTCCGCGAGGTAGCCGGAGGTATTGGCGAAGATGCCTTCGGAGGCGCCGCGCTCCTCGGCGAAGGCGAGGCCTCGCACGTTTTCGCCGTAGGACGTCGTTTTCACCCCCGTCATCGCGCCCGATAGATTCCGCGTCCACGGCAGGGTGATGATCCTCGTCTCGGGTGCGGGCGGGTCGACGGCTTCGGCCGCGACGATGAGGGTGCCGGGCCCCCAGGCCGCGCCGGAACCCAGCGGTCCCGCTCCCCCGGTCAGCGTGATGCGAATCTTGCCGAGTTCCCACTCGCGCCCCGCAAGCACCGCATCAATTCCGGCCCGGCAAGCGTCGTGGTCGGGCTCGGGGAGCCCCAGCGCAGCGGCCGAGCGCGACAGACGCTCCAGGTGTCGGGTAACCGCGAACGGTCCAGCGGCCTCCACCTTGAGCGCTTCGAACACCCCGTCGCCAACCACCAGGCCATGGTCGATGGGAGAAATGATTCCCTGCGTCGGGTCAGTAACGAGGGAGCCGTTGAACCAGATTCGCTGCGTCGTTGCCATGGTTCTATCGTGCCGCAAAGCCCGCGGCGCGGGATGTCGTTAGGCGCATCGAATATGCCAAACGGCCCGCCTCCCCCGAAGGGCAGACGGGCCGCGTGACGTGTTTTCGGCTGCGTGTCTTAGACGCGCTTGGAGCCACGGGTCACCATGAGGAAGATCGAGATGAACAGGATCGACATCAGGATTCCGAACAGGATGTAGGCAAAGTTGCCGTCCCATCCGAAGACTTCGCTGGCGAGCCAGCCGCCGGCGACGCCACCCAGGGCGCCGAGGATGACCGTCCAGAGAACCGAGAGGCCCTGGTCACCCTTCATGAACAGTCGAGCGAGGGCACCGAAAATGGCGCCGATGATGAGGGTCCACAGAAGATGCATCATAATGGATTCTCCTAACTGAGGGTTTGTTGACACTACAACCGTTGCACAGGTTGTTCAGCTTTGCACGCGCTAGGGAGTTAAACAGATCACTTCAAATGGCTAGGATGCCGAGTTTTCGCGGCGTTTACCGGTAAGTGCGACGGCAATTGAGATGAAAAAGAGACCAATCAGTTCAAAGACGTTCGGGATCTGGGACAGCATGATGGCCCCGACGATGACCGAGGTAGCCGGCAACAGGGCCGTGAGGATGGCAAAGGCGGAGGCCGACAACCGCCCGAAGTTGACCTGATCGATGGCATAGGGAAAGACGGAGGACAGGATCGCGACCCCGACGACGGCAAGGAAAGTCCGCCAGCTGCCGAGCGCGGGCGACATCGTCGTGGCGGCCATCGGTAGATAGATCAGCGCGCCGACGGCCATGGCCAGGGCGAGCGAATCGATGCCCGTTGGCCCATTGGGGGCCGCGGCCTGCCGCGAGGTCGCGAGCGAGCGGCCGATGACGATGTACAGCGCCCAGGCCACCCCGGCGGCGAGCGCGAACAGGATGCCGCCGATGACGCCCGGCTCGCTGCGGTCCAGTCCGAGCCCTCCGATCGCCAGGACCCCGAGCGCGGCCAGGGCGATGGCGGTTCGATCGCGCCAGCCGCGGCCCGCGAGCGCCGCAACGAGGACAGGACCGGTGAACTCGAGGGCGACGGCGGGGCCCATCGGGATTCGGGCGATCGCGAGGTAGAACAGGATATTCATCGTCGCGAGGAAGAATCCGAACAGGGCGGCATGGCCGATATCGCGTCGGGACCATCTCACGCGCGCGCCGAACGGGCGGCGCCAGGCAAGCAGGACGGCGGCGGCGACGGCGAGGCGCCACCACGCGACCGTCGTGGCGGGCATGAGGGCGAACAGGACAACGGCGAGCGAAGCGCCGATGTACTGGGTGAAGCCCTGGGCGATGAAGAGCGCGGGTGCGAGCGCCCCCGATGCGCCGGCAGCCCGCGCGCGCTTCATTGCTCGGCTGCCTGACTCGGGGCGATATCGGCCCACGCGAGGCAGTGATCGGAAAACGGCATCTGACACACGTGGGCGCCGCCGCAGGTCACGGGCGTGTCGGCGATGAGGTGATCGATCTGGCTCGCGGCGTTCGGATTGGGGAACGTTGGCGCGGTCACGAGGTTGGTGCCCGGCAGGGTGGCGGCGACGTCGGATGGGCCGACGTTGAAGTCGCCCGCGAGGATGCGCGTGCCGGGCAGGGAGCGCAACGAGTGCGCGGCCTGGATCTGCTGGGCGCGCGCGACATCGGCGGCCGCGGGGGCGTGCAGGTTGGCGAGCGAGACGAGCGCGTCGCCCTCGCGGATCGTGGCGGCGAGCAGCGAGCGCGTCGTGTCGTAGATGCGCAGCCGGTTCCACAGGTGCTCGTCGACGGAGGAGAGCTGGATCTTGGGCAGCCGCAGCGGGAAGCGCCGGGCATGCCAAGAAACGACCGGCAGGCGCGAGATGATCGCGACGCCGAAGCCGGGCGTATCCGAAAATAGCCGCGGCGGTGGCAGGCGCAGCGAGCCCGCCTGGCCGACGTAGTGCGGCACGAAGCGCGCGTCGGCCGCGCCGAGCGCCTCGGCGATGATCGCGGTCTGGTCCAGGCGCGAGGTGCGCTCCTGGAAGCGATCGACCTCCTGCAACGCGATGACGTCGATCTCGTGTTCGGCGATCGTCTCAGCGAGGCGCACCAGGCTATCGCGCGTGACGTCGCCGCCGGCATAGATGCTGCCGCGAGCGCCGCGCCCGGCCTGGATGTTCCACGTCGCGATCCGCACTTATTCCGCCTCGAAGCGCAGCGAGACCGAGTTCATGCAGTAGCGCTCGCCGGTGGGGGTGTGCGGCGCGTCGGGAAAGACGTGGCCGAGGTGGGAGCCGCAGCGCGCGCAGGTGACCTCGGTGCGGACCATGCCGTGGGAGCGGTCCTCGCGCGTCGTGACGGCCGCGGAGTTGATCGGATCGTAGAAGGAGGGCCAGCCGCAGTGTGCGTCGAACTTCGTATCGGAGCGGAAGAGCTCGGCGCCGCACGCGCGGCAGGAGTAGATGCCCTCGCGCTTTTCGTGCAGCAGCTCGCCGGTGCCGGGCCGCTCGGTGCCGGCCTCGCGCAGGACGTGGTATTCCAGGTCGCTCAGCTCCTGGCGCCACTGCTCATCGGTCTTATTGACGGGATCAGTCATGCTCGTGTCCTTCCTTGCGACGGCGCTCTGCCGTCTCTTCCCGCTCGGCCATCTCCTCCTTGGAGGGGCCCTTCATGCGCTCGGCGCGCTCCTCGGCGTCCTTCGAACCGGAATACAGCCGGTCGTTGGCCGTCGTGGGTTGAGCCTCGCCGAGCGCATCGTGCAGGGACTTCACATCGTCCTCTGTTAACACGCGCGTCGCATCCGCACTGGGCACGGGCTCGCGCCAGACCGTCGGCCCGAGCTTGCGCAGGTCGAGCTTGGCGGCTCGCCGGTCCGCCTTCTCGGCGCGGCGCCGGGCCCGCCGAGCCGCCTCCTGGCGCAGCTTGCGCTTGTGCTCGTCCTCGGTCTTGACGGCGAAATCGAGCAGCTCCAGGGTGTCGTCCTTGTCGCGCTCGCGCTTCTTTTTCTCCGCCTCCCAGGCTTTGCGCATCTGCTCGTTGAACTTCTCGCGTTCCTCAAAGCTCGGGGCCTGATAGGGCTCGGGCTCGATGCGCGTGCGCGGCAGGGAGTAGGGGGCTTCGGCGACGAGCCAGTGCACGAGCTGCTCGCGCACGGTGCAGCGCAGGTCCCACAGCGCGCCGGAGCTGTCGGCCGAGACGACGGCCCGCAGCCGGATGCGCGCCTCCGTGGCGTCGGTGACCTGCAGGCCGCAGGAGCGGCCGTCCCACAGGTCGGATTCGCTGACGATCCGCATGAGTTCGGCGCGCAGCGCCTCCACGGGCACGAGCCAATCGACGTCGAGCTCAACCGTGCCGAGCAGTTTGGGTTCGAGCCGCGTCCAGTTTTCGAACGGCTCGGTCGTAAAGCGCGTCGAGGGCAGGATGAGCCGCCGGTCATCCCAGGTGCGCGCGACGACGTAGGTGAGCGTGATCTCCTCGATCGTGGCGAGCTGGCCGTTGATCGAGACGAGGTCATCGACGCGGATGGCGTCGGAGAACGCGATCTGCATGCCGGCGAAAACGTTCGTGAGGCTCGATTGGGCGGCAAGACCGGCGACGACGGAGATGATGCCGGCGGAGGCGAACAGCGAGGCCCCGATCGCGCGCGCCCCATCGAAGGTCAGCAGCGCGCCCGCGAGCGCACAGATCACGATGATGGCGGAGCCCACGCGCCGCAGCACCTGCATTTGCGTCTTGACGCGCGCGGTGTGGCGCGGGGAGGAGGAACGTGCCTGGTGGCTCACGACCATGTCTTCGATCGCGGCGATCACCGAGATCAGCAGCCACGCGAGGGCGGCGATCAGCAGCAGGATGCAGACGTGGTTGAACAGCAGGCGCCAGACTTTGCCGGCGGAGCCCGTCGTCGGGATGAGGACACCAAACCAGATGCCGATGACGAGCAGTGCCGCCTGGAAGGGGCGGCGCGCGTGCTTGGACAGCGCGGACAGTCCCGGCCGGCGTTTAGCAACGACGCGGACGATGACCCCTACGAGGATCGCGACGAGCACCGCCGCAGCGGCGCCGATCCCGGCGAAGCCGAGGAGCGTCAAAATATCGATCGCGGCCTCGGTCGCTTCTTCCGTCGGCGTCGGAGTTTCGAACACAACCATGCCTCTAAGGCTAGCCGCCCGCGCTAGTCCCACCCCAGTGCGGCCAGCGCCTCGTCGTCGATCCCGAAATGATGCGCGATCTCGTGGATGACCGTGATCGCCACCTCGTCGACCAGCTCCGCGCGCGAATCACACATGGCGAGCAGGGGCCGCTGATAGATGAAGATGCGATCGGGCAGCGCGCCGGCGGCCCAGCCATCATCGCGTTCGGTCAGCGGCACACCCTCATAGAGCCCGAGGGTGTCGGGCCGCAGATCGGCGGGCGGGTGATCCTCGACGATGATGGCGACGTTATCGAGCAGATCGAGCAGTTCGCCCGGGATGAGCTGCAACCCGTCCTCGACGAGCGCCTCAAATTCTTCGTCGGTGAGATCGTCCTCGATGGCCATCGCTCTCCTTGTCGCCTGCGGGGTGTACCTGGCTGCCAGGCTACCGCGCCGCACGCGAGGTGTGAGGGGAAACACCCCCCTACCGATTTTGCATTCACCGGCAGTTTCCGCGTATGCTAATCGAGGTCTCGGAGCCCGCTAGCGAGCGTCGGACCCGAACTGGCCCCCATCGTCTAGTGGCCTAGGACGCCGCCCTTTCACGGCGGTAACACGGGTTCGAATCCCGTTGGGGGTACGAGTACTATAGGTCTCACCACCATGAGGCCCCGTAGCGCAGTTGGTTAGCGCGCCGCCCTGTCACGGCGGAGGTCGCGGGTTCAAGTCCCGTCGGGGTCGCGATCACGATTCACCCGGTCATGCACCGGGTGATTGTGTTCACGGGCTCTGTAGCTCAGTTGGTAGAGCGTCCGACTGAAAATCGGAAGGTCACCGGATCGACGCCGGTCGGAGCCACGCCTAACGCCCCTGGCTTTCCAGGGGCGTTTCGCTTTGCCTATTGGCGCCGGCTTACTGCCCGGCCGCCTTCAGCGCCGCGGCGATCTCCTCATACCCGCGCGATGACGCGTGCTGCAGCGGCGTGACGCCGTCGCGGTCGGCCAGCGCCGGATCGGCGCCGCCCGCCAGCAGCGCTCGGACCACCTCGAGATAGGTCTCGCTACCGTCGCCCAGGATCACGGCTTCCAGCAGCGCCGTCCACCCGAGATTGTTCACGTGGTTGACGTCGATCTCGGTATTAGCGAGGACCCAGCGAACGTAGTCGAGGTGCCCGCGCTCGCTCGCGGGAATCACCGAGACTCCCCCATAGCGGTTCGTCAGCGAGAGATCGGCGCCGGCCGCGGCGAGCACCTCGGCCATCTCGACCGAGCCGGTCACGCCCGTCACCAGCCAGGGCGTATCGCGTTGATCGTCAACGGCGTTCGGATCGGCTCCGGCGGCGATGAGCTGCTTGGCGACGTCAACGTGGTCATTGGTGGCAGCAAGCAGCAGCGGCGTGCGCCCTGCCGAATCTCGTACCTCTAGATCGGCTCCGCTCGCGATAAGGTCCGCGACGCTCGCCACATCACCACTCTCCGCCGCAGTTAGCAGGGGTTCGGTGCTAGCGCTTTTCGCACTCATAGCTGATGGAGTCCTTTCCGACGTGGCCTCGCTGCCCGGCTGGCTTCTGGGCGCCGAGCAGGAGGCGAGGGCGATCGTGCCCGCGGCGACCGCTATCGCCAGGAGTGGGCGTCGTCTCGAAATTGCCATGCGCCCATTGTGTCAACTAGCTAACTGAGCTATCGGTGACGTTACGGAGACATCGGTGCAATCGCCTTTTCCCGTTCTCTCCATTCCTCCCCTAGCAACCGCAAAAATGTGTGGGACGGAGGTCTTCTCACGCTCGGGGACATGAAAACGCGCTTGGAATGGAAAGGAGGCGGCCACGGAATCAATCCGTGGCCGCCTCTTCTCGTTTCTCCTACGCCGCGTCCTTAACGGGTGCGACGGCGGATGAGTACGATGCCGGCACCGATGAGGACCAGTGCAAGCAGCGCGATTCCAACGATCTCGGCGCCCGTGATCGGCAGCCCCGGCTTACCAGGTAGGCCCGGTTCTCCCGGCTTACCCGCATCCGGAGGCTCAACCGTGGGCTTGTCGCCCGGATCGGTTGGCTGCGCGGTCGGCTCGGTCGGGCCAGGCGTCGGGTCCGTGGGACCGGGCGTCGGCTCGGTCGGGCCAGGCGTGGGATCGGTCGGGCCAGGTGTGGGCTCGGTCGGGCCAGGCGTGGGCTCCGGATCGGGATCCTCTCCCTTGATGACAATCGGGTTGATGCCAACGATCACCGGGTCGTGGTCCGACGAACGGTACTGGTCGGGTGCGTACAGATCCTTAATGTTCGCGTTGTGGCGCGAGTACTCAAGCAGGATCGACTCGACCGAGTTGATGTTCCAGACCGTTGCGCCTTCGACCATCGCCAGTGCATCAGCATCAGCGAGGACGTGGTCGAGGGAACCGACCTGACCACCGAAGAGGTAGGTCTTGGAAAGATCGAAGTGATCGCCAAGGTCGGTGTAACCCGCCTCGTAGAGCACCTGCATCGGATCTTCCTTGGTGTAGGCGTTGAAGTCACCCAGCAGGAACACGGGGAGCTCGCTGTCCTTCATCCACGTGGCGAGAGCCTTGGCCTGTGCCACGCGGTCCGGGTTGGCGTTGCCCTGGTTGGTGCCATCATCGACGCCCGAGCCCTTGGACTTGAAGTGGTTGACGACCGTCGTGAACGTGTCCTTGACGGTGTCGTTCTCTCCGGCTTCAACGTTGAGGATCTTCCAGTCCTGTGCAAGCGGATCGCGCGCGTTGTGGAACGCTCCGTCATCAAGAATCCTGGACTCTCCCACCGGCTTTACTGCGGCCGGCTTGTAGATGTAGGCCGTGCGAATGACGTCGTCGCCTGCCGGCACGGTGGCCGGGGAAGGAACGAATGCCCACGTGCCAGCGCCCGCATCCGCGTTCAGCGCGGCCACCAGGTTGGCAAGTGCATCGTCGCGATCCTTGGCGGAATCAACCGCCGAGTTCGCTTCGATCTCTTCCAGCGCGATAACGTCCGCGCCCAGCTTGTTGATCGCCGCAACGATCTTGACCTGCTGACGCTCAAACGCCGCCGCCGAGTAGGCACCACGCACGGTGCAGCGGTTCGCCGTCGTCGGGTTGCCTTCCCGGTCGCGGTAGAACGCACATCCGGCCTCGTCCTCACCGAGGTCGTTGAAGTAGTTCAGCACGTTGAACGAAGCGAGCTTCACCTTCCCGCCGACCTCTTCCGGGGCCGCGGCGCGGGTGTTGGCAAACGTCACGGGCTCGGTGGAGCGGTCGTTGCCGTCAATCGGCTGCGTCGGCTGATAGTTCCACGCGTTGAAGCGGTAGTCCAGCAGGACTCCAGAGTCCTTGAACGCAACCGGGGCGCCGATGCGGGCGTCGCCACCCACCTCGATGTACGAAATGGGCTGGTCGGTTTGACGCGAGAAGTCCGTCGACTTGCCGTCATCCAGCGTGATGGTCAGCATGTCCTTCAACGCGTTTTGCTTGGCCCACTCGTCGGGGTTCGCGACGGGGTTGTACAGCTCACCCGGGTGGACGATCGGGGAGGTGCCGTAGGCGAGCTTCAGCGAACCGTAGTTGGTGAGGTTCGTGTAGTTATCGGAGACCACGTAGTCGCCCTGCGGCGCCACGAGCATCGACTCGTAGGCTTCGCGCACATCAGTGTTGTCCGTGAAGGTGAACGGGATCGGATTAAGCGGCTGACCCGCGGTCTTTTCCACGAGGGTTGGGTTCGACAGCTGGGTCAGCTCGTAGTACTCCCCTGCCGTACCGGTCAGCGTGATGCGATCACCGATCGTGACGTCCAGACCCTTGGGACCGGTGTAAACGAAGATGCCATCGGACGCGTCACCCGCGGTGCGAGCCTCGGTCTTGGCGTTCTCATCCATGAGGTAGAAGCCGTTGAAACCGCCAGTGAAGTGCGTTCCCGTCACAACACCGGAGGTCTTCACGACCTTGCCATCCAGCGGAGTCACCGAACCGGTGCCCTGAATCTCGGAGATCTTCACTTCCGGGACCTCGGGGTCGACCGGCGGGTCAGTCGGATCGACCGGCGGGTCCGTCGGGTCAACCGGCGGATCGGTGGGGTCAACCGGATCGCCCCACGGCACGGTGCCGGGGGTCACGTCGGCGGTAAAGGTGAAGTCAGCGGAGTTATCGTCGGTATCCGTCGAATTCGTGCGCGCAATCGCGCCCGGGGTGGAATTCGAGCCGGTGTAGGTCGCGGCCGCTGTTTCGAAGGCGTTGGCAGTTCCGTAGCCGACGAGATCAATGATGTTCTCATCGACGACCACGGATCCGGCGGGCACGTTAACCCGCTCGGTGCCTTCGGCAAGAATGACGACGCCATTGGTGCCACTCAGATTGAGCGTGCCGGGCAGATCCACCGGAGTTTCTTCGCCGTTGGCGGCATTCGAGCCGGCCCCAACAACGAAAACGCCGCCGGGCTGAATGACGCCCGACAGCGCGGTCACTCCGGAAACGCTCGTCCCGGTGGCGGAGCGGTACTGCACCGACTTGCCGGACAGGTCAATGGCGCTGTCGCCGGCATTGTAGAGCTCGATGAATTTGTTCTTGTAGGGCTGATTCGTTGAACCGCCGCGGGCATACACCTCAGAAATAATGAGGTCAGAGGAGGGGGCTGCAGTCGCGGGAACGGTCGCCAAGCCCACAGGGAGGGCAAGTGAGGCGGCCGCGGCAAGCGCGAGCGCAGTTCGGTGGTGTCTCACGGGTGGTAACTCCTGAGGATCGGACTGGTACGAGAGGAAAATGCCGTTCTCACGTGAGTAGACGTCATTGACGAACCTCTTGCCGATTGTAAACACACGGAATCAAACTTTGGGTGAACCCGATGACTCTGCCTGGTAAGTGGGCGAAAGGTCTCAGCCCACCATTGAACGTGCATCCGAGGCCCAAACCGGCAAAGATAGGAAGAGCACAGCTTTCGCGACCCGAACATAGGAGTGGCCCACGTGAGTGTTAAGGGAACAGATCCTGCAGTCGGTACATCGAGCGCCGCACCTCGCCCGGAGGCAAAGAAGTCCATCGGGGAGCTCGTCGCAGATATTTCCGAGAACTTTTCCACGCTCGTGAGAGACGAGATCAAACTAGCGCAGACCCAGCTCACCGAGAAGGTCTCCAAGCTCGGTGCCGGTGGCGGAATGCTCGCAGCAGCGGGCGTCCTAATCGCGCTGTATGCCGTGCCGGTCCTGCTCTACTCGGCGATCCACGGCCTGGCGAACGCGGTGCCGCTGTGGCTCTCGGCACTGATCATTGGCCTCATCCTCGTGATCATCGCTGCCATCATCGGTTTCATTGGCTACAAGAAGCTGCAAGATGCAAAAGATGTCACGAGCCCCGATCCCGTGGGCGGGATGAAGAAGAACGTCGAAGCTGTGAAGAAGGGACTGCACTCATGAGCGAGGACAAGCGCTCCGCGGATCAGATCAAGGCTGATCTGGAAAAGCGCCGCAAAGAACTCTCCGACTCCGTCAACGCCCTCGCGGACCGTGTGAGCCCGCGCGCCGGCATTGAGAGCGCGAAGGCCGGCATCATGTCGGTTGCGAACGATGCCTCCAAGGCTGCGGTCTCCCTTACCGATGACGCCAGCCGGCAGGCCAAGCTGCTCGCCGAGGACGCCTCGATGCACGCCAAGGTCTTCGTCGAAGACGTCAAGCGTGGGGATCCGAAGACGATCGCACTCGCGGGCGTCGTGGTCGCCGGCGCGGCAGCGCTGATCGGGTTGGCGTTCAAGAAGTAGCGCCCGACACCCCTGATACGGCATCGCCCCGACGAGGATTCGTCGGGGCGATCACCGTTTATCGGGGCAGCTGGATGGAGGCTGGCGTGGCTAGTGGGGAAAATCGAGGTGCTCGTCCTCGCGCAGCGAGCCACATCGCCGCATAAGTTCTTCAACCTCGCTTAAGCGAAACCTGCGATGACCCCCGGCAGTCCGAATGACGCCGAGTTTTCCTTCGTCCGCCCACCGTGCCACGGTTTTTGCGCGGACGCGAAACAGCCGAGCGACCTCGCCCGGTGTCAGCATGGTTTCGCTCATGAGTTCACCCGAGTTCATCGGTGGACCTCCTTCGCCAAACACTTGAGTCAAGGCTAGGCAGCACCCGCGCGGGTTTCGCGGGCCCATAGTCCCACAACCGCCCAAATCGGCATCACCGACAGTCGAAGAGTGGCGCAGCAGACGAAGAAAAATTTCGCCCACCATTTCGCGTCTTTCCGCCGCTTTGGCAGCTCGTTATCTGGATGGCGAATAGCAATGCGGGCGCAAACATTGTACGGTTATGGCACGAGATATGACTGAACCAAGGGGCCGCATCCGCTTGGATGCCGCCCCGCATCGACGTTGGAGGGGGTCACGCCATGGGGCGCGGCCGTCAAAAGGCCAAACAGACGAAGGTTGCCCGCAAGCTGAAGTACTTCAGCCCGGAGACCGACTACGCAGCTTTGGAACGAGAATTATCGTCAAAGCGACGTGAAGAGTCCGCTGATTACGACGAGTACGAGATCCCTCCAGCCACGGATGATGACTGGAGCGACTATCGCTAGCGTGCGGTAGCGCGGGAGTTTCCTACTCAACAACGAAACCCGGAGGGCCTGGGGCCATCCGGGTTTTCGTCGTGCCTAAAGAACCTAGGACATGCGGTAATCGCCCAGGAGCTCGACGCTGCCCCCGGCCACGCCCTTGACGCCCGAGATGTGCGTACCCTCGATGGAATCGTCATCCGAGCCGATCTCGCCGAACAC
Source organism: Bowdeniella massiliensis (assembly GCF_023634005.1). NCBI lineage: Bacteria > Bacillati > Actinomycetota > Actinomycetes > Actinomycetales > Actinomycetaceae > Bowdeniella > Bowdeniella massiliensis. The sequence continues at coordinate 57,549 of NZ_JALIQR010000014.1, forward strand.
CCACGAATCGCAGTCCTGCTCCGAGGCCATTGCCTGGACCTCGTCGACGGCATCGGGGGTGCACACCACGGCCATGCCGATCCCCATATTGAGCGTGTTTTCCAGGTCCGCCAGCGGGACATTGCCCCAGGTGTGCACGGCGGTGAAGACGGGCGGAACCTGCCAGGCGGAGCGGATGACGCGGGCGCGCAGGCCTTCGGGTAGGACGCGCGAGAGGTTGGCGCCCAGTCCCCCGCCGGTGATGTGGGACAGGGCGTGGATGCCCTCGATCCGCTCGAGCATCGGCAGGCAGATGGGCGCGTACAGCCGCGTCGGCTCCAGGAGTTCCTCGCCGACGGTGCGCCCAAAGTCCTCGTGCTGTTCCTCGAGCCCGACGCCTGCGGCCTCCAGGGTGGCGCGCACGAGCGAGTACCCGTTGGAATGCAAGCCGGAGGCGGCCAGGGCAACGACGACGTCGCCCTCGGCAACGCGCTCGGGCCCGAGCATGGCGTCGGCCTCGACGACGCCGGTGACGGCGCCCGCAATGTCGTATTCGTCGGGGCCGAGCAGGCCCGGATGCTCGGCCGTCTCACCGCCGATGAGCGCCGTATCGCAGGCCTGGCAGGCGCGCGCGATGCCGCCGACGATCGCGGCAATGCGCTCGGGGTCGACCGAGCCGCAGGCGATGTAGTCCGTCATGAACAGGGGGCGCGCACCGATGACGACGATGTCGTCGATGACCATGCCGACGAGGTCCTGGCCGATGGTGTCGTGCTTGTCGAGGCGGCGGGCGATCTCTACCTTGGTGCCGACGCCATCGGTGGAGGTAGCAAGCAGCGGGCGGCGCATTCCCGCAAGAGGGCTCGCGTCGAAGAGCCCGGCAAAGGATCCGAAGCCGCCGACGACGTGGGGGCCGTGCGTGCCGGCAACGGCGGCCTTCATGAGCTCGACGGCGCTATCGCCGGCGGCGGTATCGACGCCGGCCTCGGCGTAGGTCAGCTGCGGGGCGTCGGGGTTCTCAGTGCTCATGGGCGGCGTCCTTTGCGGTGAAGTCCTCGGGCGTGGAGGCGGGGTAGTTCCCGGTGAAACAGGCGGTGCACAGCTTGTCCGGCGCGATCATCGTCGCCTCGATCATGGCCTCGAGGCTGATATAGCCGAGCGAGTCGGCGCCGAGGTTATCGCGAATCTGCTGAACGGACAGCCCGTTGGCGATGAGCTCGGCGCGGGTGGCGAAGTCGATGCCGTAGAAGCACGGCCACTTCACCGGCGGGGAGGAGATGCGCACGTGGACCTCGGCGGCGCCGGCCTCGCGCAGCATCCGCACGAGTGCGCGCTGGGTGTTGCCGCGCACGATGGAATCGTCGACGACGACGAGGCGCTTGCCGGCAATGACCTCGCGCACCGGGTTGAGCTTCAATCGGATGCCGAGCTGGCGGATCGTTTGCGTCGGCTGGATGAACGTGCGTCCGACGTAGGCGTTTTTCACCAGCCCCTGGGCAAAGGGGATGCCGGAGGCTTGCGCGTAGCCGATCGCCGCGGGTGTGCCGGAATCCGGCGTGGAGATGACAAGATCGGCCTCGACGGGGTGTTCAGCGGCGAGCGCCCGGCCCATCTGGGAGCGGGTGGCCATCACTGAGCTGCCGGCGATACGGGTATCGGGGCGCGCGAGGTAGACGTATTCGAAGATGCAGCCGGCGGGCTGGGCCTCGGCGAAGCGCACGGAGCGCAGGCCCGCCTCGTCGACCATGGCGAGCTCGCCGGGCTCGACCTCGCGCGCGAAGGAGGCGCCCACGATATCGAGCGCCGCGGTTTCCGAGGCGATCGCCCAGCCGCCGGACAGGCGCCCGATGACCAGGGGCCGCAGGCCGTGCTTGTCACGCGCCGCATACAGCGTGTGTTCGTCCATGAAGACGAGGGAGAACGCCCCGTGCAGGGTGGGCAGGAGTTCTAAGGCCGTGGCCTGAAGGCTACCCGCGCCGCTGCCGCGCAGCAGCGCCGTCATGACGGCCGTATCGGTGGTGGAGCCGCGGCCAAACTCGCCGCGCAAGTCCTCGCCGAACTCCTCGCGCACGCGAGCGGCGAGCTGGGCGGTGTTGGTGAGGTTGCCGTTGTGGGCGACGGCGACGGTGCCGTGCTGGGTGGGACCGAGGGTCGGTTGGGCGTTTTCCCACGTCGAGGCGCCCGTCGTCGCATAGCGGACGTGGCCGACGGCCATGTGGCCGCTCAGCGAGGACAGGGCGCGATCGTCGAAAACCTGAGAGACGAGGCCCATGTCCTTATAGACGAGGATCGTCGAGCCATCGCACGTGGCGATGCCCGCGGATTCGGTGCCACGATGCTGCAGGGCATACAGGCCGAAATACGTCATGCGCGCAACGTCCTCGCCGGGCGCCCAGACGCCGAAAACGCCGCATTCGTCGCGCGGCGGGGCCTCGTCCGCAATCTCGGACGGGGCAGGGGTTGGCTGGTGATCACCGCGTCGCACGCGTCCAGTCTGCCACATGGACGCCGCCCTAGTGCTAACCGCCTGCGTCCGCTTCGACGACGTCGAGCTCGATCGTGCCCGTCGTCGGATCGGCGGCGCGCACGCGCACGGTGACGCGGGTACCGGGCGCGAGATCGCCCGCGACGCGGCCGCGCACGGCCGGGGTGCGCAGCAGTACGGTGCCGCCGCCGTTCTTCGCGTCGATCACCGTCGCGGAGAACGTCTCGCCGATATGGCTGGAGAGCACGGCCGCCTCGACGAGGTCGATCGCGCGGCGCTCATAGCGGCTGGCGAGCTGGCTCGTGCGCGCCATGATGGCGGGCAGGCCCGCGAGCCCCTCGACCGCCCACGGCGCAATCGGCTCGCCCGCGCAGGCGGCGGCGCAGATCTCCAGGCCGTAGCGGTCCACGAGCCGGCGCAGCGGCGCGGTGACGTGGGCGTATTCCGCCGCGATCGCGGCGTGCGGGTGGGACTCCCCCAGCGGCTCGAGCGCCTCGCCGTCCTCGCCGAGGATGGCGCCGCCCGCAAACGCGAGGTAGCCCGAGCCGCGAAACAGCGTCGTCGCCTCGTTCAGGAACGCGGCCGCGGCGGCGTCGGCGGAGGACAGCGAGCGCACGAAGTCCTGGTAGGTCATCTCACTCGGCCAGGAAAGGCCGAGTGCCCGCGCGGTGTGCCGCAGCCGGCGCAGGTCGCGCTCTTCGGCCGGGGGCAGGGTGCGCAGGATGCCGGTGCCGGCGCGCCGCATGATGCGCGCCGCCGCGATGCCGGTGGCGAGCGAAAGCTGGGCGTTATAGGACTCGACGGGCAGGTTGGCGCGGTAGGAAAGGACATAGCCGTCGGGACTCTCGGCCACCTCCTGCTCGGGGATGTCGAGCGAGACGCCGCCGCGTGCCGCCTCGCGCGCGATGCGCAGCTGGCCGATGCGCTCCAGCAGCTGCGGGAAGTCGGCGGGCACCTCGCCCTCGAGCTCACCGGCGCCGTCGAGCGCCCGCTGGACGTCGGTGTAACTGAGCTTCGCGCGACTGCGCACGAGTGCGGGGCGGACGCTGTAGCTCGTCATCGCGCCCTCGGCATCCAGGCCGATCTGCCAGACGTAGGCGAGGCGGTCCTCGCCGGGCAGCAGGGAGGCGGCATCCGCCGAGATCGCCTCGGGGTGCAGGGCGATGACGTGGCCCGGGCCGTAGATGCTCGTGCCGCGTTCGCGCACCTCGGTATCGAGCGGGCCGCCGGGTCGCACCATGAACGCGAGGCAGGCGATCGCGTAATAGATCGTGTAGCCCGCCTCGCCCGCATCGGACCCGCGGGTGAGGTAGGCGGCCTGGTCGAGGTCCATCGAGCTCGGCGGGTCGACGGTGACGAACGGCAGCTCGCGCATGTCGACGGGCGCGATGCTCGGACGGCCGTGCTCCGGGAGGCTGCCGGGCGCGGGCAGCCCTTGGGCGGCGGCGTCCTGTGCCTGGGCGAGCACGTCGGAGGGGAAATCCTCGCGGATCTCGAGCTCGGCTCGCAGTTCGGCGAGCGCGCGGTCGATCGTCGCGGATTCAGCGGTGAGGAGGAAGCGGCGCCGCGGCATCTACGCGCGTCCTTCGGGCTCATCGGGCGATGCCACCATGGCATCGACGTGGGTGAGCGAGGCGCGATCGCGCAAGTAGGCGATGACGGAGCCGGCCAGCATGCCGAGGAGCCCGAGCGAGATGAGCAGCAGCCAGAAGGTGTTCGACGTGGACAGCGCCGACCAGCCGCGCGTTGCGAGCGCGATGACGAATGCGAGAAGCGCTCCGGCGAGCAGGCCCGTCAGGATGAACCGGCCGTAGCGCGGGGCACGCCGGTGCACGACCTCCACGCCCTTCGCGCCGGAGGCTTCCGGGCGCTTGGCCGCGGCCCGCTGCGCATCGAGCTTGGCGCGTTCGACGGGCGGGATGGGGCCCGGGTCGCGGCGCGGTCCGAGGTTGGGGGCCATGGTGCTCCTTTTGTTACACGTAGGGCAGGTACTCGCCGAGGTCGGCGCGCGTTCCTGACCACTGTACGTCGCCGGATGCGCACGCGTCCTGCCAGCTGCGCTTGCCCAGCGCGAGCTCCAGCCACACCTCGGGCCGCGTTTCCACGACGTTGGGCGGGGTGCCACGCGTGTGCGCGGGACCGGCGATGGCTTGGACGACGGCGGCCGGGGGCAGCCGCACTTCGACGCTGCGCCCGGGATGCAGGCGAGCAAATTCGGCCAGGGCGTAGCGGGCGGCGAGCCGAAGCTCCGCGCGGGTGAGCTTGTCGCCTGCTCCGAAGCGCGCCAGCACCTCGCGCGCGGCCGCGTCATCACGTGTGCGAGACATGGGGCCATTGTAGGAGAGATCGGTGCACCCGGCGCCGACCGAAGTCTCCGCAAGGCTACTGATCCCTCGCACTCGCGGGTGAGGGGGCCGCGCCCCAGGTGGGCGCAACGAAACCGGGCGCGAGCTCCCTAAGGGAGCCCGCGCCCGGTTGCGCGTTGGCTGCTAGCGCATCAGCTAGCTAGCCGATTCGTGGTTAGCGCAGCGCCTGGCGGCGTGCGATACCAACGGATGCGAGGCCAGCACCCACGAGCAGCAGGGCGGCGATACCAAGGTGATCGCTCTGCGCGCCCGTGATCGGCAGCGAAGGCTTGCCGGGCTTGCCGGGCTCCGTCGGCGTACCGGTCGGATCCTCGGTGGGCTGCTCCGTCGGCTCTTCCGTCGGCTGCTCCGTCGGCTGCTCGGTCGGCTGCTCGGTGGGCTCTTCGCCCGGAGTGCCGTCGACCTTGCCCGTGGCTACGGTGACCTCGTCGCCGAGATCCGTGGAGCACACGAGGGCGATCGTCTGGCCTTCGCGGCCGGTCAGGTCCGGAACGGTGAGGTCGATGGTGGCCTTGCCGGTCTCATCGGCGCCATCGCTGACGGTGTTGTCGACCGCGACGGTCTCCTTGCCGAGCGAGTCGCCGTCCACGAGGGAGAACTCGCAGGTGAGCTCCGCTGCGACCTTGCCGCCGGTGACGACCTCAGCCGAGAAGGACAGCGAGGAGAACTCCAGGGAGAGCTCGCTGCCGGAGACGACCAGGCCCTCGGGCAGGTTGCCCTTGACATCGTGGATGCCGATGGAGCGCTGGTTGAACTTCGGCTGCAGGGCCGTGTCCTTGGTGGCGGCGGTGTTCTTGATGTAATCGATCGTTGCATCAAGATCGATCTGGCCGGTGTCCTGAATGGGCTTGCCGGCAAGAACGTGGAAGTTGTCACCACCGGTGGCCAGGAACGAGTTCGCGGCGACGCGGTAGTTGGCAGCCATATCGATCGGCTCGCCGTTATCCAGCGTGATCGAGGTGATGCGCTCGCCGCGCTCGGCGGCGGGATCGTAGGTGTAGCTGAAGCCGGCAATGCCGAGCTTCAGGAAGGCGCGGTTGGGGACGTTGCCATCCTTATCGAGCTGCCACTGCTCTTCGAGCATTTGCTTGATCTCGGCGCCCGTTAGGGTCACGACCATGAGCGAGTTCGCGAACGGCTGGATGTCCGCGGCGTCCTTCAGGGTCACAGCGCCATCTGAGTCGACCTTGTACAGCAGATCCGCACGAATACCCCCCGGGTTCATGACCGCGAAGTCGGTATCCTCCTGCGTGACCTTAGCCTGGGCGAGGTGGGCCTCGGCGACGAGGTTACCGATGGTCGATTCGCTGCCGCGGTTTTCGCTGCCGTCGGTGTTCTTGCCACGCAGGAAATCGCCAGCGGTGTAGCCGATGACCTCCTTGCCAATTTCTTCAGCCCTGTCGGTGACTTCCTTGACGTAGGCCGCGATCTCGGGATCGGGCGTCACGTCAAGGGACTTGGTGGCGGTGATGCCAGCGGTGTCGACGATCGGCTTGTAGAAGCCTTCGACGTCGTGGTTCTTGTCGTACTTCAGGCCGAGGTGGCCCACGCCTTCGCCGTACTGGCCGGACTGCAGGAACTGGATTCCGCGGTGCTCGGTGTTGTAGGCGATGTGGGTGTGGCCCGCGAAGACGGCCGTGTACTTCTCGGAAATCCCGTTAGCGAGGGTGGAGAATTCGCCAGCGGCGACATCCGAGGTGTTCGGGCCTTCGTGCACGAGCGCGATGAGAACATCGGCTTCGCCGTTAGCCTCGTTGCCGTCGGTCAGGATCTCGGCCTGAGCGTTGGCATGCTTGACCATATCGCCCCAACCGATGCCCTTGACGCCGTCCGGGGAGACGAGCGAGCCCATGTCCTCGGTCAAGATTCCAACGAAGCCGACCTTCACACCGTTCAGGTCAAACACCTCATGGCCGGGCAGATCCGGGACCTCGTTCTCGACGTTCGCGCCGAGGTAGGTGAAGTCGGTGGTGGCGTTCTTCGCAACGAAGTCGTCCCAGCCCTTGTCGAACTCGTGGTTGCCGACGGCGGAGACGCGCAGCCGCATCATGTTCAGGACGGTGATGGTGGGCTCATCATCCTGGGAGCTCGACTCGAAAGTCGTCGCGCCGATGTTGTCACCGGAGGAGGTGAAGATCGTGCCGTCCGGGTTCTCGGAGCGGAACTGGTTGAGGAAAGTCGCGATCTTCGCGGCCTGGTTAATGCGGCCGTGGAAGTCGGTGATGTTCAAAATGTCCAGCGCCACGTAATCCGGGGCGGCCTGCGTGGATGCCTGGAGCCCGACCTTGGATTCGGTCGTGGAAGTTTCGCCCGCTTCGCCTTCATCGGCGGCGTCGCCTTCGCTGTCGCTAGCCTCGTCGGCGGGAGTTTCGGCATCAGCGTCGTTGCCGTTACCGGCTTCGTCAGTGGCCTCGGCGCCCGACTCGGACTCCTCGCTGGGAGCCTCGACCGTATCGGAGGTGGTCGGCTCGGGGCTTTCCGCCGGATCAGCGGCGGCGGCACCGGCGAGTCCTACGAGCGCGAGCGCTGCAGCGCTCAGGCCCGCAAGAGACCTGGTGTAGATGGATTTCGACATGAAACCTCGTCCTTTTGTCCATGGATAGGTCTGGCTGCGGGGGCAGCCGTCCACGCAAGGCTAACCCGCAGGCGCAATGTTGTGAAGAAGGTTGACCGCATTAGGGAACAAACTCGCCCACTTTTGATTGCGTTCACCACGCTCTCACCTAGCGGCCACTCGGGCGCAAACCGCCGGTTGCCCATAGAGGTGATAGAACAGCTTGTATGTCGAGCCCTCACGAATCTGCCGCCCTGCCACCCGATGAACGCAAGCGCGCATTCGCGGTGATTCTCGCGGCGGGGTTCATGACGCTGCTGGACGTCTCCATCGTCAATATTGCGCTGCCTTCGATCGAGGCTTCGCTCGATGCGACGCCCGCTCACATCCAGCTGATCGTTGCGGGCTATTCGTTGGCGTTCGGTCTCGCGCTCGTGCCGGCTGGCCGGTTCGGCGATGTCTATGGCCGGCGCCGCATGTTCCTCATCGGCGTCATCGGCTTCGTCATCGCCTCAGTCGCGTGCGGGCTCGCACCCACGGCCGCGGCCCTCGCCGCCTTCCGGCTCGCCCAGGGCGTGGCGGCGGCGATCATCAACCCGCAGGTCGTCGGGCTCATCCAGCAACTGTTTTCCGGCGCGGAACGTGGCAAGGCTTTCGGGATGTTTGGCGCGGCGATCGGCGTCTCGACGGCGCTGGGACCGGTGCTTGGTGGCGTACTGATCGCGGTGCTCGGCCCGGAACTGGGGTGGCGTTCCGTCTTCCTCGTGAACCTGCCCGTCGGCATCATCCTTGTCATTGCGGCAGCGCGCTACCTGCCCGATCACGACCGGGGCGCGGCAGGCAGGCTGAAGCTCGATGTGCTCGGCTTGCTTCTCCTGGGGATCACGGTGCTGGCGCTCATGATTCCGTTCGTCGGCACGGAGCAGGGCGGACTCGCGAACGCCCCGTGGTGGTGGCTGGCCGTCGCAGCGGCGGGGTTTATCGCGTTCATGACGTGGGAGATTGTGCTGGATAGGCGCGGCGGCTCCGCCGTTTTGCCGCGCTCGCTCATGCGTAATACGGGATTCGCGTTCGGCACCGCGATGGGCACCGCCTACTTTGCGGGCTTCACCGGGATTTGGATCGTTATGTCGGTCTACGTTCAATCGGGGCTGGAACTCAGTGCGTTCGTGGCGGGTGCGCTCGGCCTGCCCTTTGCGGTGACCGCGGGCTACACCTCGGCCCGCTCGGGCAGTTGGCTGCCAGGACTGGGACGCTGGCTCGTCGTCATCGGGCTTGCTGTCATGGCGCTCGGGATCACCGCGATCGACCTCGCCTCGATCTATGTGCCGCAGCCGCAACTCATCTGGGTGTTTGCCGCACTCATGGCGGTTTCGGGTGCGGGCTCGGGCGTCGTGATCTCGCCTAACCAGACCCTCACCCTCGCTGATGTTCCGGTCTCCTACGGCGGCACGGCGGGCGGGGTGCTGCAGACGACCCAACGGGCGGGTGCCTCCGTGGGGCTCGCGGTCATGACGAGCGTCTTTTTCGCAACGCAGGCAATGACGGCCGGAACGCCGGCGGAGTCCTACGGCCACGCGTTTTCGATGGCGCTGCGCGTGACAGTGGGGATGATTGCAGTTGCGCTCGTCATCGCGGTGATCGATGCGATGCGGCGACGCGGATCGGATAGCTCGTCGTGACGCCGGCGGTGCAAGAGGCGCTGAATGCGGCGGCTGCCGCGCTTGGAGCCGGGCCGCTCGTCAGTCCCGGGGACCGCCGGTGGCGGAAGCATTATCGGTCGGCCTTTCGGCGCCTCACCGAACTCGAGGGGCCGGACGGTAATCCCGCCGCGGCACGCGCCGGGCTTGAGGTCCTGCACGAGGCAGCCCCCTCGCCGGAGCGAGCAGAACCGGCGGTGGCCGATGAGTCTGACACGGCCAAGCCATCGCACGCCCCCGCCCGCTGTCCTGCCCCAGCTCTCTCGTCGGCGCTGCCGCCGGAGATCATCTCGTCGCTCGGGCTTGCCGCGTGCGCGGCCGTGGCGGCACATCCCCAGTGGTGGTCGCTTTCAGGCAGGACGGTCGTCGTCCTCGGGGCAGGCGCCGAACTCGCTCCGACGCTGCCGCTCATCGCCGCCGGCGCGCACGTGCATGCCGTCATTCGCTCCAATTCTCAGCGCCGCCCGCTGTTGTCGGAAGCAGCGCGCACAGCACCGGGAACGCTGACGTTCGCACCCGCGGAGCTCAGCGATATCCTCGCCGCGCCCGACGCCCTGGCCGATCACCTCGCTTCGCTTCCCGGCGAGCTTGCCGTCGTCAACGCGCTGTATGCTCCGGGGCGCGCCAACGTCCACCTCGCGCTGGCCGCCGATCGGCTCGTCACCCGGCTGCTTCGCGCGCGCCGCGATGTCACGCTCGCGTACTCAGGGACGCCGACGGACTCCTATTGGATAAACGGACGGGTGCGTGACGCGGCTCTTTCCGCTCAGGGCCCGAACTACCTGTCCGCCAAGCGTATCGATAGGTGGCGCGCGACCGTCGCGAGAGCCGAGGGCATCCGTGTACTCACGCCGGTGTTGCCGCCAACGCTCACAGAATCGGTCCTCGTTTCATCCGCCATCGAACGCGGACTGTCAGGTGCCCGTCACTTTGGGATCCACGCGGCACCGCCCCACATCGCGGCACGTCTCGCGGCCACCTGGCTGATCCACTCTCTTCATACGCCCGCCGACGCCGCGCCCTGGACGGGCTATGCGGCGCCGGCGGGAATGTGGCAAAAAGGCTTGCTCACTCGCCTCGCGGCGGGCATCACCCTCAGCTAACGCCGCACCAAGCTGGTACGTCATTCCACCGAAAGTCTTCCTGCCGAAAAACCAACTCCAGAGAGCCTGACGGCGCCAACCGCTTTGCGTCCATTGATCGCCCGCAGGTAACCGCGTGTCCACGTCGTAAAGTGTCGCGAGCTACCCGCGTGAAAGAAACGACTAGGCCTTGCAGGCATATACTTCCTTATTCGAGCCCTGATTCCTTTGATCGCATGAACAGCCATTGGGGCCGCCCTCAGTCCGGGCACAAAAACCGAACCAACATCATACACATATTGCCACCAATAGTTGGAGTCTTTTATTCGCCCTCTACAGTCCTGGTTGCGTTTGATTACACTAACTGCGGCGCCTGCAACTGAGAGCAAAGAGCAGGCGCCAGCTGATGCTGCGATGCAGGCGTCGCTAGCCATCAAAATGGTCATCCTTTCGGTCCCACGAAGCACTAATAATATTGAGCAAGCGCTCAACACGACCCAAAGGCGCCCATTCTATTCGAAAACCACTAAGACTCCTTTGAGCCCCCTCCATTTCGTTTCTCGAGGAATGCACAAGTGACGAAAACGAATCTGAGTTAGTGAACGAATTCATATAGGGCACTACCCCAATATTGATATCCACGTTATTATGAGACCAAAAAACAGCCCTCTTACACGTCACCACGGCCATTAAAATTGAATTTCGGAGAACTCCGTCCTGAATCACACCAAATTTGACAAGTGTTTCTGATCTACTACTAGGCTTTGTCCAACCAAGAGCCCGCACCGCGTCAACTTCTAACGCCTCTCTCAGGTGGACAGCATGCTCACAGCCACACAAGCGTTCCATCATTGAACGGGCACATTCGCGGCGCGTCGCGCTCACAATATCCACCCCCGCAGCCCCCCTACGATGCGCACATGGAAGTTCCTAGCTTTTCCTGGACCCATTTTTTCAAAAACGCAGACCGCGACCAACACACACGGCAATCCCAATCACTCAACGGGACCTTCCACCATCGGAATTAGCCCAAACCTACACCCCCACACCACCACCCAACCCACAAACCACCAACAAAAACATCACAAAACAATAACACTTGGGGTTGACAGGACTGTCCGATAAACAATGAAGATGGTGTTGTGGCCTCGGGGCGGGTCTGGCCTACCGATTAACTGACGCGCTCCTGGGAGTGCTGTCCTGACACCGACGGGTCGACTCGTCCTGAGACCGCGTTCGTTCCGGGTGACCGGACCGGGCAGGAGCATGACTTCATAGGACCTTGCTCGATCATGTCTCGTCATTGTTGTGTCCGCCCGGCCCGGCGAGGTCATCCCCTTATCGAAGGCAGATACCACCAGCGTGAACAATCACACGTTGACAACGCAAGCAGAGATCGTTGTCGGAGGCATCGACGCACACGCTGATACCCACCACGTCCTCGCACTCGACGTGACCGGCAGGACGCTCGGCGATCATCCGTTTCCGGTGACTTCGCAAGGGTATCGTGACGCGTTGGAATGGCTTTCGGGGTTCGGTGTGATCGACAAGATCGGCGTAGAGTCCACCGGATCATATGCCGTCGGCATCACCCGGTACCTCCAGAAATCGGGTGTCGATGCGGTCGAGGGCAACCAGCCCCATCCGCATCTGAGAGCCCGGCGCAGTAAGGACGACAAGATCGATGCCGAAGCAGCCGCACGCAAAGCTCTCTGCGGTCAAGCCGCCGCTGTTGCGAAGACGACCACGGGAGTCGTTGAGCCGATTCGTGTGTTGCGTATGGCCCGTGAATCCGCGGTTCGCTCCCGGACAGGGACGATCCTCCAGTTGCGCAGTCTGCTGGTCACTGCTCCGGCTGAGCTACCAGAACAACTCACCGAAGGATCCGCGGCCGCGCTCATCGCGCGGTGCGCCGGCTTGCGACATGACCTGAGCAGTCTGGACGATCCGACGCAGGCCACCAAACGTCCTCTCAGGGTCATGGCCCGACACATCGAGATCCTCGACGAAGAGATCACCGAGGCCGACATCGTGCTGAAACAGCTCGTGACACCCACCGCTCCGACGTTGACCTCGAAGCTCGCGATTGGCCCGGGTCACGCCGCTCAGCTGCTGATCACCGCGAGCCAGAACATCGACCGGCTGCGCTCCGAAGCCGCGTTCGCCAGGCTCTGCGGCGTCGCACCGATACCAGTCTCGTCTGGCAAGACGCACCGCATGCGGTTCCACCGCAGTGGTGATTGCCAAGCCAACGCCGCCCTCCACATGATCGCCGTCCGCCGAATGCGATACCATCAGCCCACGATCAACTACGTCACGCGACGCCTCCGCCGCCTCAAACGCTTCATCGCCCGCGAGGTCTACCACGACCTGAAAACCAACCTCGAACTCACTTGACATCTATAGGACCGTCGGTGGGACTGTAAGAAAAGCCACGGGGACCATCAGCACTATCAGAAAACGGTGAATGCGGGCTGGCTTGATGCTTGACCAAACGGAAGAAATCACCACTGCGCAGGACCTCACCGAACGCTCGCTGACGTAGGGCCAGAATCGAAGGATGAGCTGGCCCCCGCACTGAGCGCCGAGTTGACTGAAAGCCCCAAGGACGAGCATGGCAGCCCTTGGTCACCGAGAACATGCATCACGGGAAAGGGACTCCATCACCCAGATCCGACGTGCGATCTGGGCCTCCGGGCATGCGGCGCCGGCGGGAATGTGGCAAAAAGGCTTGCTCGCTCGCCTCGCGGCGGGCATCACCCTTGGTGGTTAGACGATCCCCTGCGCCAGCATCGCGTCCGCGACGCGCGTGAAGCCCGCGATGTTGGCCCCGAGGACGTAATCGCCCGGCTGGCCGTAGGCTTCGGCGGTTTCGGCGCACTCGTCGTGGATCGTCTTCATGATCTTCGCCAGCTTGGCTTCAGCCTTATCGAAGCTCCACTGCTCGCGCGATGCGTTCTGCTCCATTTCCAGCGCGGAGGTCGCCACGCCGCCAGCGTTCGCGGCCTTACCCGGCGCGAACAGGCACTCGGCAAGCTGGAAAATCTCCACGGCTTCGGGCGTACAGGGCATGTTCGCCCCCTCGGCAACAACCTTGACGCCGTTGTTCACCAGCGTGCGGGCAGCGGCCTCGTCCAACTCGTTCTGCGTCGCGCATGGCAGCGCCACGGTGCACGGTACGTCCCAAACTGACCCACCGGTAACGAGCTCCGCGCTCGACTTGTGGTCGACGTAGTCGGAGACGCGTCCGCGCTCGACCTCCTTGATCTGCCGCAGCAGGTCAACGTCAACCCCTTCTTCGTCGACGACGTAGCCGGAAGAATCGGAAAACGATACGACGGTCGCACCCAACTGCTGAGCCTTCTCGATCGCGTAAATCGCGACATTGCCCGAGCCGGAGACGACGACGCGTTGGCCATCGAAACCCTCGCCGTGCTGGTGCATCATCGATTCGGCGAAGAGCACCGTGCCGTAGCCGGTGGCCTCGGTGCGGGCGAGCGAGCCGCCCCATCCGAGCCCCTTGCCCGTGAGGACGCCGGCCTCGTAGCGGTTGGTGAGGCGCTTGTACTGGCCGAACATGTAGCCGATTTCGCGCGCACCCACGCCGATATCGCCCGCGGGCACGTCGGTGTATTCACCGATGTGCCGGTAGAGCTCGGTCATGAAGGACTGACAAAACCGCATGACCTCGTTATCCGACTTGCCATGCGGGTCGAAGTTCGAACCGCCCTTGCCGCCGCCGATGCCCTGCCGCGTTAGCGAGTTCTTGAAGATCTGTTCAAAGCCCAAGAACTTCACGATCGAAATGTTGACCGACGGGTGGAAACGCAGCCCACCTTTGTACGGGCCGAGCGCCGAGTTGTATTCGACGCGGTAGCCGCGGTGGACCTGCACCTTGCCGTAGTCATCGATCCACGGCACGCGGAAGACGATCTGGCGTTCGGGCTCAATCATCCGCTCCAGGATGCCGGCGTCGCGATACTGGGGGTTCTTCACGAGCGCGGGACCGAGCGATTCGAGAACCTCGTGCACGGCCTGATGGAAAACGTCTTCCCCGGGGTTCAGGGTGCGTACATGCTCGAAGAGCGAGTCCAGGTAGTCGTCCACGGGTCCTCCTTCACCAGGACCGCGCCCGCCACCGGGCCGAGCGGCCCTCGTTGGCTAACTTGAGTTCGACGCCAACGCTACACACCTATTGCGCTGACCAAAAAACGGTGACCACATAGTAAAACCGCCGGCTACCGTCCCACAACCTGGCACGGTCTTCTTCCACCCCACCTTTAGAACGTGCGCAGTATCACCAGATCGCTTCGCTGCAGTACGTGGGCGTAAAGAACCGGGAGAACGCCGTGCGGGTCGGCAAGGCGCTCAACCTCATCTAGCCGAAGTGCTGCTGAAGCGTCGCCGCGGCGGCCTCGGCCAGCTCGCCAAGGCCCAGCTGCACAGTGCCCTCGGGCACGCTGATCGTCAGCTGGTCGCCGCCGCTTGTGCCGATCTCGGCCACCGGGACGCCAGCTTCCTCGGCGAGGGCCCGGGCGGCATCGACGTCCTGCGGATCAAGGGCAACGATCGCGCGGGCACCGGTCTCGGCGAACAGCACGCTCGTCGTATCGATCCCGTCGCGCGTCAGAACCTCGGAGAGGTCCACGTTGGCGCCGGTGCCAAAACGCAGCGCCGATTCGATCAGTGCCTGGGACAGGCCGCCGCGCGAGACATCGTGCGCGGCGCGGCTCATGCCCTGCTGGCCGAGTGCGATCAGGACGTCGGCAAGAGCACGTTCGGCACCGAAATCCACCTTCGGCGGCACGCCACCAATGTGCTCGTGGATGGCGCGCGCCCACTCCGAACCGGATAGTTCCTCGCGGGTGGCTCCCAGCAGCAGGAGGGTCAGGCCCGCGTCGGTGAAGCCCGAGGGCACGACGCGCGAGACGTCCTCGATGACGCCGAGCACGCCGACGACGGGCGTCGGGTAGATCGATTCCTCGCCCGTCGTGTTGTACAGCGAGACGTTGCCGCCGGTCACGGGCACCGACAGCTCCCGACAGCCGTCGGCCAGACCCGTAATGGCCTGCACGAGCTGCCACATCGCGTCGGGCTTTTCGGGGCTGCCGAAGTTCAGGCAGTCGGTGATCGCGCGGGGGCGGGCGCCGACGGTTGCGACGTTGCGGTAGGCCTCGGCGAGCGAGGCCTGCGCTCCCGCGTAGGGGTCGAGGTAGGCAAAGCGCGGCGTTGCGTCGGTGGCGATGGCGACGCCGAGGCCGGTTTCCTCATCGACGCGCACGACGCCGGCGTCATCGGGCTGCGCGAGCGCCGTGTTGCCCTGGACGTAGCGATCGTACTGGGAGGTAATCCACTGCACGCTCGCGCAGTTGGGCGAGGCCGCGAGCGCGATCATCTGCTCGCGGATGTCCTTCGCGCTACCGGGGCGGGCGAGCTTTTCGGCCGCGTCGGCCTGGACGGCATCGAGCCAGTCGGGCCTGGCGTAGGGCCGGTCGTAGGTCGGGCCGTCGTGGGCGACGGTTTTGGGGTCGACGTCGACAATGCGCTCACCGAAGTGGTCGATAGTCAGGCGCCCGTTGCCGGTCACGGTGCCGATGACGGCCGTCTCGACCTCCCAGCGTCCGGTCACGGCGAGGAACTCGTCGAGCTTGTCGGGCGCGACGATCGCCATCATGCGTTCCTGGGATTCGCTCATGAGGATCTCGCCGGCGGTCAGGCTCGGATCGCGCAGCAGCACGTTCTCCAGATCGACGTGCATGCCGGAATCGCCGTTGGAGGCAAGTTCGGAGGTCGCGCAGGAAATGCCCGCAGCGCCGAGATCCTGGATCGCCTCGACGAGCTCGCGCTCGAAGAGTTCCAGGCAGCATTCGATCAGGAGCTTTTCCATGAAGGGATCGCCGACCTGCACGCTCGGGCGCTTCGTCGGGCCGCCCTCGTCGAAGGTTTCGGAGGCGAGGATGGAGGCGCCGCCAATGCCGTCACCGCCGGTGCGTGCACCGAACAGGACGACGTGGTTGCCCTCGCCCGTCGCGTTGGCGAGGTGGATGTCCTCGTGGCGCAGCACGCCAAGGCACAGGGCGTTGACGAGCGGGTTGCCCTGGTAGACAGCGTCGAATTCCGTCTCGCCGCCGATATTGGGCAGGCCGAGACAGTTGCCGTAGCCGCCGATTCCGGCAACAACGCCGTGGACGACGCGGGCCGTATCGGGGTGGTCGATCGCACCAAAGCGCAGTTGGTCCATGACGGCCACGGGGCGCGCGCCCATCGAGATGATGTCGCGCACGATGCCGCCGACGCCCGTCGCAGCGCCCTGGTATGGCTCAACGAAAGAGGGGTGATTATGGGACTCGACCTTGAAGGTCACGGCCCAGCCATCGCCGATATCGACGACGCCGGCATTCTGCCCGATGCCCACGAGCAGGTGCTCGCGCATCTTTTCCGTCGTCTTCTCGCCGAACTGCCTGAGGTGGATCTTGGAGGACTTGTAGCTGCAGTGCTCCGACCACATGACCGAGTACATGGCGAGCTCCGCGGCGGTGGGGCGCCTGCCGAGCAGCCGCCGGATCCGCTGGTATTCCTCTTCGCGCAGACCGAGCTCCGCAAACGGCATCTCACGATCCGGGCTCGCGGCGGCATCCTCGATGGTGTCGGGATGGTGGGCGGGCGTCATAGCAGGCATGTAATCCCCAAAACGGCAACGATGGACCAGGCGTCATCGAGCTTACCGCTCGGGCGCCCGGCCCGCGTGGTGGGCTCACCTTTCGGGAAGCGGCACTACTTTTTCCGCGCGCCGCGAAGGGCACGCCAGATCTGGGCGGGGCGCGAGACCTTCGGATCCTTATTCGGCAGCGCGAGGCGGAAGATCTTCTTCGTCACGCTCGCGACCTGTACTGGCATCGGGCCCGTGACGTAAGTCAGACCGTAGCGGCTCATGATCTCGCGGATGCGCGGCGCAATCTCGTGATAGCGCGAGCTCGGCAGGTCCGGGAAGAGGTGGTGTTCGATCTGGTGGGAGAGGTTGCCGGTCATGATGTGCAGGACGCGCGGTCCGGAAATATTGGCGCTGCCCAGCAGCTGGCGCAGGTACCATTCGCCGCGGGTTTCACCGTCGATCGATTCGGTTTCGAAGGTCTCCACCCCCTCGGGGAAGTGCCCGCAGATGATGACGGTGTGGGACCAGACGTTGCGGATCAGGTTCGCTAGGACGTTCGCGCCGAGGGTGGACAGCGCGCTCGGGCCGGACAGGATCGGGTGCAGCACGTAGTCCTTGAACGCCTGCCGTTTAATCTTCTCGACCACCGCGCGGGCCTCTGCCTTGAACTGCTCGTCCGATTTATCCGAGGTGCCGTTCAGGTAGGGCCCGAGCTCCAGATCGTAGGCGGCGATGGAGTATTCGAACATCGCGGCGTTCACGAGGTTAATGACGGGCTGGGCGAGGTGGAAGGGCCGCCACTCCTGTGCCTCATCCACGCGCATGATGCCGTAGCCGAGATCGTTATCGCGGTCCAGGACGTTCGTGTAGGTGTGGTGCAGGTGGTTGTGGGAGTACTTCCACTGCGCGGCGGGCGAGACGTGGTCCCATTCCCACGTCGAGGAGTGGATTTTTGGATCGCGCATCCAGTCCCATTGGCCGTGCATGACATTGTGGCCGATTTCCATGTTCTCTAGGATCTTGGCGACCGCGAGGCCGCTCGTGCCGAGCCAGAATGCGGGGCGCCACTTGGAAAACAGCAGGACCGCGCGGCTGCCCATTTCCAGCCAGCGCTGGGTGGCGATGATGCGGCGAATGTAGGCGGCATCGTCGGCCCCGCGTTTGGCGAGGAATTCCTCGCGCAGGGCGTCGAGCTCGGCGGCGAGGGCCTCGACTTGCTTATCACTCAGGTGCGGGGCGGGGCGCGTGCGGCAAGTGGGGCGGCGAAGAGGGGGAGGGCGTACGGGGCAGGCCGGGCGGGGCGCGCTGGAGACTGGGGAGGGGGCAGGGCGCCCCGCGGCCGCGGGCGCGCGGCCCGCCCGCAGGGGGGGGGCCGGGGCGGGAGACCCGGGGGGCAGCGGCGGGGGGGCGGGGGGCGGGGGCGGCGGGGGGGGCGGGGGGGGGGGCGGGCGGGGGCGCGGCGGCGAGGTGGCCGCGGGCGGCAGCGTCCAGGGCGGCGACGGGCGGCCGGGGGAGCCCGCTGAGGCCGGGGGCGTCGCGCGCGACCGTGTGGGGTGCGCCGAGGATGCGCGGGGCCGCGGGCGGCGCCCAGGGAGCCGCAAGCGGCGTCGTCGCACGCCCGAAGGC
>NZ_JALIQR010000015.1:0-68455 GCF_023634005.1 Bowdeniella massiliensis
AATCAAAGACCCCACCTAAGAACCCCCACCACCAAAACAAAGAAGACCCCCGGAATTTCTTCCGAGAGCCTTCTCGCTGTCAACAATGCTTTGACACATCTGTCAACTATGTCCCGATACAGGACATTGTGGAGCTAAGGGGATTCGAACCCCTGACCTCTTCCATGCCATGGAAGCGCGCTACCAACTGCGCCATAGCCCCGTGAAGCGAGTTCTACTTTACCTAGCGGGACTCGCCATTGCCAAATCCGCAGACCGTGCCGTAGCTCACCACGGCCCCATGTTGTGGACTCGCAATCGCCATCCGGGGCGGTCGGCAAAGATGCCAGATTCAATTTCAGTCCAGTGACAGTTATCGAGGCCGCGGAAGACAGGCTGGGCCGTGTCTTGGACACCCAGCAGGCTGCGCAGCGTCTGGGTGATCGCCGAGCCGTGAGAGACAACGATCAGGGTGCTTCCCCGCTCCCCCTTATCGACATAGTCCATCACTCCTTGCGCCATTCGAGTGCCGACGGCGATCTTCTCTTCAAGCCCAAGGCCCTCGGGAGAACCACCAGCGCGCCATAGGGCGTAAGGCTCGGGGTATTTCTCGGCTAGCTCGGCACCGCTGAGGCCCTCGAATGCACCAAAGCCGCGTTCCCGCAGTCGGATATCGGTCTCGACGATCGCATCGAGGCGTTCGGCGATCGCTTCGGCGGTCGCCAGGGCTCGGGACAGATCCGAGCTGACCATGCGCACAGGCCTGGTATCGAGATATTGGGCGAGCGAGCGGGCAGCGGCAGCGGCTTGCTGACGCCCGACCTCGTTGAGCGGGATATCGATCTGACCCTGGACTCGTCCGTCGGCGTTGTGATCGGTTTGACCGTGCCGAACGAAAACGACTCGATCAGTAGTCACTGCTGTCCTCGAGCGCGTTTTCGCGCGAAAGCTGGGTAATGTCCTCGGGCAGCGCGATGATGGGGCAATCGTGCCAGAGGCGCTCCAGGGCATAGAATTCCCGCTCATCGGCGTGTTGCACGTGGACGACGATGTCGCCGAAATCGAGGAGCACCCAGCGCGCCTCGGCGTAGCCTTCTTCGCGCTTTTGTTTCACGCCGGCGTTGCGCAGCTGGAGCTGGATTTCCTGGACGATGGCTTGCACTTGGCGTTCGTTGGCGCCGGTGGCAACGACAAAGGCGTCGGTCAGGGGCAATCGCTCGGAGACGTCGAGGGCGACGATATTCGTGGCCTTCTTATTCGCCGCGGCGCGGGCCGCCACGATTGCTAGGTCACGGGACTCTTCGGTTGCAGGCACTAGGCTCCTATTGGTGAGGCGATAAGCGTGATGATGGACATGGCAAGGGCAGCGGGGTCCCCGTCGCGCACCTGCTGGGCGGCGAGGAAGACCAGGACGGCAAGGACAACGACGGCGAAGATAATCAGCACGATCTGCAGCCACCGCGGCGTCGTGCGCTCACCCGCTTCGCTTGCGGGTTCACTTTCCTCGGGAAAGCCCGCATGCTCGGGTGCGCCCTGGGCTTGCCGTAGGGAGCGGCGCGAGAGTGGCGCGGGGCTTTCCGCCTCCTCCTCCGATTCCTCGGTTTGGGCCTCGAACAGCGAGACGCGCGGCGGGATTTCCTCCTCCGCCACCTCGTCTTCGGGCTCCGGCTTTCCTGCTGGCGCATCCGGCGGCTCGGGGCTCTGCTCCTCGGCAGTCTCGGGTTCGGGCGAGTCCGGCTCAGGAGCTTCGGGCGAATCCGGCTCAGGCTCGTCTTCGGCAGGGACGGGCACAGGTTCCATCGGCGGCTCTACCGTGATCTGCTCCGGCGTGCTGGCAGGACTCTGCGCTTCATAGTCCTGCGGCCGGAGCGTCTTGATTTCGCCCGTTGCCTGGTCGACGATGCGAACGCCTTGCGCCGTCGTCGGTGGGGCGATGGTGCGATACTTCGGCCCGCGCCTGCGCTTGTCCGCGATCTCGTCTTCGTCGAGTCGGTCAACTAGGGCTTCGCGCAGCGAGCGGCGCGATGGCTCGGGCTCGCCATCGGCGCGCGGCGGCCGGGGCGGGATGAGCTCGCCGTCGATTTCCTCATCGATGGTGAAGGCCTCGGTGAGCGTGAGCTCACCGGTGGCGATGGCGTTTCGCTTGGCTTCTTCTTCCTCGGCCCGGCGGCGCAATTCGCGGCGGGTGAGAGGAGCGTTTTGCTGCTCGGCTTCCCAGCGCTTACGCATTTCCCGGCGCGACAGTGGCGCCTGATCAGCCATCACGCACCTCATTTCGCACGGAACGCTTGCGCGAATACAGCTCGTATTTGGCGATGTACTGCACGACGCCGTCGGGCACCAGGTACCACACAGGTTGACCGGCAGCGACGCGTCGGCGGCAATCCGTCGAGGAAATGGCCATCGCAGGAACCTCCAGCAGGGATACTCCCGCCTCGGGCAGTCCCGCGTCGTCGAGCTCATGGCCCGGCCTGGTCACGCCAACGAAATGCGCGAGCGAGAAAAGCTCATCGGCATCCTTCCAGGTAAGGATCTGCGAGAGCGCGTCGGCGCCGGTGATGAAGAAGAGCTCGGCCTCGGGGTAGGTCTGGCGCAGATCACGCAAGGTGTCGATCGTGTAGGTGATGCCGGCACGGTCAATATCGACTCGGGAGACGGAGAACCGCGGGTTGGAGGCGGTCGCGATGACCGTCATGAGGTAGCGGTGCTCAGGTGTTGTGACATCTCGATCGAGCTTGAAGGGCTGGGCGCCCGTCGGCACGAAGATAACCTCGTCGAGATCGAAGATGTCTTGGACCTCGCTCGCGGCGACGAGGTGACCGTGGTGGATGGGATCGAAGGTGCCACCCATGACGCCGATCCGCAGGCGCGGTCGATCCTGCGGCGGTGTGGTGGACTGTGAAGACGTCGTTGGGGCCATAGCCGACTAGTGGCGAGTCCACACGCTCCGGAAGGCGTAGACCGTGAGTAGGCCGATCATGAGCAACGCAAACGCGATAATGCCGTACATGATGGGCGGCATCGGCAAATCGACGGGCGTGAGGTGTGCAGCTTCAGCGGGCAGCTTCACGAGCGAGCTGGTCATGGTCTGGCCTCCAGGCAGCATGGGTACTTCGACTCCCCCTAGTGTGGCACGAAAGCGCCGCGTCATGCCAGGTGTGCCATCGCGCGAGGGTTAGGCCTCGGCGTACAGGCGCAGCAGGCGCGCAACTTCGGCTTCCTGGGCGGCAGTAGCGGGAGCAAACCAGCGCCGGGAGTCAACGACATCGGGATGCTCGGCCAGATATTCGCGCACAGTTCCCGTGAACACCTTGTTCAGGTGCGTTGAGACGTTGATCTTCGTCATGCCCGCGCGGATCGCGGCCTGCATGCCATCATCGCTCACGCCCGAGGATCCGTGCAGGACGAGCGGCACCGGAACGGCGTCGCGCAGGGCGGTAATGAGATCGAAATCAAGTTCGGCGCCCCGCGTCGTCATTGCGTGCGACGAGCCAACCGCGACTGCCAGGAGGTCGACACCGGTATCTGCGACGAACTGGGCCGCATCACCCGGGTCGGTGCGTGCCGACGGGTCATGCACCCCGTTCTTACCGCCGACCTCGCCAAGCTCGGCTTCGACGCTCACGCCCGCGGCATGCGCGTATTCAACGATGCGGGCGGTCGCTTCGCGGTTCGCATCGTCGGGCAGGTGGGAGCCGTCGTACATCACCGAGGTGAAGCCTAGGTCGATCGCGCGGCGGCACAGCTCTTCGTCTTCGGCGTGGTCGAGGTGGACGATGACTGGGACGTCCGCCGCCTTGGCGACCGAGAGCGTGCCCAGGGCGATCGGCTCGAGCATGCCATCGTGGTACTTGACGGCGTTTTGCGAAATCTGCAGGACGACGGGCCGCTCGGATTCTTCGGCGGCGCGGGTGAAGGTGCGGGCGTTTTCGAGGTGGATGACGTTAAAGGCGCCAAGGCCAGTGCCATCGGCGGCGCACGACTGGGCGACGGAGTGAAGGTCAGTCAGCATCAGAGTTCTTTCGTTGTGACTCGTGGGAGGAAGGACGCGAGGGTTTCGGGGTTGATCCGGCCGGCGACGGGCTCGGCCACCGCCGCCGCGCCGGCTGCCACAAGGTGGGGCACGTCCGCGTCGGTAAGGAGGGTCTCGGCGACATCGCAGCTGGTCAGCGGAGCAGCGCCGGGAAGGGCGGCCACCCGCGGGGCCATGGCGGCGATGGCGGCCGCGACGACCGCGTCGCCGGCACCAACGGTGTTACCGCGCACGTCGGTGTCCAGCCAGGCGTGCACCGTCCGGCGGCCGGGCGCGTGAACCTCCAGGCCCTCGGCGCCGCGCGAGACGATGACGACGCCAGCGCCGGCTTCCTGCAACGCGGCCACGCCACGTGTAATATCCTCGGTTCCCGTCGCCGCGGCGAGCTCGAGGTGATTGGGCTTGAGCAGATGTGCTCCCGCCTCAGCTGCCGCTACGAGGTAGGCCCCGGAGGTATCGGCGAAGACGAGGTGGCCGTCCTCGCGGGCGCGCGAAATGAGCGAGGTGTAGGCGGCCACGGGGCTGCCCGGCGGGATCGAGCCATTGAGCGAGAAGACCGCGCGGGTTCCAGCGGCCGCGGAAATCTCGCGTAGCGTCGCCAGTGTGTCGCTCGTGAGGGCGTGCCAGTCGGACTCATCGACACTCGGGCCGGCCTCGTTGAACGCGGTGGCGCCCGAGTCATCGACGACGGTCGTCGTCGTGCGTAGTGAGCCTTCGATGAGCGTGAAGCGCGCGTCGAGATGGTCGATTCCAGCGAGGAATTCCTGGGCGAGTGCGCCGCCGATAAACCCGCCCACAGAGGCGGCAATCCCGAGGTCGGCGAGGACGTTGGCGGCGTTGAGGCCCTTGCCGCCGGAGATCCGCACGATGTCTGAGACGCGGTTGGCCTCTCCGAGCTGGAGGTTATCGACGCGGTAGGTGACGTCGAGGGCGGGGTTGGGGGTGACGATGTGGATCGGGGCGATCATTGCGGTTCTCCTGGTTCGCGGGCTGTCCCCATCCCATCACAGCCGGCGGGCTCGATCTCGATTTCGCCGGCGGCCACAAGGGCGCGATAGCCGGCCCCCAAGCACTGCGACCAGCTGCCGAGCTTGGCGGGACGCACCGAGGGCATCGGCGAGATTCGGAGCCGATGCGTCAGCGCCTGCGTAAGCGGCTCGGTGAGATCCGCGCCCGCTCGCGCGAGCCCGCCGCCGAGCACGATATCCATCGAACCGAGGATCGCCAGCGTCGTGCCAAGCGAACGTGCCAGCAGGGTCACGGCCACCTCGATTGTGGCGCGCGCGTGATCGTTGCCGGACCTAGCGGCGGCAAAGACCTCTTCGGCACCGCTGATCTCGCGGGCCGGGATCCCGCTGCGGCGCGCATACTGCTCGACGATTCCCGATGCCGATGCGTAGTGTTCCAAGACGACGTCCCGGCCGTGCAGGGAGACGAGCGCTTGCCCGAGCTCGCCTGCATAGCCGTGGTTGTTGAACGTCGTCCCGGCGAGCACGACGGCGGCCCCGATCCCGGTGCCGATGGCGAGGTAGATCATGGTGGGAGAGCCGGTCCCCCACACCATTTCTGCGAGCGCGCCGGAGCGAACATCGTGCCCGAAGGCAACCGGGGCCCCGATTGCTTCCTCGAACATCGCCTTCAGTGGCGCATCACGCCACCCGAGATTCGCGGAGTAGACGCCTATCCCGGCATCCTCATCGACGATGCCGGGCACGGCGATGCCCACATGATTGACGAGTTGAAGCCCCATCTCAACCACCTGCGCACGCAATTCGCGGGCGAGGTCGGCCAGCGTGTCGGCCAGCGCCTGCGGCTCTTGCGGGGTCGGCCTCGTGCGCTGCGCCGCGAGCGCCCCGCAGGGTGCCACGATCCCGGCCTTGATCGTGGTCCCGCCGACGTCGAGCGCAATCGCGTGGGTCATGATGCCCGCTTAGCGTTCGTCGTCAGTAAGAATGACCGACCGGGTGAGGTGGCGCGGCTGATCGGGGTTGAGCCCCTTGGCCTCGGCCCGCGCGACCGCGAGGCGCTGCGCCAACACGAGGTGCGCCATCGGATCGAGGTCGGAGGTCACGAACTCCGCGCCGGTGGCTGCCACCTGGTCCGCGAGGCCCGCGGGGGCCTTGCCAAAGATCCAGGTCAGTCGACCCGGTTGGGCGATGGAGATCGGGCCGTGGCGGTATTCCATTGCGGGGTAGTTCTCGGTCCATGACTGGGATGCTTCCCGCAGTTTCAGGCCCGCTTCGGCCGCAAGGCCGATGGTCCAGCCGGTGCCGAGGAAGGTGATCTGGTCCGCCTCGATCCACGAGGCAGGCAGCTCGGCTTCCAGGGCCGTGCGCGCATCGGCGATCGCTGCCGTGAGATCTTCTCCGAGGCTGGCGCGGAAGAATGCCAGGGCGGAGGTGGCGAATCGGGTCTGGACGACGGATTCCTCGTCCGCAAAGTCAAGGACCACTTCGTCATCGACGACACTGCGTGCCGGGCCGTCGCCGACCGCCGTCAACAGGACCGTCGGCGCGGTGCCGTGCACGGCCTTCAGGACGTCGATGATCTCAGTCGTCGTGCCCGAGCGGGACAGGCAAATGATGCGGTCGTAGTCGCGGTCGGTCGGGAACTCCGTCGCGGTATAGGCATCGGAGATGCCCTTGCCGGCAGCGGTCCGCGCGACGCAGTAGGACTGCGCGATGAACCACGAGGTGCCGCAGCCGATTACAGCTACGGATTCGCCGTCGTGTGGCATGACGGATGCGGACTGCTCGGCGACGGCGACCGCCTGCTCCCACATCGCTGGTTGGGTAAAGATCTCGGTCTCGGTGATGCTCACGTCAGCTCCTATGCGCGCGTCGCATTGTTTTGATCGTTTTCAAACACTTCGATCATATTCGATCACTAGATGATCGGCAACTAGGTGAGTAGGAATGCAAGGATGAGGAAGGTTGGGATCACGAGCACCGTCGTTGCCATGACCACTCCCCTGGCGATGTCCTGCCCGGCTCCCACGCGATGGGCTGCGAGGTAGGCATTTTGGGCGGTCGGCAGGCCCGCCATGCAGGTCACCGCAAAGAGATCACTTCCGCCTAATCCCAGGCCATAGCGAGCAAGAAGGTATCCGATCGCCGGCTGGATCACGAGCTTAATGACCGTTGCGAGCGCAATCGGCGCGGTTGCCGCACGGTAGAGCTTTGGGGACTGGCCCACAAACGACAGCCCGAACGCAATCAAAATGCAGGGAACGGCTGAAGATGCGACGACGTCGACGACGTCGAGGATAACTGCCGGCGGGCGTAATCCAGCAACCGACAGCGCTGCGCCAGCGACAGCCGCCCACACCAGGGGATTCTTCCCGACCGTGATGGCTACCGACCTCACGGTGGGCCGGCGATCGGCGGCGAGGATGTCGGCGAGCACGAAGAGCGTGGGAGTTAGAAACCCCACCTGGAACATAATGACCGGAGCAACGTGCACCGAGGAGCCTAAGACGTAGGTCGCAAGCGGCACCCCAAGGTATGCGGCATTGGCAAGGGAGGCACCCATAGTGCCGATCAAAGTCCGTTCACCGCTTAGGCGCAGCCCCCAGCGACCGATAACAGCAAACATCCCAGCTGCCGCGAGGCCGGAGACCGCCGCGACGATGAGCGGCGCCCCGAGTAGATCGCCCACGTGAGCGTTGAGCAGCGTGAGGAAGACGAGCGCGGGCAGCCCCACGAGATAGACGAGCCGATTGAGCGCGTCTTGCGCGGACGTCGGCATGAGTTTCGTCCGCCCGAGCAGCCAGCCGAGGCCGATGACTGCCCACACCACCGCTAACCCGGATACGACGCCGCTCATACGGCGATCGTGTCACGTCAGCGAGCCGCGCGCCCCGAGCGCCAGAGCGTGAGCGGTACGGACGATCCAGGTGATTGATCCTGTTAAAGTGTGGAGTCAAGGAGTCACTATCAAGCACTGCTGACGGGATCACGGATGAACCGCCATGACCGCCTTGCCTCGATCGCTAGTCACGTTCAACGCTTAGGCAATATTCGGGTCGATGACGTCGTCGAGACGTACGGTGTCTCGCTTGCCACCGCGAGGCGAGACCTCGACCTCTTGGCGGAGCAGCATCTTCTCGTACGAACCCACGGCGGAGCATCGCGCGCGCCGGACTCAGCAACGCTGCCGGTGAACTTCCGCACCGGTCGCGCGGCCGCCGCAAAGAACCGGATTGCTGCCGCGGCTGCGACAGTCGTCTCCCCCGGTTTCGTCGTGGGCCTTAATGGCGGAACGACGACCACCCAGGTAGCGCGCGAATTGGCGGTGGCGAACCTGCCTATGCCGGAGGGGCAGCCACGCCTGACAATCGCGACCAATGCCGTGAATATCGCCTACGAAATGACGGTTCGAGCCGGTATCCGAGTGGTGGTCTCGGGCGGGGTGGCCCGCGCCCATACCTACGAGCTCACCGGCCCCCTCGCCTCCGATTTCTTTGCTGACCTCTGCCTGGATGTCTTGTTCCTCGGCGTTGACGCGATCGACGAACGCGGTGGTTACGCCACGGATGATCGCGAGGCAGCGGTAAACCAGTCGCTTGCTGCAGCGGCCCGCCAGGTCGTCGTCGTGGCTGACGCCGAGAAGCTTGGCCAGCGCGCATTTGCCCGCATTATTCCGGCGCAGCGGATCGACACGCTCATCACCGACGCACCGGCGTCCCACCCCACGCTCGTGGCACTCAGCGAGCGCGGCGTGACCATCATGTCGGTGTAATTTCCACCATTGTTTCTGATCGATTATGATCGGTTATGCTCCATTGAGTCGTCAGTGAGGATATCTCATGCCTGTTTCTCCCCGGACCTATACCGCGTCGTTGGCGCCAAGTAGCGACGGTGGTCGTCTTACGCTCCCCATCGAGGAGGGGATGGATGAGGAAATCCGCGCCCTTGTCGACCGTCTCCGGCCCGACGCCGTACGCAATTCCGATGGGACGGAACTTCCAGACATCGCAGCCGAGCTCGTCGAGAAGGTCTACTCGACGTACTTCCCGGCGCGCGGCGACATGGAATTCGCGCGGGCAAACCCCGAAACCCTGACCCACATGTTCCTCATGTCCGCTCCGATCACGGCGCTCGGCGAGGACGCACTGTCGATCCGGTTGATCGATGGCTACTTCACCGACCAGCTGCGCCCCGATACGAGCGAGGCAGCGCTCGCCTACCTGCAGGTCATCGACCGCACGAGCGGGAGCGAACTCGATCGCAGCGCCTACCGCATCGAGGGCGAGGGCCACGACGCGACCGTCGTCATCACCTCCCCCACGCCCTACCACGTCTACACTGCGGCCTTCCTTGCCGAGCAGGTCTGGGACTCCACCCAGATGTACAACTACATCACCAACGATTGGCACCTGGATCCCAGCCGCGAGAAGGTCCGGCCCTACGAGGTGCGCCTGCCCAAGGTCTGGGATTTCATGCGCGATGCCATCAAGCACTGGTGCGAGGCCCACCCCGAGGTCGACGTCGTTCGGTTCACGACGTTCTTCTACCACTTCACCCTCGTGTTCAACTCCGAGGGCGTCGAAAAGTTCGTCGACTGGTTCGGCTACTCGGCGTCCGTCTCGCCCGAGGCGCTACAGGAGTTCGCCACCGAATACGGCTATGAGCTGAGCGCGGAGGACTTCGTGGACGCGGGCTACTACAACTGCCCGTTCCGGGTCCCCACGAGCGCCTACCGCGATTGGATCGCCTTCCAGCACCGCTACGTCACGGGCAAGGTCAAGGTCCTCGTTGACGCCGTCCATGAGGCCGGCAAAGAAGCCATGATGTTCCTCGGCGATAACTGGATGGGCACCGAGCCCTACGGCGAACTGTTCCCGAGCATCGGGATGGACGCCGTCGTGGGATCGGTCGGCTCGGCGGCGACGTGCCGCATGATCAGCGACATTCCCGGCGTGAAGTACACCGAGGGCCGCTTCCTGCCCTATTTCTTCCCCGACGTTTTTAACCCCGAGGGTGACCCGGTTGGCGAAGCCAACGAATCGTGGCTGACGGCTCGACGAGCCATCGTCCGCTCGCCGCTGACCCGTATCGGCTACGGCGGCTACCTCTCGCTTGCCACCCAGTTCCCCGACTTCATTAACCGCATCGAGGAAATCATTACCGAATTCCGCTCGCTGCACGAGATGTCGGGGGGCGAGCGCCCCGCGACCTCACGCCACAAGGTCGCGATCCTCAATTCCTGGGGCAGCCTGCGAACCTGGCAGACACACATGGTCGCCCACGCCAAGTGGTACAAGCAGATCTACACCTACCTCGGCGTGATCGAGTCCCTCGCGGGCCTGCCCTTTGACATCGAATGGCTCTCCTTTGACGACATCCGCGAGGGCGTGCCCGAGGATATTGCCGTCCTCATCAACGCGGGTGCGGCCGGAACCGCGTTTTCCGGTGGCGATAACTGGGCCGATGAGAAGGTCGTGACGGCCGTGCGGCGCTTCGTCGCCGGGGGTGGCGGCTTCATCGGTGTGGGTGAGCCCTCGGCCTATACCCCGCCGGCGCGGCAGGGCTATCCGCAGGCAGGAGCGGGAGCGATCCTCCAGCTTGCCGACGTGCTCGGTGTCGACCGCGAAACCGGATGGTCGCTCTCGACGAATAAGTACCCGCAGGTAAGCGATCACGAGATCGCCTCCGAGCTCGGCGAGGAGTTGTGGGCCGGGGAACGTCCCGGCGATGTATTCGCTACGACGGCGAGCATTGTGCGGCTGCACGAGGACAGCGTCGATATTGCCGTGAACTCCTATGGCGAGGGACACGCGGTCTACTTGGCAGGCCTGCCGTACTCGGTGGAAAACGCGAGGCTGTTACACCGCGCGATTATCTGGGCCGCGACCGGCGGCCAGGATGACCTGCGCGAGGTGTGGTTCACGAGCGACCCCGCGGTGGAAGTCGCTTTCTACCCCGGCGCCGGCCGACTGTTTGTCTACAACTCCATCCACGAGAGCCGCCAGGCCGTGATCTGCGGTCCGGCCGGAGAGGAACTGGAGGTCAGCCTGCGCGACCTCCAGTCCACCTGGATCGAGCTCGACTAGCGATCCTCGTCCGGATCGGTCCACAGGCCCGCGTCGCGCTCGTGCCAGAGCTCTTCGCGGGCTTCGGTCTTGGCGTCCATCCGCTCGCGGTATTCGCGGCGCCGGTCCTTCGTCGTTCGCCGGCTGCGCTCATCGAGGCGGTTGTCGGTGCCGCGGGCTCCAAGGAGTTCGGCGCCCGTCGTCATCGTCGGCTCCCAGTCGAAGATGACGCCACCGTTCATAGAACCGATGACGACTTCATCGCCGGGCGTGGCGCCGGCCTCGAACAGGCCGTCTTCCACGCCGAGCGTCGTGAGGCGATCGGCGAGGTAGCCGACGGCCTCGTCGTTGGCGAAGTCCGTCTGGCGCACCCAGCGTTCCGGCTTGCTGCCGCGGATCTGGAAGACCGGCTGGCCGCCGCGTTCATGCCGCGTGATGGTGAAGGCGGGCCCCGCCTCCTCGCGCGTGGCGAGCGGACGTAGCACGACGCGTTCTTCCGGTTGCGGTTCTTTCGCGCGGGCGCGCAGCACGGCCTCGCCAAGCGCGTATCCGAGTTCCGTGAGGCCCTCGTGGGTGGCCGTCGAGATCTTGATGACCTCGTAGCCCTGCTCGCGCAGATCCCCCTCGACGAACTCGGCGAGTTCGCGGGCTTCGGGGACATCGATCTTGTTCAGCACGACGATGCGTTCGCGCTCCATCAGCGGGATTGTGCCGCCGGAGATATCGAGATCGGCCGCGTACTGGGAGAGCTCGGCCTCCAGCGCGTTCAGGTCCGAGATCGGATCGCGGTTGGGCTCCAGTGTGGCGCAATCGAGCACGTGGACGATGACGGCGCATCGCTCGATATGGCGCAGAAACTCGAGCCCGAGGCCCTTGCCCTGCGCGGCGCCCGGGATGAGGCCAGGCACGTCGGCGATGGTGTAGCGCTTGTCCCCCGCAACGACGACGCCGAGGTTAGGCACGAGGGTCGTGAACGGGTAATCGGCGATCTTCGGGCGCGCTGCACTCATCGCGGCAATGAGCGAGGATTTTCCGGCCGAGGGGAAGCCCACGAGCGCGACGTCCGCAATCGATTTGAGCTCGAGCACGAGGTCGCGTTCCTCGCCCGGTTCACCGAGCAGCGCGAAACCGGGTGCCTTGCGCTGGGGCGAGGCGAGGGCCGCATTGCCGAGACCACCCTTGCCGCCGGCGGCGGCAATGTACTGGGTGCCAGCGCCCACGAGGTCGGCAAGGACCTGCCCGTCACGTGATTTCACGACGGTGCCATCGGGCACCCGCAAGATGAGGTCCTCCCCGTTGGCACCTACCCGCAGGTCGCCCTTGCCCTGTGTGCCCGAGGTGGCGCGGCGATGCGGCAGGCGGTGGTAATCGGCCAGGGTGGTGATCTGCGGGTCGACCTCGAGAATAATGTTGCCGCCGTTACCGCCATTAGCGCCGTCGGGTCCGCCGAGCGGCTTGAACTTTTCTCGGCGCACCGATGAGCAGCCGTTGCCGCCGTCGCCCGCCTTGGCGTGAAGCGTGACGCGGTCGATGAATGTCGCCATGATGGGCCCTCCTAGGGGTCTGGCTTTTCAACACTAACGGGCGGACAGCCAAGCTGCCCGCCCGTTAGGGTCTGCGCGACGGAAACCGTGCGCGAGTGTCTTAGGCGTCCTGCAGGACGACGTCCACAACCTTGCGGCCGCGGCGATCCGCGAAGCGAACCGCACCGGCTTCAAGCGCGAACAGCGTGTCGTCGCCGCCCCGGCCAACGTTCTGGCCGGCATGGAACTTGGTGCCACGCTGACGGACGAGGATCTCGCCAGCCTTGACGATCTGGCCGCCGAAGCGCTTCACGCCGAGGCGCTGAGCGTTGGAATCGCGGCCGTTGCGAGTAGAGCTCGCACCCTTCTTTGTTGCCATGATGTCCCTCTCTTACTTTTCGGCGCGTTAGCCGTTGTCGATGCCGGTGATCTTCAAGCGGGTGAGCTTCTGACGATGGCCCATGCGCTTGCGGTAACCGGACTTGTTCTTGTACTTCACGATGGAGATCTTCGGGCCCTTGTCGTCGCGGACGATCTCTGCCGTCACGGCGACCTTGGCCAGGTCCTTCGCGCCCGTGGTGATCTTGTCGCCGTCCACGAGCATGAGGGGCGCTAGTTCAACGGAGTCGCCGATCTCGCCGGCCATCCGGTCAACGACGACAACGTCACCGACGGACACCTTCTCCTGTCGGCCGCCGGCCTTGACGATCGCATACACCACGTTGCTGCTCATCTCTGTCGATTCGGGCGTAGCTTAACCGCGATCTGATCGCGGGAGGGCTACGCAATGTTTCTACGTACGAAGCGCCGATTGGCGCACCGAGGATCTAGATTACGTTACTTGCCGCCCGGGCGGCAACCTCCAGATCCCGTTGGGTTGGCTATTTTGTTGTGTCCTTGGGCACGTCGGGCGCGACCGTCGAGCTTGTGGCTCGCCGGGAACGCCGTGCGGGCTTGGACGAGCCCTCACCGGCCACGACGCTCGCGGTACCGGCCGCGATCGTCGGGCTCTGCTCGATGACGACCGGCTCGCTGATCGCATCGGGGGCCTGCGAGGAGGATGTTGCGCGGCGGCGCTTGCGCGGTTTGGACTCCGGCTGCTTCACTTCCGGCTCCAGCTTTTCCTCCGGCTCCGGCGTCCCGTCGACCTTGGCGATGGCCTCGCTGACAGCGCGGTCCTCGGCCTCCTCCTTGGCGTGGCTGCCAGCGGCGGCTGCGGCAATCGTCGCGAGCGTGGCCTTGACGGCCTCGCGGGCTTGCGCTGCGGCGTCGTCATCGGAGATGTCCTCGGAGGCGCCCTTATCAGGTGACGGCGCTGCGTCGTGATTGTGGGAGCTTGTGGACTTCTTCTTGCGGGACCGGCCCGAGCGCTGCTCGCCGCTGGCCTCCTTTTCGACGGGTTCGTCGTGGACGAGGAAGCCGCGACCACCGCAGTGTTCGCATGGCTCGGAAAAGGCCTCCACGAGGCCCTGGCCCACGCGCTTGCGGGTCATCTGCACGAGCCCGAGGCTCGTGACCTCGGCGACCTGGTGGCGGGTGCGGTCCCGCCCCAGACACTCAATCAGTCGGCGCAGGACGAGGTCGCGATTGGATTCGAGCACCATGTCGATGAAGTCAATGACGATGATGCCGCCGATGTCGCGCAGCCTCAACTGGCGAGCGATCTCCTCGGCCGCTTCAATATTGTTCTTCGTAACCGTCTCTTCCAGCGTCCCGCCCTTGCCGGTGAACCGGCCGGTGTTGACGTCGATCACGGTCATGGCTTCCGTCCGGTCGATGACCAGCGAGCCGCCGGAGGGCAGCCAGACCTTGCGGTCCATTCCCTTAGCCAGCTGCTCATCGATCCGCATCGCGGTAAAGACGTCCTCCGACTTGTTCCACTTCTCGATGCGGTCAACGAGATCCGGGGACATGTCCTTGACGTAGCTGGAGACCGTTGAATAGGCCTCCTCGCCCGAGATGACGAGCTTGGCAAAGTCCTCGTTGAAGACATCGCGCACGACGCGCACGGCGAGCTCGGGTTCGCCCTTGAGCAGCACCGGCGCTGACTTGGCCTTCTTCGACTTCTTCTGGATGTCCTTCCAGATCGACATGAGGCGGTCGACGTCGCCGCGCAATTGCTCTTCGGTCGCGCCCTCGGCCGCGGTACGGACAATAACGCCCGAGCCGTCGGGAACGATGTCCTTCAGCAGCTTCTTCAGCCGAGTCCGCTCCGATTCGGGCAACTTGCGAGAAATACCGGTCATCGCGCCGGAAGGGACGAGGACGAGGTAGCGTCCGGCAAGCGTGACCTGGCTCGTGAGGCGGGCACCCTTGTGTCCGATCGGGTCCTTGGTGACCTGCACGAGGACAGAGTCCCCGGAGGACAGCGCCTGTTCGATGCGGCGGGGCTGGCCATCGAGGTTGACGGCATCCCAGTTCACCTCGCCGGCGTACAGCACGGCATTGCGTCCCTTGCCGAGATCAACGAAGGCCGCTTCCATGGAGGGCAGCACGTTTTGTACGCGACCGAGGTAGACGTTGCCGACCATCGAGGTTTGGGTGCGGCGCGCGACGTAATGCTCGACGAGGATGTCGTCTTCGAGGACGGCGATCTGGTTCAGGCCGTCCTTTTCGCGCACGACCATGATGCGGTCGACGCTCTCGCGGCGAGCGAGGAACTCGGCTTCGGTGATGACCTGACGGCGCCTGCCCGCTTCCCGGCCTTCCTTGCGGCGCTGGCGCTTGGCTTCGAGCCGGGTCGAACCCTTCAGCGGGGTGACTTCGGCGCGGGCACGCTCGCCGGCATCGCGGCGCCGACGGCGGCGCGTGCGGCGCGATGAGCCCTGCTCATCGCTATCGTCGTCCTCATCGTCATCGTCCGAGGACTCGTTGGGCTGGGAGGTCTCCTTCTTATCGGAGTCTTGATCGGTGCCCTCTTGCGACTTGCGGCCGCGTCCGCCGCGGCCACCGCGGCGGCGGCGCCGAGTGCTTGAGCCACCGGAGCGGTTCTCATCGTTGTCCGACTCGTCCTGCTCCTCCGCTTCATCTGCGCTGTCGTCCGCATCTTCGTCATCGGAGTCATCGTCGGCAGGCTCGTTGCGCGCCGAGCGCGGGTTGCGGGTGATCTCGGGCGGCTGGAAGAGCAGGGTCGCGGCCGGAATTTCGATGCCAGCCTCGGTCTCGTCCTCTTCGACAGTCTCGTCCTCGTCCGTCACCTCGTCGTCGTCGGCCTTGAGTCCGAGTTCCTGTAAGACGTCGAGTTTTTGATCCTCGGTCCGCTTCTTAGCCGGCGCTTTGCGTCGTGCCGAGGGCGCTGCCGGTGCGGATGAAAAGAGCGGCAAATCTGCCGCGTCGGGCGTAGTGTCCACGCTAGTACTCCTGTCGGCAACGCCGCACACCACGCGCCGATTGGCGGGGGGTGCACCACACAGGTGCACCAAAAGTCTGACAATCAGCCGTATTTCACCAGGAAACGGGCTGGTTCCGATCTGCTGTCTGCAGCGACGATAACTACGGCGCATCAAGCGGATCCGACAGCCACGGCGCAGGTGCGCTACACCGTGGTGCTGGTTGAAAGTATCGCACACTACGGTCCGCTTCTCGCGCTGCGGGACATCGACACGCCGGAGGCGAAAGAAAAAGGACCCCTCCGTTGAATGCCGCCCTTTCCGAAATGTCCGGTTTGCAGGCCTAACTTCGACACTGTGTCGACATCGATCCGACACCACTGTCAGGAAGCCGGGACCATGGTCCCTAAGTCATGACTTAAGTCCCAATTACCCTGAGATCACCATCAGCATTCATGCGACCGAAAGGCAGATCGGTGGACGCACTCGACCTCGCACGGTGGCAATTCGGCATCACGACCGTTTACCACTTCATTCTTGTTCCACTGACGATCGGTTTAACACCGCTTGTCGCCCTCATGCAGACCATGTGGTACAAGACCCAGAAGGACCACTGGCTGCGACTGACCAAGTTCTTTGGCAAGCTCCTCATCATTAACTTCGCGCTCGGTGTCGCCACCGGTATCGTCCAGGAGTTCCAGTTCGGCATGAACTGGTCCGAATACTCCCGGATGGTCGGCGACATTTTCGGCGCTCCGCTGGCAATTGAGGCACTGGCCGCGTTCTTCCTCGAGTCCACATTCCTTGGACTGTGGATCTTTGGCTGGAACCGACTAAGCAAGAAGATTCATCTGTGGACGATCTGGCTCGCCGCGATCGGCGTGAACCTATCGGCCTACTGGATCCTCGTTGCCAACTCCTTCATGCAGCACCCTGTCGGCGCGAAGTTCAATCCCGAGACCGGTCGCGCCGAACTCGATGACTTCATCGCCGTCATTACCAATAACACGGCGGTGGCAGCATTCACCCACACCGTCACGGCGTCGTTCCTGACCGCTGGTACCTTCATCGCGGGTATCGCGGCCTGGTGGATCGTTCGCGCGGTTCGCCAGGGCAAGGAAGCACAGGCGCGCGAAGTCTGGCGTCCGGCAGCTATCTTCGGCATGATCACGATCATCATCACGGGCATTGGCGTGGCCATCACCGGCCATTACCAGGGCCAGCTCATGAGCCAGCAACAGCCCATGAAGATGGCCGCGGCCGAAGCGATCTGTGAAACCGAAAACGGCGCAGGACTCTCGCTGCTGACCATCGGTGACCTGTCAAACGACTGCGATCGCTCCAAGCACATCCTGGTCATTCCCGGCCTCGCCTCCTTCATGGCCTCCAACGACTTCAACGGGGAGTTCCCCGGCGTGAAGGACGTGCAGGCCGAGATGCAGGAACGCTACGCCGAACAGTTCGGACCGGATCAGGATTACACGCCCAACCTGTTCGTGACCTACTGGTCCTTCCGCCTCATGATCGGGCTCGGAATCTTCTCCGCGGCCCTTGCCGGCGCGGCCCTCTTCCTCCTGCGCGGCGGCAACGTCACGAATAAGAAGTGGTTCGCCACCCTTGGCCTGATCGCCATTCCGATGCCGTTCCTGGCCTCCAACCTCGGCTGGATCTTCACCGAAATGGGTCGCCAGCCCTGGGTCGTGGCCCCGAACCCGGCAAACCCCGTCGATAACGTGTACATGCTGACTGCCATGGGCGTCTCCCCCTCGGTGACCTGGCTGCACGTCATGATCTCGATGGTGCTGTTCACGCTGCTGTACGCAGCCCTCGGCGTCGTGTGGTACAAGCTCATGGCTCGCTACACGAAGGAAGGGATCGACTCCGGTCACACGCCGGATCACGACCCCGAGGCCGATGATTCCGCTACCCAGATGACCTTCGTCTACTAGGCCCGAAAGGAGAACGACAATGAGTCACGAATTTCTTCAAATCCTCTGGTTCATCCTCATCGCGGTCCTGTGGGCCGGGTACCTCGTCTTAGAAGGCTTCGACTTTGGTGTCGGCATGCTGCTGCGGTGGCTGCCGAACAACGCTAAAGAACGACGCCTCATGCTCAACTCGATCGGCCCGCACTGGGACGGCAACGAAGTATGGCTGCTCACCGCTGGTGGCGCGACCTTCGCCGCCTTCCCGGAGTGGTACGCCACCATGTTCTCGGGCTTCTATCTTGCCCTGTTCGTCATCCTCGTCGTCCTGATCCTGCGGATCGTCGCCATCGAATGGCGCGGCAAGATCTCCGACGTCGTCTGGACCGAGCGTTGGGACTGGATCCACACGGTCTCCGCGTGGGTTGCCACGTTCCTGTGGGGTGTTGCCTTTGCCAACCTCGTCCAGGGCGTCCGGATGGAGGTCGTCGCCCGCGGCACGTGGGAGGCGATTCCGCCCGCAGAGATCACCCAGGGCACGCTCGCCAATGCCGTGCACGTGATGCCCGGCGGCTTTAGCGGCTTCTTCTCCCTGCTCACGCCCTACACGATCCTTGGCGGGCTCGTGACCTGCGCACTGTTCCTTACCCACGGCGCGATCTTCCTCGCGCTGAAGACCGAGGGCGACCTGCAGCAGCGGGCCATCGCGCTGTCGAAGAAGGCCTCCATTGCCTCCCTCGTCATCGCCGGTGTCTTCGCCGTGATCGCGCAGCTCGTCTACGGGGGCCACTGGCTCGGCTGGATCGGCCTCGTCGTGGCAGCCGTCGCGCTCGTCGGAGTCGTCCTTGCGACGCACGCCGAGCGGGAGGGCTGGGCCTTCATTGGCAACGCCGTGGCAGCGATCTTCGCCGTCGTGTTGATCTTCTCGACGATGTACCCGAACGCGCTGAAGTCCTCGATCGATCCGGCCTACAACCTGACGATCTGGGACGCCTCGAGCTCGGAAAAGACGCTGCCGGTTATGACGATCGTCGCGCTGACCCTCGTTCCCGTGGTCCTGGCCTACATCGCCTGGTCCTACTGGATCTTTAGGAAGCGGCTCACGGTCGATCACATTCCCGATGAGAATGCTGGTCTGCCCATGAGCTTCCTGTCGA
The DNA here is from genome assembly GCF_023634005.1 of Bowdeniella massiliensis. Classification (NCBI taxonomy): domain Bacteria; kingdom Bacillati; phylum Actinomycetota; class Actinomycetes; order Actinomycetales; family Actinomycetaceae; genus Bowdeniella; species Bowdeniella massiliensis. Next base: position 18,980 of record NZ_JALIQR010000015.1, read on the forward strand.
ACTAACACCGAAGCAAGGCGCGGCGGCTGGGATTTCCTGGCCGCCGCGCTTTGCTATGGAACTGTTTGGGATAATGGTGAACTGTGACGCCCCTTGATCCTCGCTTGCTCTCCCACGTGCGGGCCGCGCGACGCTACATCATCTTCACCGCGGTAACCGGCTTTGTGCAGGCGGGGCTCATCATCGCCCAAGTCCTGCTTATCGCCCACGCGATCGCGCCCGTCATTACCGATGGCGCGAGCCTTTCCTCCCGGCTGCCCTTCGTCTGGGCGCTCGCCGGCGTCGTCCTCGCCCGCGTGGTAACGACGATCGCGCACGAGCGTTACGCCCACCGCGCCGCCGATGACGTCGTCGCCGAACTGCGCGGCGCGGTGCTGCGCCACGCGATCGCGATGGGGCCGCGCGCGGGCACCGAGCGTGGCAGCGAAGTCGTCACGCTCATTACGCAGGGCCTGGAGGACCTCCGCCCCTACTTCGTCAGGTACGTCCCGCAGCTCATCCTCGCGGCGACCGTCACGCCAGCCACGCTCATCGTCGTCTTCCTCTACGACTGGGTGGCGGGCCTGACGATCCTGTTCACGATCCCGCTAATTCCGCTGTTTATGGCGCTCGTGGGATGGATGACGCAGTCGTATTCGACGACGCGGCTGGCCAGGATGCGCCGGCTCAACGCCGAGGTCATCGACCTGCTGACGGGCCTGCCGACGCTACGGGGCTTCGGCCGGGAGCTCGGGCCGATCGCGCGCGTGAAAGTCATCGCGCAGGCCTACACCAGGGTGACGATGCAGACCCTGAAGGTCGCGTTCCTTTCCGGCGCGGTGCTCGAATTCCTCGCGACGCTCTCCGTCGCGCTCGTCGCCGTCGGCGTCGGCATGCGGCTCGTGAGCGCGCTCATCGCGCTGCTGCCGGGCCTCGTCGTCATCATGCTCGCACCGGAGTGCTTCCAGCCGCTGCGCCAGGTCGGCGCGCACTTCCACGCCTCGGCCGATGGCATCGCCGCGGCCGACGCCGCCTTCGAACTGCTGGCCCAGCCCGTGCTCGCCGATGGCACGCGCGAGGCCCCGGCGCCCGGCGGACGGGCCCCCGCGATCGAGTTTTCCGCCCTCAGCGTCGCGGCGCCCGGGCGCGACCTGCTCGCCCCCGCGCGCCTGACCGGACGCGCCGAGCCGGGCACGCTCACCGCCCTCGTGGGAGCCTCGGGCAGCGGCAAGACGACGGCGATTATGGCGGTGCTCGGGCTGGTACGGCCGACCGCCGGCGGGGTGCGCGTCGAATTCGCCAGCGGCGAGCACACCGAGGTCGCGGATCTGACGCGCGAATCCTGGCACCGCTGGTGCACGTGGGTGCCGCAGCGTCCCTCGATCATCCCGGGGCGGGTCATCGACCAGTTTGCCGCGAGCGAGACCTCCGAGGCGCCGCTGCTCGCGGGCGCCGAACTGCCCTCGGCGCGGCTGGAGGATGCGGCCGCGATGACAGGCTTCGACGAGGTCATCGCCGAGTTGCCGGCCGGCTGGGATACCGTGATCGGGCACGGCGGCTATGGCCTGTCCGTCGGGCAGGCGCAGCGTCTGGCGCTCACGCGCGCGCTCGTGGAGCCGACGCCCGTGATGCTGCTGGACGAACCGAGCGCGCACCTGGATGCCGCCGCGGAGCGGCACGTCCTGGCGAGCCTCACCGCGCTGAAGGATCAGGGCGCGACCGTCATCGTCGTCGCCCACCGCCCCACGCTCATCCACCTGGCCGACGTCGTCATCGATGTGACAAGCGAAAGCGCCGCAACGCTAGCGAGGACCTCATGATCGCTGACCTGCGCCGCGCGCTTCCCCTGCTTCGGCTGCGGCCCGGCGGCTTTGCACTCTCCGTCCTGTTTGGCTCGCTCGGGCTGGGCTCGGCGATCGCGCTGTCGGCGGTGGCGGCGTGGCTCATCGCGCGAGCCTCCCAGATGCCGCCCGTGCTCTCCCTGACCGTCGCCGCCGTGGCGGTGCGAACCTTCGGCGTCTCGCGCCCCGTGCTGCGCTACCTGGAGCGGCTCGCCTCCCACCAGGTGGCGCTCGAGGGCATGGCGGCGCTGCGTGTCCAGCTCTACCGGATCATTTCGCGCGGCAAGGTCTCAGCGCTCGCCGGCGTTCGGCGCGGGGACCTGCAGGCGCGGGTCTCCACCGACGTCGAGCAGTTGGCCAACGTCGTCGTCCTCACGCTGCTGCCCGCTGCGGTGGCGGCCATCGTCGGTATCGGGGTCGTCGTCTTTCTCGCGTTCCTCTCCCCCCTCATCGCGTTGATCGTCGCGCTGTGCCAGATCGCCGCCGGGCTCATCGGGCCCTACCTGACGATGCGGGCGGCGCGGATTTCTGAGATCGAGCGCCGGCAAAGCGAAGTCGAGCTCGGCGCCGACGCCTTAAGCGCGCTGACGGATGCGACCGAGCTGCAGGTCTCGGGCCGGCTCGACGAGGTATTGCAGCGCATCAAGGGGCACGAGGCCGCCCTGACGCGGGCCTCCGACCGCGCGGCGCTGCCCGCCGCGCTCGGCTTCGGGTTCGACACCCTCGCCCTTGGCATCGCCGTCATTGGCGCGATCCTCGTCGGGATCAGCGAGGTCGCGACGGGGGCGCTGACCGAGGTCGAGCTCGCCGTCGTCGTCCTCACCCCGCTCGCCGCTTTCGAGGGCATTAGCCTGCTCGGGCCGGCCGCCGTGCAACTCGTGCGCTCGGCCGCCGCGGCCTCCCGCATCCTCGCGCTGTTCGATACCGCGGCCGGCGAGCCCGTCACCGCTCCCCTCGGTGACGACGTCGACCCCACACCCGGCGCGCGGCCGCCCGCCACCCGCGAGGGCGCGCACCTGCGCCTGACTGGCGCATCGCTCGCCTGGCCCGATCATCCGATCATCGCCCGCGACATCAACCTCGACATGCCCGAGGGCGCGGCCATCGCCGTGGTGGGACCCTCCGGCGTCGGCAAGACGACGCTGCTGGCGACGCTGGCCGGCTATATCCCACCGGCGGGCGGTGAGCTGAGCCTCGATTCCCGCCCCGCCGAGCGCGAACGGCTCGCGGAGACGGTTGCCGTCACCGCCGAAGACGCCCACATCTTCCACGCGAGCCTGCTGGAAAACCTGCGCGTCGGCAACGGCCAGCTGACACCCGCCGATGCCAGGGAGCTGCTGGAGCGAGCGGGCCTTGGGCCGTGGCTCGCCTCGCTGCCCGAGGGCCTTGAAACCATGATGGGCTCGGACGGCCACACGGTCTCGGGCGGCGAGCGGCGGCGCATTCTGCTCGCGCGCGCCCTCGGTTCGGGCGCGCCCATCCTGCTCATGGACGAAACGGCCGAACACCTCGATGGCGACACGGCCGACCGGCTCGTCGCCGATCTGCTCGCCTCGGCACGCAGCGCGGGCCGCTCCGTCGTCCTCGTCACCCATCGGCTCTCAGCGCTTGCCGGGGCGGACGAGGTCATCATGCTCGGGCGCGCCGGATCTGACGCTCGTATCCTTGATCGAGGGAGCCACGAGCATCTGCTCGATACCAACGAGCACTACCGCTGGCTGCTAGCGCAAGAACAGGAGCAAGCATGAGCGAGCATCCGCACACCCCGGCCCTGTACGGGGCCGCGCTCGACCTCGCGGCAACGTTGGAGACCCCCGAGCTGCTGCAGCGGTTCGTCGATCTCGCCGCTGAACTCTCCGGCGCGCGCTACGCCGCCCTCGGCGTCCTCGCCGCCGACGGGACGACGGTCCAGTTCGTCCACCACGGCATGAGCGAGCAGGATGCGAGGGCACTCGGCCACCCGCCCGCGGGCACCGGTGTGCTCGGCGCGATTCCCGCCGATGGCGCCCTCGTCTTGGACGACCTCACGACCCACCCGGACTTCGGCGGCTTTCCGGAGCACCACCCGCCGATGCGAACCTTCCTCGGGGTTCCGGTCACGATCCGCTCCCAGGTCTTTGGGCGGCTCTACCTGGCGGAAAAGCCGGGCGGCTTCACCGACCACGACGTCAGCCAGATCCAGTCGCTGGCCGCGGCGGCCGCCGTCGCCGTGGAAAACTCCCGGCTCTATGGGCACGCGTGGGCGCGCCAGCGCTGGATCCAGGTCTCCCAGGAGATCACGACGACGCTGCTGGAGGGCACCGAGGAGGAAGAGGCCCTCGAGATGATTGCCGATCGGGTACGCGAGGTCTCGGGCGCCGATACCTCGTGCATCGTGCTGCCGAGCCTCGGCCAATCCTGGGCGTGCGAAATCTCCAATGGTTACCGCGCACGCGACCTGCTCGGCACGGTATTCCCGCCCGACGGGCGCGCCCTGACGGTGCTGGCCGACGGCACGGGACTCATCGTCGATTCGCTGCAGCGCGCCTCCAGCGTCAAGGTCGAGGCGCTGCTGCATTTCGGCTCTGCCCTGTATGCCCCGATGATCGTGCGCGGCGCGCGGATGGGCGTGCTGATCCTGCTGCGCAAGCCTGGACGTCCCCCCTTTGAGGGCGCGGACCTGCTCATGGCCGAATCCGTCGCCCAGCAGGCGGCCCTCGCTCTGGAGCTGGCCAGCGCCCGCCACGCCCAGGACCTCGCCAACCTCGGTGATGAGCGCGCCCGCATCGGCCGCGACCTGCACGACCTCGCGATCCAGCAGCTGTTTGCCACCGGCATGCAGCTGGAATCGGCGCGGGAGCAGGCCCGCGATGCGGGCCGCGCGGACCTCGTGGAAATCCTCGAGTACTCGCTATCCTCCGTCGACGAATCGGTGCGCCAGATTCGCTCGATCGTCCACCGGCTGCGCGAGCCCGATGAGGCCCTCATCATCGTCGAACGCCTCCGCCGCGAGGCATCGCTCGGCCGGACCGCGCTCGGCTATGCCCCCTCCCTCGTCATCTCCGTCGACGGCGTCGACGTCGACGATTCGGCCGACGACGGGGAGCTCGTCGACCAGCTCGATGCGCGCGTCGATCCGGATATCGCCGATGACGTCGTCGCGGTCGTTCGCGAGGGGCTATCCAATGCGGCGCGGCATGCGCGCGCCCACTCCGTGCAGGTGCAGGTCGCGGTCAAGGGCCGGGGGCCGACGGGCCGGATCGAGATCCAGGTGGAAGACGACGGCCTCGGCCTCGACCCGCACTCCTCGCGCCGCTCGGGGCTCGATAATTTGGCGGCGCGCGCTCGGCGCCACGGCGGCACGTTCTCGCTCGGGCGGCCCGAGCGCGGCCGGGGCACGCTGCTCAGCTGGCAGGCCCCGCTGACCTGAGGCTACTGGCGCCAGCCGGAGGCGCGCTGGCCGGCGACCCAGGCCGCGACCTGGGTGCGGCGCTGCAAGCCCATTTTGGCGAGCAGCGCGGTGATGTGGTTCTTGACGGTCTTTTCCGCAACGCCCAGCTTCTCGCCGATTTCCCGGTTGGACAGGCCGTCGCCGATGAGCTCGAGCACCTTGCGCTCCGAGGGCGTGAGGTTGGCCGTGGGATCCTCGTGATCGGCGCGCCGGCGCGTCACGGTCCGCTCATCGAGCAGGATCCGGCCATCGGCCACGGCCTTGACGACGTCGGAGATCTCCACGCCGCGCACGGTTTTCAGCAGGTAGGCCTTCGCGCCGGCGTGCAGCGCCTGGGCGAGGGCGTCATCGTCGTCGAAGGAGGTCAGGACCACGGCCTTCGCGTCGGGCACCTGCTCGGTGAGCGCGTTGATGATGTCGATCCCGGTGCCGTCGGGCAGTTGGAGGTCAACGAGGACGACCTCGGGACGCACGAGGGTTGCGCGGCGCACCGCGTCGGCGACCGATCCGGCTTCCGCGACGACCATGAGGCCGTCGGCGCGGTCAACAATTTCGGCGATTCCCCGGCGCACGATCTCGTGATCGTCGACGATCATGACGCGGATATCACGGGGAGCAGATGAGGTGGTCACGTCCAAAACCCTAGCACTTTGCCAGGTGCGCGGGGGCCGGAAGCCGCTGGCAGGAAGGGCAGCGGTGCGAGGAGCGGTTGGCGAAGGACTCGCGCACGATCGGGCGGCCGCAGCGCGGGCACGGCGCACCGGTGCGGCCGTAGGCGTTGAGCTCGCGCGCGAAGTAGCCCGAGCGCCCCGAGGTGTCGACGTACAGCGCGTCGAAGGAGGTGCCGCCGGCCGCGAGCGCCTCGGCAAGGACGTCGCGGACGTGGCCGAGCAGGCCGAGCACTGCGCGCTGGGTCATGGTGGCGGTCGCGCGGCGCGGGTGGATGCGGGCGCGCCACAGCGCTTCGTCGGCGTAGATATTGCCGATCCCGGCGATGAGGCTCTGATCGAGCAGGGCGCGTTTGATGGAGGTCGTGCGGCCGCGGATCGCGCGCGCGGTGGCAGCGGGATCGTAATGCTCATCGAGGGGGTCGCGCGCGATGTGAGAGACGACCTCGGGAATGAGCGCAGCGCTGCTCCCCCAGCCGGCGCTCTTGCCATCATTCGTAGGCACCAGCGGGCTGATGAGCAGGTGGCCAAAGGTGCGCTGGTCGACGAACCAGACGTCGTGCTCGCCGATGTGAAAGCGCGCGCGCCGATGGTGGGTGGGCATTCCGGGGCGCGGGTCGATGAGGATTTGGCCGCTCATGCCGAGGTGGATGACGAGCGCTTCGGCGCGGTCGGACAGTTCCCACCACAGGTACTTGCCGCGCCGCACGACGCCCTCAAGGCGCGTGCCGGCAAGGACGTCGAGGATATGGTCCGCGCCGCCCGGGGAGCGCCGGGTGGCGCGGGGGTGGAAGAATTCGGCGTCGATGACGGGCTGAGTTAACAGGTGGCGGGCGAGGCCCGCGCGGACCGTTTCGACTTCGGGCAGCTCAGGCATCGCTCAACAGGACCATGGCCTTTTCGCATGCGTCGCGCAGCGCCACTCGTTTGGAGGGCGCTTGGGCCTGGGTCGTCACCTCGCCGACGGTGACGATCGCGGTGAAGCGCCGGTCGTGATCGGGGCCGCTGGTTTCGATCTCGTAGTGCGGTTCGCCGAGGTCGAGTTCGGCGGCGCGCAGCGCGAGCTGGGTGCGCCAATCCACGCCCTGGCGGCCGGAAAGGACGCGCTGGAGTTGCCCCTGGATGAGGCGCAGGACCATCATTCGCGTCGTCTCGAGACCGCCGGTGAGGTAGGCGGCTCCGATGAGCGCTTCCATCGCGTCGCACAGGATCGAATCGCGATTGCTGCCGCCGGTTTTCACCTCGCCTTTGCCCAGTAGGACGTAGCTGCCGAGGTCGATATCGCGCGCGATGTGCGCGAGGGATTCTTGGGAGATGACGCCGGCGCGCAGTTTGGAGAGTTCGGATTCGCTGTGGCGCGGGAACTTGTGAAACAGGTAGTCCGTCACGATGATGTCGAGCACGGCGTCACCGAGGAATTCGAGACGCTCGTTATCGGGCAGGCCACCGGCCTCGTGGGCGAAGGAGCGGTGCGTGAGCGCTTGGACGAGCAGGTCCTCATCGACCGCGGTGCCAAGGCTTTGGAGCAGCGGGGCGCTTGCTGTCATGACTCCTCGTCGTCTCGCGGGCTCGCCAGCCCGGACAGTGCTGACCAGCGGGGATCGAAGTTTTCGTGGTGGTGGTCCGCCGGGGCGTCGCGCAGGGCGATTCCGCAATCGGGGCACAGCCCTTCGCAGTCCTCACGGCACAGCGGTGAGAACGGCAGGTCACCGAGGATCGCGTCGCGCACGACCTGTTCGATATCGATGTAGTTATCGCTGACGCGGGGAAGTTCTTCGGCTTCCTCATCGCCGTCATCCTTTGCCCGGGTGACGGCTTCGGGGTAGAGGAAGAGCTCATCGATGCGGGTATCGACGGGGATGGTGACGGCATCGAGGCAGCGTACACATTCGGCATCGACCTGGGCGCGCGCGGCTGCCGAGAGGAAGACGCCGTCGAGCACCGAGTCGAGGGTGCCGGTCAGGCTCACGTGGCGCCCGGCTTCGATGCGCGCGACGTCGCTGCCCCAGTTCTCGGCAAGGGTGACGTCGAGATCGATAGGGCGTTCGCTTCCCGGTGAGCGGGGCAGGTCGGCAAGATCCAGAACCCAGTCGCTCGAGGGGTCAAGGTGCGGGGTTTTCTTAGGATTCATCGCTCGGGTGATCTTCCTCGTTGTAGGCGGCCAGTTGTTCTCCCAGGACGCGCCGACCGCCGGCGACCTCGCGCAGCGCACGGTTGAGGTTGACTTCCAGCTGGGCGAGGGTTCGGTCACAGTAGTCCTGCGCATCGCGAGTGAGTTTCGCGGCTCGAGCCTCGGCTTCTGCCTCAATGGTCTGGGCGTGCTTGGTGGCGGCTTCGACGACCTCTTGGTCGGCGAGGATCGCTTCGGCTTCTTTGCGGGCCTGGGCTCGGATGCGGTCCGCTTGCTCGCGGGCGGAGGCGATCGTGACGTCGGCGCCGCGCAGCGTCGCATCGGCGCGCGCGATCTCCGTCGGCACGAGTTCTCGCGCCGTATCGATCATCTCCAGGAGTTCTGCTCGCGAGACGATAACCGAGGCACTCATGGGCATGGCACGCGCACCCCGCACGTAGTCGGCAAGCGTGTCGAGGATTTCGGTAAGAGAGTCGCCGCGGGAGTTATTCTCCGATGACGTCGCCACTAGTCCCTCCGGCCGAAGATTCCCGACAGGGCTCGCTCAACGGCGGGCGCAACGAAACCGGAGACATCGCCACCGTGGCGGGCAACGTCCTTCACGATCGAGGAAGCGATGTGGTTAAGCCCGGGCGCCCCCATAATGAAGACGGTCTCGACGCCGGACAGCTCACGGTTCATGAGGCTCATGGCGAGTTCAGCGTCGAAATCGGCAGAGCCGCGCAGTCCCTTAATGATGGCCGTGGCTTTTTGTTCGCGGCAGAAGTCCGCGAGCAGGCCCGGCACCGGCAGCACCTCGACGTTATCGATGTGCTGGCAGGAGGCGCGCGCCAGCTCGACCCGCATATCCAGGTCGAACAGTGAGTTCTTGGAGGCGTTGTAGGCGACGGCAACGATGATCTTGTCAAACATCGTGCGCGCGCGCTCGATCACATCGACGTGTCCGAGCGTCATCGGGTCATAGGAACCGGGGCAAACAGCAATGGAGGAAGTCATACCCTCTAGCCTACTGCGCTAGTTCCAGATACGTGAGGCGAGTTTCGCCGTAGGCTTTCTCTCGCCACACCTGCCAACCGGCTGGCGGATCCAGCTCGCTGCGCGTGGCAGATTCGGCGATGACGAGACCATCGGAAACGAGCAGCTGGCGATCCTTGAGGGTCACCAGGCACTGGTCGATGAGTTCGGGCGCGATGTCGTAGGGCGGATCGATGAAGACGAGGTCGTAGGCCACGGTCGTCGCCTCATCGGCGACAAATGTCCGAGCGTCGCGCGCATGGACCGCGATCCGGGTGCTGGCCAGCTTCAAGCCGGCGATGTTCTTCTTGATAATCGCCGCGCTCTTGTGGTGGGACTCGACGAGGTCTGCGAACTGCGCACCGCGCGAGAGTGCCTCGATGCCGAGCGCCCCCGAGCCCGCGCACAGGTCGAGGACCCGCGCACCGTCAAGCAGGCCCGTTGTTTCGACGGAGGAAAACAGCGCCTCTCGCACCCGATCGGAGGTTGGGCGGGTGCCGGAACTTGGGACCGCCAGGCGTTGACCGGCAAAATCCCCCGCGATAATCCTCGTCATGTTCGCTCCAGGTATTCGCCTTCATCGGCCAGGTTCATGACGGCCCACAACAGGGCGCGATGCTCACTGAGGTCTGGATCGCCTGCCAGGGTGTGGGCTGCCGCGTCGCGCGCGTCCTCGATGATCCGCCGGTCCTTGATCGCCGACAGGACGCGCAGTCCGCTGCGGCCACCGGTCTGGATGCGGCCGAGGACGTCTCCCTCGCGCCGGGTAGCGAGGTCGATTTCGGCCAGAGCAAAGCCGTCGGTGGTGGTAGTGAATTCGCTGAGTCGGTCGATCCCTTGGCCTTCGCGGGCCTGGTCGACGATGAAGCACACGCCGGGTTTGCTGCCGCGTCCGATGCGGCCGCGCAACTGGTGGAGCTGGGCGAGGCCAAAGCGGTCAGCATCGAGAATGATCATGACCGTCGCGTCGGGAACGTCGACGCCGACCTCGATAACCGTTGTTGATACGAGCAGCGGGGTCCGGCCAGCGGCAAAGTCTGCCATGGCCCGGTCCTTGTCCTCGGCCGACATCCGGCCGTGCAGCTGCCCAATTCCAATCCCCTGCAGGGCCGGATCCTCGGCGAGCTGCGCAGCCACCTTCGTCACGGCGGCCAATGCGCGCGGCGCTTCGTCGTCATCGCTGGCGATCTCGGCGCCGTCTTCGCCCGCTGCGCCGTCATCATCGATCCGGGGACACACAACATAGGCGCGCCCACCCGCGGAGATTTCTTCGGCTGCCCGCTGCCACATTCGGCGGACCCAGCGCTCGTTATCGGAGGGAATCCGATAGGTTTCGACCGCCGCCCGTCCGGCCGGAAGTTCATCCAAGGTCGAGGTCTCCAGATCACCGAAGACGGTCAGCGCGATCGTGCGCGGGATCGGAGTGGCCGTCATATGCAGCACGTGGATCGGTCCCGATGGGCCCTGACGGAGTCGATCGCGCTGTTCGACTCCGAAGCGATGCTGTTCATCAACGACGACGAATCCCAGATTTGCAAACTGCACATCATCGGAAAACAGCGCGTGCGTCCCGACGACGATGCCCGCAGCGCCGCTTGCGACATCGGCGCGTGAGGTTCGTCTTTCGGCGGCCTTTTGGCTTCCGGTCACGAGCGCGACTCCGACGTGGTCCTCCCCGCCGAGGAGCCCGCTGCCGCTGAGCTCGCCGAGCAGGTCGAGGATGGTGCGGTAGTGCTGATAGGCCAGCACTTCCGTTGGGGCGAGCAGCGCGGCCTGACCCCCGCCTTCAACCACCTGGAGCATCGCGCGCAGCGCCACGATGGTTTTACCGGAGCCGACATCACCCTGGAGGAGGCGCATCATCGGCGCGGTGCCGTTCAGCGCGTGCGAGATCTCCGCGCCGATGCGTTGTTGTCCGGCCGTCAAGGCGAACGGGAGCCGCTCATCAAAGCGCGCCAGAATGCCGTCCTCGCTCGGTGGCCAGGCGCGCGTTGTCGAGCGTTGCGCGATGAATCGGCGCCGCTGCAATAACACCTGCAGGACGAAGGCCTCGGTGAACTTCAGCTCCGTGAGCGCCCGTTGGTAGTCGGCGTTTTCGGCCACCAGGTGGGCGTGGCGGAGAGCGTCCACGAGGTGGCCCATGCCGCGTTGGGCGCGCACCATATCCGGCACGATGTCCGGGATATCACGCTGATCGGCCGCTCCGAGCACCGTCTGGATCGCTTTGCCGATGGCGCGAGAACTGATGGCGGAGCTCGCGTGATAGACCGGCTGAATCCTCGTGGCTTCCTGCCCGAGCGCATCGACGTCACTGAACTCGTCATAGAAGTCGGCCTTGGGTTGGGTCAGTGAGAGCTCCCCGCGATACTCACGCACCTTGCCCGAGAAAAAGGCTCGGACGCCGGGACGAAACTTTGAGCGATAGAAGGACTCCATGCGCCGGGAACGGATGAAGTAGGGCAGTTCAATGAGGCGCGAGCCGTCGGTTGCCATGACCTTCATCAGCGTCATCCCGGGACGACCGGTAGTGCGCGTGGTGACGTCAACGACTTCCAAATTGAGCACGACCTGCGCACCGGGAGTCAGGCCGGAAATCGGGGTCAGGTCGCCCGGATCCTGGAGCCGGAACGGGACGTACCACAGGAGGTCCTCGACGGTGTGGAGCCCGAGTTTGGCGAGTTTCTTCGCGCTCGTCGTACCCAGGTGACGGGCGAGGTCCTGTGACAGATAGGGCAGCCGGCCGGCGATATCAGCCATGGCTGAGCACCCACACGTCGGGCCGCGGCTGACCGGCCGCGCATTCGTAGACCTCGATGCCGCGTGCGGCGAGGGCTCGTGCCATCGAGCGAGCCAGTCCCGATGCGGCGATGGATTCGCCAACGAAGAGCGTGACGACCTCTCCCTCGGCACCGGAAAAGGTTTGAAGTGCGCGCTGGACCAGGCGCTCGGGATCCGCGCTGGCTGAGGCCGTGATCTCGTGGATTTCGACTTCGGCATCGCAGGCTTGGGCGAGATCAAGCGGGTGGACGTCACTATTCATGAGGCGCGCGATCCCCCATTCGGTACACACGGCAAACACGAGCGGATCGCAATCCGTGGGCGCGACAGAGACCTCGATTCCTTCAGAGCTTACTTCCGGGTCGGTGGCGACGAGGCGCGCAAGCTCGGCGAGCTGTACGGAAGCGGGCAGGATCGTGACGTCGGTGGCGCCGGTGTCGATGACGGCCTTGATCAGGGCTGCCCTGGACGGGTTGAGTGCCGTCACCGCCCCGCAGCGCGCTAACTCGTCGAGGAGACCAACTCCCGTCGTCGTGGCGACGACGCCAAAGCGCGTCGCCGGTGCCTGCAGGTGGCGAACCAGGACCTGCTCGACGGGTGAGGTGGGGAGAGCCTGGGTTGGTTCATCGAGGTGGACGTGGACGTGCCAATAATCGTCCTGCCCTGCCACTACCGCGACGGAGTGTCCGACGGCTCGGAGTTTGGAGCGCAGTTCTTGCGCGTAACGGCGATCGGTCTTCGTCACGTACATGACTTCAAACTCGCCCTCGCCAGCAGGCGCCTCGTGCGGCGCGCTCGCATCATCGGCAAGGCTCCACGGAATCGGATCGCGATCGCTCACGCCGAGAGCCTCGGCCAGGGTGTCGAGGAGAACGACGTAGGAGGCGGCGCCGGCGTCAATGGAGACCGTGGCGCCAATTTCCTTTCCGAGTAGTTGCCCCGTTCGGGACAGCGAGTCGATACCTGCAGCATGGGCCGTCGCGGCGACATCGCGCAGCGTGGCGTCAATAGGCAGGTTCACGACAGCTTCGGCAACGTCGCGGGCGACGGTGATGATCGTGCCTTCCACGGGGTCGGCGACAGCGTCGTGGGCGGCGATGGCGATCGCATCCAGAGCCCGAATGAGGTCGGTCGGGCCGGCTGCGTTCAGGCCGGCAAAAGTCCTGGCCAGGGCCTGGAATGCCTGCGAAATGATGATCCCGGAGTTGCCGCGAGCGCCCCACAGCGCGCCCTTCGCCATGGCGGTGGTCAGAGTCGACAGATCAGCGTCGTCACCAACTCGCTGCGCGGCGCGAGCCCCCGCCGTCACGGTGAGGACCACGTTGGTGCCCGTGTCGGCATCGGGGACTGGAAAGACATTGAGCGCATCAACTTTCGTTCGGACAGCAGCCAGAGCGCGCAGGGCTTCAGCGAGCCAGGCACGGGCGTGGTCGGCGTCCAGGGTGAGCGGTGCGGTGTCCATGTGATAGGCAGGTTACCGCCGATGGCCGACACAATCACATCTGTGTCCTACAGCACCAGCGACAAAGTTTGGGTTTTGAGCCCAAACCTGTGTATTCTTGACCGGTTGCCCCATGTCGGTCACTCCGATAAGGGCGCCTAAAAGACCACCCGCGATGCGGGAACTCAAGTGATCCGAGGAGAAGAACCGTGGCTGCCACCTGCGACGTCTGCGGCAAGGGCCCCAGCTTCGGCAAGAGCGTCTCGCACTCGCACGTGCGCACCTCGCGCCGTTGGAATCCGAACATCCAGCGCGTGCGCGCCCTCGTCGACGGCACCCCCAAGCGCCTGAACGTGTGCACCTCCTGCCTGAAGGCTGGAAAGGTCGCGCGCAACGCTAAGTAAGCGCACCTGCGCAAAAAAAGAGGACGGATTTGCGTCCTCTTTTTTGTTGCCCTGTTGCTAGCTGGCCGGCAGATTAACCATCCAGGTATTGCCGTACTTGTCGGTCGCGCAACCAAAGAGGCCACCCCATGGCTGTACCGAGACCGGGCAGACCATCGTGCCCTCGGCGGCAAAGGCCTCGATGACACCCGTGAGGTGGTCGACGGAGCCGTGATCATCGCTCACGAGGGCGACATCAGTGCGCGAGGATCCGATGTTTTCATCGCTCCCGCCGGTCATGCAGTCGTCGGAGGCATAGATCGTGATGCCACACTCGCTGGTGAGAACAGCGTGCGCGACAAGGTCTGGAGTGGCACTCGTGGGGTCGAGGTCCTTTAGGTAAGTAAAGGACACCTTCCCACCCAGAATCGTGGCGTAGTAGGTCATCGCTTCTTTCGCGTTCGTCGTGAACGCAAGCTGAGGGATGGCGGTGATGGTCATGAGGTTTCTCCCGTGGGTGTGCAGTTGATGTTCCAGGTGTTGCCGTACTTATCGGTGACGGCACCGAAGTTGTCTCCCCAGGGTTGTGCCCCGTACTCGCAGATGACCTCGTCCTCGGTGCTAAGCGCCGCAAAGAATGCCATCAGGTATTCCTCGTCCTCGGCGCGGCCTACCAGTGTGATCGAGGTTCGCGACTCCCCTAGGTTGCCGCTCTTCCCGCCAAGCATGCAGTCGTCGCAAGCTTCGTAGGCGATGCCGTGGGTGGTGTGCAAGACGCTGTGTGCGACGAGATCCGGCCACGTCGCTAGTGGGAAGATGTCCCCCATTCGCGTCACGATGAGTTCGCCGCCGAGCAGCGAGTGGTAGTAGTCCATGGCCTCGCGGGCATTGGTGGAAAACGCCAATTGCGGAAGAGTCGTGATGGCCATCTGCACCTCCTCGAGAGTCAGTGGCTCAACTCTAGGTCCGCCGCCTCATCGTGACTTGTCCGAAGTTGCTCACCTCGCCGTGCGCTACGAAAAGTGGTCCCAACCCGGTGCTCCGGCACCCAAGTGGTCGGGTGTCGTGACCTCGCCACCTTCGCCTGTGACCTGCCCAATGCGGGAAAACCCCTGGGGCAGATCTAGGTGCGGCGGGAACGTCGCTACGAGAGCGTGATCCTCTCCGCCGGTCAGCCACCAGGTCGCCGCTTGCGATGCGGCATTTTCGTCATCTCCGAGCAGTGCCGCGATCAGTTCCAGGTTCGACAGGTCAGGAAGCGAATCGAGTACGATTCCAACGTCGCTGGCGCGTGCCAGCCGGCCGAGGTCACGCAGGAGGCCATCGGAGATGTCCATGGCAGCGCTGGCCCCGGCAAGGCCTGCGCGGCGACCCGCGGCGAGCGGCGGCTGGGGCCGGCGGTAGATGTGCCAGGCGTACTCCGCCAGTTCTGCGGCCTGGACCTTAGCATCGGCGAGATTCTGCCACTGATCCGAAAGCCGATCCGGAGTGATCCCCGCTCGCCTGAGCGCCAATCCCGCAGCCGAATAGCCGAGCGTTCCGGCGACTGCGACGATGTCACCTTCACGAGCTCCATCCCGCGTCAGCGGTTCGCGCCCCTCTAGGTCACCCAGCGCCGTGATACTGGCCATGATCATCTCGCCGCCGGACAGATCGCCTCCCGCGACGCCCACGGGCTTCATCCACTGCGATGCCGCGTGCTCGCAGGCCTGCGCAACTCCGCGCGCGAAATCCTCGATCCACGCCACCGGGGTCTGAGCCGGTAGTACGAGCCCGATGAGCAGTTGCGTTCCGATCGCCCCCATCGCCGAGACGTCGGAGAGATTTTGCATCGCCACGCGCCACCCGACATCTGATCCCGTGGACCATTCACGACGAAAATGCCGATCCTCGACGATCACGTCCGTGCAGGCCACGATCCGGCCATCGCGGGCTGGGAGTACCGCGGCGTCGTCGCCGTTGTCGATGACGGTCTCGCCTGCCGGCATGAGCGGAATGATGCGCGAAAGGAGCTCATCCTCGCCAAGATCGGCGAGCGAAGGTTTCTGATCTGCCACGATTCGACCGTACAGTGGAAGGGTGATCCCTTCCCGCTCCCTCGCCCGACTGGGCGCAATCGGTGTGGCCGCTGCGGCCGCGCTATCGGGCTGCGCTGCCCCGGTTCACCTCTCCCCCGCGCCCTACGCGCCGGACCCGGTATGCGCGCGCGTCTTTCAAAAAATGCCGCGCACAATCGCGGGCATGAAGCAGATCTCGACCGACGCGCAAGCCTCCATGGCCTATGGGGATCCGCAGGCTCCGGTCACGATCCGGTGCGGCCTTAATCCGCCCCCACCAACGACCGATCGCTGCCTGTCGGTCAGCGCCTCGACCGCCAAGGACACGGAGGCAGACGGGATTGATTGGATCAATCCGGAATACGGCTCCTCGCTCATCCCGGTGCACGCCCCGGACTCCGCGTGGACCTTCATCACCTACGGCCGCACCCCGGCGATCGAGGTGGTCGTGCCGGCTGAAACTGGCCTGGAACAGCCCACCGCAGTGCTGTTGGCAATGACGAAGGCTGTGGAGGAGATCGAGGCGACGACGCACTGCGTCGGCGCAACCGACGTCGTTGGGGATCGGCCCTCGAACTAGCGCAGGCCGACCGGACGCGCGAGCGCGAGCTCGATGAGCTCGGTGACGAGTTCCCGGTAGGAAAGCCCGGCCTGCTGCCACATATAGGGATACATCGAGTACGGCGTCATTCCGGGCATCGTGTTGATCTCGTTGACGAGGATCTCGCCGGAATCGGTGTAGAAAAAGTCCACTCGGGCGAGTCCTTCGCACTCCAGCGCTTCGAAGGTTGCGGCCGCGTAATCGGCGATGCTCTGGGCGACATCCTCAGGTAGCTGCGCGGGGGCCTGCATGCTGACCGCGTCGTGCGAAAAGTACTTGGTTTCCCAGTCGTAGAATTCATCGGGTGCCAGGTCCATGACGACTTCTCCGACGGGAGCAACGCGCGGGCGACCATCACGGCCGGCGAGCACCGCGACCTCAATCTCGCGTGCCGTCACCCCCTCTTCGACGATGACTTTCGGATCGTGCTCGTGGGCGGTTTCGATCGCGGCCGCGAGCTCGGTGATGTCGTCAACCTTGGTGATGCCAAGCGAGGAACCAGCGCGAGCGGGTTTGACGAACAGTGGGCTGGCGAGCTTCGCGCACTGCGCGAGGACACTCTCGCGATCGCGCTGCCATGCGGCGGGAGTGACCGCGACGTAGTTTCCGACCGGTAGCCCGGCTTGCTGCAAGACCACCTTCGTCATGTGCTTATCCATACCGGCAGCCGAGGCGAGCACGCCGGAGCCGACATATCGCACGCCCAGCATCTCGAACATCCCTTGGACCGTCCCGTCTTCGCCGAATGGGCCGTGCAGCAGCGGCAGGATAACGTCGACGACGCCAAAATCAGCGTGGGTGCCATTGGTTCCGATGAGCCGCACCTCGTTGGCGGCATCCTTCACGAGAGTGACGCCGGGCGCGTCGGCGGGAACCTCGGCGTGGCCGCCTTCGAGAGCCTCGGGTTCGGCGGGCACAAGCACCCAGTGGCCCGAGCGCGTGATCCCAATGACGAGCACGTCGAAGCGCTCGAGATCGATATTGCGCAGGACTCCCGCGGCGGTGAGGCACGAAATCGAATGTTCACCGCTCACGCCGCCAATGAGCAGCGCAACCCGCGGTTTTCTCCCGGTGGTTTTCATCTCATCCAGAATAACCCCTGGCGCCCGCGCGAAAGCGCTGACCCGGCCAGGTGTAGCGTGGTGAGCGTAAAACCGCCTCGCGCCTAGGAGCTCACATGCGTCGCTCGATCATTGCTGCCGCCGCCCTTGCGGCCCTCGCCGTTGCTGGCTGCACCGCATCGGTCTCCCCATCTGGCACCTCGTCGCCGAGCGCTCCAACGACGACGACGCCTGCGGCGAACGCCTCCCCGAGCGAAAGCGCCAGCCCGACCGCGACGACGACGGCCACCGGCGGCGAGGTAAGCACCACTGAGAGCGCCGACAAGGTCCTGCTTACGCTCGAGCAGGGTCCGCAGGATGCATCCACGCTGCACGGCAAGATCGTCGTCGGCCAGGGCGGCTGTATCGCGTTCGTCCCCGTACCCGGCGGCGGCCGCCCGGTCCCGATCCTGGCGCCCGCCTCGGCGAGCTACGACGGCGCCGATGCCGTGACGATCGGCTCGGCCACGTACCGCTTCGGCCAGCTCGTGGACCTGGAAGGCATCGAATACGACGCGAGTGCGGAACTTGATGCCGCCACGGCCCAGCGCTGCGGCGGCAGCCAGGTCATCTGGCTGGCGGGCAACTAACTAGCCGCGTTCGTCCTTGTGCGGGCGCGAAAGCAGCGCTCGCATCATCGTGTGCAGGTCCATCCCGTCGTAACATGCCGCCACGACGGCGTCCGTCAGCGGCATCTCGACGCCGAGCTTGCGCGCCAGGTGCTGGACCGAGCGCGAAGATTTCACGCCCTCGACGGTGCCGCCGGTCGCCGCAATCGCCTCTGACACGCTCATGCCGCGCCCCAGATGGGCGCCGAAGGTGTGATTGCGCGAGAGCGGGGAGGCACAGGTCGCGACGAGGTCACCCATCCCTGCCAGGCCCGCCATCGTCTTCGGATCCGCGCTGAGCTTGAGCGCGAGACGCGTAATTTCGGCCAGCCCGCGCGTGATGAGTGTGGCCTTGGTGTTATCGCCGAAACCGGCGCCGGTCGCCATTCCAACGGCGATCGCGATGACGTTCTTGACCGCACCACCGAGCTCCACACCGATGACGTCGGTGTTCGTATAGGGGCGGAAATAGTCGGTCACGGTCAGCGCCGCGACCCGCGCGGCACGCTCGGCATCGGCGCACGCCATGACGGTGGCCGTCGGCTGGCACGCCGCGATCTCCTTAGCCAGGTTCGGACCGGAGACGACGACGATGCGCTCGCGCTCGGCGCCCGTGACCTCCGCGATAACCTCGCTCATTCGCTGATCGGTCGTGAGCTCGACGCCCTTCATGAGCGAGACCCACGTCGTATCGTCCCCGGCGTTGGTGATCGTCGCCAGCACGTCGCGCGCGGACTGGGCCGGTACCGCGACGACGATGACATCGGCGCCATCGGTCGCCTCGTTGATGTCAGTCGTGGCGCGCACCCCGGGCGGCAGCGGGAAGCCCGGTAGCCGCGCAGAGTTGTGGTGGTGGTCGTTGATTTCGGCGACGCAGGCCGCATTGCGTCCCCACATGAGGGACTCGTGGCCGGCATCGGCGAGCACCTTCGCGAATGCGGTTCCCCAGGCGCCGGTACCGAGGACGGCGATTCGCGGCGAGGCGGCAGCAAGATCTGGCAGGTGCATGCCCCTAGCTAGCCTTCCCCTTCTTCGGCCGCGGGTCGCCATCGATGGCGATATCCCACACGTGACCCGGCGGCTCTTCGCCGCGCAGCTCGGCGACGCCGCGCGTCAGGTCGGCCATGATGCGAACCGTTGCCTCGCGTGCGAGCTGCGCCGTCAGCGGCTCCTGTCGCAGGTCGGCCAAGTCCACGGCCGGCATCGCCATGACCTGCACGGGGTGCTTGATTCCGAGCTTCGGCTTGACGCCATAGCGCTCGATCACGTCCTGGGTGCCCCACTGCGCGACGGGGATGACGGGCACACCCGTCTCCAGCGCGAGCCTGGCCGCCCCGGTCTTCGCCTTCATCGGCCACATGTCCGGATCGCGCGTGAGGGTGCCCTCGGGAAAAATCCCGACGCACTCGCCCGCCCGCAGCGCGCGACGCGCCTGCGATAGCGCGGCCTGCGCATCGCGCGTGCCCCGCTTGACCTCGATCTGGTGCGCCGCGCCGATCATCGAGCCGAGCACCGGGACCTGAAAGAGTTCGGACTTCGCGAGGAACTTCACCGGAATATCGTGCCCGACCATGAAGTGCGCGAACGTCAGTGCGTCAATGTTCGTCACGTGATTGGAGACCGCGACGAAGCCGCCCGTGCGCGGCAGGTTCTCGCCGCCGGACCACTCGGCCTTGGTGTACAGTGCCATCGCGGGGCGCGCAATCGCCTCAATAAAGCGGTACATCGGCGGATAGGTCCGCCCGGCCACCTTGCGCGTCACGGCTCGACCATCTCGACATCCGCGCCGAGCGCTTCGAGCTTGCCGAGGAAGTTCTCGTAGCCGCGGTTAATGATCTTGATCCCCTGGACGTTGGACGTGCCCTGGGCGGTCAGCGCCGCGATGAGGTGGGAAAAGCCCCCGCGCAGGTCGGGCACGGTAATATCGGCCGCGGTCAGCGGCGTCGGGCCGGAGATCGCCGCCGAGTGGTAGAAGTTGCGCTGGCCGAAGCGGCACGGCGTGCCGCCGAGGCACTCGCGATACACCTGAATGTGGGCGCCCATTTTGCGCAGCGCCGAGGTGAATCCGAAGCGATTTTCGTAGACGGTCTCGTGCACGATCGACAGGCCTTCGGCCTGGGTCAGGGCGACGACGAGCGGCTGCTGCCAGTCGGTCATGAAGCCGGGGTGGACGTCGGTTTCCAGCACGATCGAGCGCAGCTTCCCGCCCGGATGCACGAAGCGGATGCCGTCATCGGTGATGTCGAAGTCGCCGCCGACCTTGCGGAAGGTATTAAGGAAGGTCATCATCTCGGGCTGCGTCGCACCGCGAACCATGACCTCGCCACCGGTCGCGAGCGCCGCCGCGCCCCAGGAGGCGGATTCGATGCGATCCGACAGCGCGGTGTGGTTAAAGCCCTGCAGCTGCTCGACGCCCTCGATGCGGATGACGCGATCGGTGTCGACGGAAATCAGCGCACCCATCTTCTGCAGCACCGCGATGAGGTCCATGATCTCTGGCTCGATTGCCGCATTACGCAGTTCGGTCTTGCCCTCGGCGAGCACCGCCGTCAGCAGCAGCTGTTCGGTGGCCCCGACCGACGGGTAGTTCAGCTCATACTTCGTCCCGACAAGCCCATTGGGGGCGCTCAGCTGGATGCCGCGGTCGGTGTACTTTTCGACCTCCGCGCCAAACTTGCGCAAGATATCGAGGTGGTAGTTGATCGGCCGGTCACCGATCCGGCAGCCACCAAGGTCCGGGATGTAGGCCTCCCCGAGCCGGTGCAGCAGCGGGCCGCACAGCAGGATCGGAATGCGAGAGGAGCCAGCATGCGCCTCGATTTCGCCGACGCCCGCCAGGTCGACGTTCGTGGGGTCCATCGACAGGACGCCCTCGGCCTGATCCCAGGAGACGGCCACGCCGTGCAGCTGAAGGAGACCGGCGACGATCTGGACGTCGTTAATCTCTGGGACGTTGCGCATGACCGATGGGCTCGTTCCCAACAGGGATGCCACCATGGCCTTCGATACGAAGTTTTTCGCACCGCGTACGGTAATCTCACCGACGAGCGGCCGGCCGCCGTTAACTCGGAGCACCGATTTCATGTCGTCCTCACTGCCCGGCAGCTCGGGGCTGAATCGAATAGCTGCCTGGCCCCACCTTAAGGCGGGCCGCCCCTATTATGCCTGGTGAACAGCGGGTGACGTTCGCGGCGGTAGGGTTGCCGGTTTGAACGACGGACGATGCTGTTCAAACTCGGTGATGTCCGCCTCGTGGCGTAGCGTCAGCGCGATGTCATCCAGGCCCTCCATGAGGCGCCAGCGGGTGTAGTCATCGATGGTGAATCGGCAGACGAAGACGCCACACGTCACGGTGCGCTGCTGCAGGTCGACGCTGACGGTTGTTCCCGGCTCTGTTTCCAAAATCTTGAACAGCTGGTCGGCATCGGCCTGGCTAATGACACCCGCGACGAGCCCCTGCTTGCCCGCGTTTCCGCGGAAAATATCCGCAAACTTGGGAGACAGGACCACCTTGAAGCCATAGTCGCGCAGCGCCCATACGGCATGCTCGCGCGAGGAGCCGGTGCCAAAATCGGGGCCGGCGACTAGAACCGAGCCGCCGGAGTACTCCGCGCGGTTCAAAACGAAGTTCGGATCGGAGCGCCACGCTGCAAACAGTGCGTCCTCAAAGCCGGTCTTCGTCACGCGCTTGAGATAGCGCGCGGGAATGATCTGATCGGTATCGACGTTGGAGCGACGCAGCGGCACCCCAATGCCGCTATGGGTGATGAACTTCTCCACGACGTTACTCCTTCACATCCGCGGGCGAGGACAGGGTGCCTCGAATGGCGGTGGCGGCGGCCACGAGCGGCGAGACGAGATGGGTGCGGCCACCCTTGCCCTGCCGGCCCTCAAAATTCCGGTTCGACGTCGACGCGCAGCGCTCGCCGGGCGCGAGCTGATCGGGATTCATTCCCAGGCACATCGAACAGCCGGCGAAGCGGAAATCCGCCCCGAAGTCGGTAAAGACCTGGTCGAGTCCCTCGGCCTGGGCTTGCAGGCGCACCCGGGCAGATCCGGGCACGACGAGCACCCGCACATCGGGATGCTTGGTGCGTCCCCGCATGATCTCGGCGGCGGCGCGCAGGTCCTCGATCCGGCCGTTGGTGCACGAACCGATGAAGACCGCGTCCACCGCGATGTCTCGCAGCTTCGTGCCGGGCGCGAGGTCCATATAGGCCAGCGCCTGCTCGACGGCTTCGCGCTCGGCGTCCTCGGCCACGTCCTTCGGGTCCGGCACCGAGCCAGACAGCGGCAGCCCCTGGCCAGGGTTGGTCCCCCAGGTCACGAACGGCTCGAGGTCCGCGGCATTCAGCGTGACCTCCGCGTCGAAGGTTGCGTCCTCGTCGGTCTTCAGCGTCTTCCAGTAGGCGACGGCCGCATCCCAATCCGCGCCGGTGGGAGCGTGGGGGCGGCCCTTGAGGTATTCGAATGTTGTCTCATCGGGCGCGATCATGCCGGCGCGCGCCCCGGCCTCGATCGACATATTGCAGATCGTCATGCGGGCTTCCATCGACAGCTGCTCGATGGCCTTGCCCCGGTATTCCAGGACGTAGCCCTGGCCACCGCCGGTGCCGATTTTCGCGATGACCGCCAGAATAATGTCCTTCGCGGTGCTGCCCTCGGGCAGATCGCCCTCAATCGTGATCGCCATGGTCTTAAACGGCGTCAGGGGCAGCGTCTGCGTGGCGAGCACGTGCTCGACTTCGGAGGTGCCGATACCAAAAGCAAGCGCGCCAAAGGCGCCATGCGTGGAGGTGTGGGAGTCACCGCACACGACGGTCATGCCCGGCTGGGTCAGGCCCAGTTGCGGGCCGACGACGTGCACGATGCCCTGCTCGTCGTCGCCAAGCGGGTGCAACCGGATACCGAACTCCTCGCAGTTATTGCGCAGCGTCTCGATCTGAATGCGCGAGACGGGATCCTTGATGGGCGCGAAAATGTCCTCGGTGGGCGTGTTGTGGTCCTCGGTCGCGATCGTGAGATCGGGCCGACGGACGGGCCGGTTTGCAAGTCGTAGGCCGTCAAAGGCTTGCGGTGAGGTCACCTCGTGGACGAGGTGAAGGTCGATGTACAGGAGGTCAGGCGCGCCTGCTTCTCCGCGACGCACCACGTGGTCTCGCCACACTTTTTCCGCCAATGTGCCTAGCATGGTGGTTAATCTCCCTAATCAATGAGTCTGAACGCACTTGCGTCTCACGCTCTGAGATGAAAGTATTAGGCTATGGACAACTCGAGTGGTGTTGGCGTTCTTGACAAGGCAGCGCTAGTGCTGGGGGCCCTGGAGTCCGGACCGGCAACGCTGGCCCAATTGGTCAGCGCAACAAAACTTGCCCGCCCAACCGCGCATCGCCTAGCGGTCGCCCTGGAATATCATCGCTTCGTCGCGCGCGATATGCAGGGGCGTTTCGTCCTAGGGCCACGCCTCGGCGAGCTGGCGTCCTCCGCTGGCGAGGATCGCCTCCTGGCTGCTGCCTCCCCCATTTTGAAGGTGCTGCGTGATCACACCGGAGAATCGGCCCAGCTCTACCGCCGCCAGGGCGACCACCGTATTTGTGTGGCCGCCGCCGAGCGCCCGATGGGCTTGCGCGATTCCATCCCCGTTGGCGCCACGCTTTCGATGCTCGCCGGTTCTGCCGCCCAGATCTTGCTCGCCTGGGAGGAGCCCGACCGCCTCCACCGCGGCCTGCATGGCGCCTCGTTTACGGCGACGGTGCTATCGGCGGTGCGGCGTCGCGGCTTTTCCCAGTCCGTCGGCGAGCGCGAACCCGGCGTTGCTTCCGTCTCCGCACCGGTGCGCGGCCCCTCCGGTCGCGTCATTGCGGCCGTCTCGGTTTCGGGCCCGATCGAGCGCATGGGCCGCCAACCCGCTCGCCTGCACGCCCAAGCCGTCGTCGCCGCCGCGAACCGGCTCTCGCAGGTCATGCAGCGCACCGAACACTAGCGCTGCACGCTGCGGTAGGCGGCGACGAACTGACCGAACCCTTCCTGCCAGGTGTGGGTAACTGGCGTCGCGAGTGTGTGCTCGCGTAGCGCCGCAAGCCGCTCCGGGCTGCTCGCTAACATGGCAAGCGCCGCGGACATCTCCTCATCGCTTTCCACCCGCAGCCCGGCAACGCCGTGCTCAATGAACTCCTCCACGCCCGAACCCGCGCGATAGATCACCGGCACGCCAGCGGCCCGCGCTTCGAGCGCCGCGATGCCGAACGCTTCTTTCACGACGGGCGAGACGAACACGTCGGCCTCGCGATAGGCGGCGGCGAGTTCCACCGGCCCGACGCGCCCCCGAAGCGTGACCGGCGCCCCCAGCCGGATGAGGCGTTCTACCTCCTCTCGCTGCGGCCCGTCGCCGAAAATATCGAGCGACATCGGCGCCTTCTGGGCTGCTCGCCCCACGAGCCGCGCCAGTGGCACCACCCGCTTGCGCCCCGCGAGCCGCGTCGCCGTCACGAGCCGCAGCCCGCGCCTGCCAGCGCTCGGATGATCCCCGCGCCGGATCGCGTCCCACGGCTCGCGCTCAATGAGGTTCGGTAGCACCCCGACCGCAACGCGCCCCCGAGCCGCCCGCTCAATCGCGTCGGCCGCAGCGCGCGAGACCGCGGTAAGAACCATCCCCGCCTCGTGCCATTGCTGCAACGGGTTGACAAAGCGATACCACGCGCGGGCATCGCCGAGATGACAATGCCAGGTGATCACCGCTCGCCTGCCAACCTCCAGGCACGCTGTTGTTGCCAGGCGAGCAAATGGCGAGACGATGCCGGTGTGGATGTGGACCGCATCAAAGGCGGCAAGCAGCTCGGTTAGCCGCGGCTTCGCCCACGGGTTCACGGGAAGCTCCCCCGGAAGCCGTACCGTCAACCGCGTCACCCGCACGCCATCGACAGTCTCCGTGTGCTCACCGCGCTCGGGGCCAGCCGGCGTCGCCGTAATGACGGTGGCCTCATGACCATTGGTGACGAGCGCCCGCGCGAGCGAACTCACCTGGGTCTCAATCCCCCCAAGCCGGGGCGGGTAGCAGTCCGAAACGAGCGCAATTCGCATTTCTCTATTGTGCCGCGCTTCGCCGACACCGCTGCCCTGACCCGACAGACTATTGCACGCCTCCGATAAAATGTAGTATAAGTACTACATCCGATAGTTGAGCTACCTAGAGGAGTAAGAATGACAGCCTCAGTAATGATCGAGGCCCAGGGGGTGGACTTCTCCTACGGGAAAACCCAGGTCTTGCACGACGTCACCATGCAGGTCAATCGCGGCGAGATCGTCGCACTCCTCGGCCCCAATGGCGTCGGCAAGACCACCCTGGTGGAAAACCTTGTCGGCACCCTGTCCCCAACGGCAGGCACGGTCAGGATTCTGGGCGAAGACCCCAAGAAGGCCGGCGCCGATTTCCTTACCCGGATCGGGCTCGTCCTCCAGCACTGGGCCGACCACCCAAAGTGGCAGGTTCGAGAGCAGCTCCGATGGATCGCTGCCGCCAATCAGGCATCCGGTAGGTCGGTGCGCGACATCGACGAAATCGTGGCCGCCGTCGGACTGACCGAGAAGGTCGATGACCGACTGAACGCCCTGTCCGGTGGCCAGCGCCGACGAGTGGACTTAGCGGCCGCTCTCCTCACCTCACCCCAGATCCTGCTGCTCGATGAACCGACGACCGGTCTGGATCCTGTCGGCAAATCCCAGATTCACGAGCTGCTCAGCGCCGCCGTCGATGACGGCGTCACGGTTTTCCTTACGACCCACGATCTGAATGAGGCGGAGAAAGTAGCCACCCGCATCATCGTGCTCAAGGAGGGCCGGATCATCGCCGATGCCGCCCCGTGGCAGCTACGGGAGCAACTTGTCGGCAAGGCGCAAATCACGTGGCAGTGCGACGGACGCACCCACGTTCACGCCACCGACGCTGTCGAGTCGTTCGTCGCCACTCTCCCGCTCGAGGAGATCAGCAACTTGACGATCACGCGCCCGACCCTGGAAGACGCCTATCTCTCCCTCATGAACACCGAAGGATCCGCCGCATGAAACTCCCTGACGCACTCCGCGCCATTGGCATCAACGTCTGGGCCGATCTTCGCCCACAACTCCTCGGAGGCGGCGTCGTCGCCTTCATCTTCGTGCCCGCCGTCTACCTTGCCCTGGCCTCCTTCATGACCAAAGGCTCGGAGGGCATGTATACCCCGGGCACCTACATGATCGCGGGAATCATCGGAGCGAACGGCGCCTTCGTGGCGGTCCAAGTCATGTCGGAGATGTACTCCGAGCGAGTGTCCGGAACGCTGCTACGCGTCCGCATCGTCCCCTATGGCCCGCTGTTGTGGGCGATCGCGAAAACCACCAACGCGACCATCGTGACATTGGTATACCAGGTCCTCATCATTGGGGGCGCTGCCCTGCTCCTCGACGATCTTCCCCTCAGTGCAGCGAAGCTGGTCACGGCGATCGGGTTGTCCCTGTTCATCGTCGCCGCATGTAGCCCGATCGGCTTCATCCTCGGCGCGCTGGTGCGTGGCTCGTATTCGATGCTCTTTGCCTATCTGGCTTTTCTCATCATCTTTTGCACCTCCGGGGTGTTCTTTCCACTCGCGTTGCTACCCACCTGGGCCCAGCTCATCCAACAGGTTTTCCCGCTGTACTGGTCGGGCCACCTTGCGCGCTACCTGTTCTTGAACGGCGATGCAACCTTCGAGCCCTCGGGCACGTTCATGCCGTACCTCGCGGTCGGAATCCTCCTGGCGTGGACCGTCATTGGCTATGGTCTTGTCGTGTTTGTCATTCGACGCTCGTTCCGTTCCGAGACGATCTCCTCCCTCACGACGCTGCAACAGAAGCTCCGCTCCCAGGTGGCGGTCTCGTGAGTGAGGATCTCGTCCACAACCGGATCGCCGTGTTGCGGGCGGACCGCAAGGTCTCGCGCCGGCAGCTCGCCGATGCGCTGGGAGTCCACTATCAGACGGTGGGCTACCTGGAGCGCGGGGAGTACTCCCCCTCGCTCGTGTTGGCGCTGCGAATCGCCAGATTCTTCGACGTCCCCGTCGAGTCGGTGTTTTCCTTGGAAGATTTCCCACCACTGAGCTAAGACGCGAAAAGGCCCGCCTTACCGGCGGGCCTTTTCTATTGGTACCCCCAGCGGGATTCGAACCCGCGTTACCGCCGTGAGAGGGCGGCGTCCTAGGCCACTAGACGATGGGGGCCTAGCTCTCCAGTTGTTGGTACCCCCAGCGGGATTCGAACCCGCGTTACCGCCGTGAGAGGGCGGCGTCCTAGGCCACTAGACGATGGGGGCAAGGACAATGGTGACGTTGTCGCTGGGGTACCAGGACTCGAACCTAGACTAACTGAACCAGAATCAGTCGTGCTGCCGATTACACCATACCCCAAGGGTGATTGGCCTACGGATTACGGCGAAGTGTCACCGAAGGCCAACCGAAGGATTAATCTACCTGAGCGCGTCTCGTTCCCCAAATCATCTGAGGGTGAGAGACCTCACCTGAACTCAGGACAGGCGCTGCGCGAGCGCGCGCAGGCGGGCGAGGGACTCCTCCTTACCCAGGATTTCCATCGATTCGAACAGTGGCGGGGAGACCTGGCGGCCAGTGACGGCGACCCGCAGCGGCCCGAAGGCAAAGCGCGGCTTGATGCCCATGCCCTCGACGATGGCTTCCCGCAGCGCCGCCTCGAGCGCCGGAGTCGTGAACTCGGTCTCCTCGATCGCCTCGATTGCGCGCGCAAGCACGTCGCTCGCTTCCGGGCGAAGCTTGGCCAGGGCCTTCTCGTCGTAGGTCAGGGCGTCCAAGTCTGTGAACAAGAAGCCCATCATCGCCGGGACCTCGCCAAGGAGTTGGACGCGCGTCTGGACGAGGGGGGCGGCGGCCGTGAGGATCTCGCGCTCGCGCTCACTCAGCTGCTCGTAGCTTTCGGCGCGGACGAGGCCCGCGGCATTCAGGTAGGGCACGCAGCGGCGCGCGAAGTCGTCCTCGGCGAGCAGCCGGATGTGGTCGGCGTTGATCGCCGTGCACTTCTTGATATCGAAGCGCGCCGGATTCGGATTGACGTCGTGAATATCGAAGGCGGCGACCATCTCCTCGGCGGTAAAAATGTCGTTATCCGGGGAGATCGACCACCCGAGCAGCGCGAGGTAGTTCAGCAAGCCCTCGGGGATCATGCC
The DNA here is from genome assembly GCF_023634005.1 of Bowdeniella massiliensis. Lineage (NCBI taxonomy): Bacteria > Bacillati > Actinomycetota > Actinomycetes > Actinomycetales > Actinomycetaceae > Bowdeniella > Bowdeniella massiliensis. The sequence continues at coordinate 47,215 of NZ_JALIQR010000015.1, forward strand.
GTGCTCGCGATGGAGCAACAGGTTGGACTCCGGATCGCGCTTAGACAGCTTCTTGTTGCCCTCCCCCATGACGTAGGGCAGGTGGCCAAAGGCCGGCGTGTACTTCGCGACGCCGATCGCTTCCAGCGCGCGGTAGAGCACAACCTGGCGGGGTGTGGAGGACAGCAGGTCCTCGCCGCGCAGGACGTGGGTGATCTCCATGAGGGCGTCGTCGACAGGGTTGACGAGCGTGTAGAGGGGATCGCCGTTGCCACGCACGATGACGTAATCGGGGATGGAGCCGGCCTTGAACGTCACATCGCCGCGCACGAGGTCCGTGAAGGTGATGTCCTCTTCGGGCATGCGCATGCGGATGACGGGCTCGCGGCCCTCGGCGCGGAAGGCGGCCTTCTGCTCCTCGGTGAGCTCCCGATCGTAGTTGTCGTAGCCGAGCTTGGGATTGCGTCCGGCGGCGCGGTGACGTTCCTCGACCTCCTCCGGAGTGGAAAAGGACTCGTAGGCGAAGCCGGCCTCCACCAGGCGCACGGCAACGTCGCGGTAGATATCCATGCGCTGGGACTGCCGGTAGGGCTCGTGCGGGCCGCCGACGCCAACCCCCTCATCCCAGGTCAGACCGAGCCAGGTGAGCGAGTCGATGATCTGGTCGAAGGATTCCTCCGAATCACGCTTGGCGTCGGTGTCCTCAATCCGGAAGACGAAGGTGCCACCGGTGTGCCGGGCGTAGGCCCAGTTAAACAGCGCGGTACGCACCATTCCGACGTGGGGCGTGCCCGTCGGGGAAGGGCAGAAGCGGACGCGCACGGGCGCGTCGGGGGCAGAAGTAACAGCAGTGGTGTCCATGGTGCTTCCAGTTTAGCCACGCTTGCGAAGCGCGCGGTTGGTGGCGCGGGTGGGCTCGGCGCTGAGGGGATCCTCGGGCCACGGGTGCTTCGGGTAGCGGCCGCGCATCTCGGCGCGCACGCTCGGATAGGCGGAGGTCCAAAACGAGGCAAGATCCGCCGTCGTGGCGAGCGTTTGGCCGCCGGGCGCGAGCAGTTCGAGGGTAACAGGGCGCGAAAGGATCGCCGGGGAGGCGGTGGCGGAGAAGAACTCTTGGAGCTTGGCGGCAAGGCGCGGGCCGTCGGGGGTGTAGGACACGGTGGCGCTCCGGCCCGAGGGCAGGGTGAGGCGCTCGGGGACGAGGTCATCGAGGTGGGCGGCCTCCGGCCAGGGCAGGGCGGCCTGGATATCGGTGCGTAGATCTTCGCGGCGCGCGCTGCGGCCGGCAGCCAGGCGCGCCGCGCAGGAGGCGAGGAGTTCGGGGCGGGCGGCGATGGCGGCGGGTGAGAAGTCCGGCCAGGGCTCGCCGCGCTCCCTTCTCAGGTAGGCGAGGCGCGCGAGGAGGCTAGTGAGGGCATCGCCGGGATCGGCGACGATCGCAGTGCCGTGATCGGCAATGAGGTCACGCGCCAGCGCCGCCGCCTCGTCCGGATCGGGGCCGGTGCCTTCGCGGTGCAGCGGGATCTTGCCGAGGCTCGCAACGCGCGTGGCGCGGATGCGGCGGTCCTCGATGCGGTGCTCGAGCGTCGTCGTCATGAGGTGGGCGCCCGCTAGCTCCAGGAGATCTGCGGGCAGCGGCGCCGCGGTGCGCACGAGGTAGGTATCGGCAATCCGCTGGACCTCGCCCACCGCGAGCCACGGCGCGCCGATGAGCGGCGAATCAGCGGCGAGTTCGATGCCGAGCCCGCCCGCAGTGAGGTAGCGCCGGTCCTGGCCCTCTCGCCGCTGAGCGATGAAGGTGGGGTGCGCGCGGGCAATGAGCAGCGCGAGGGCCGCGTCGTTATCGAGCTCCGGCCTGCCCGGCGGCTGGCTAGATTCACCGCCCAGGGCACGCAGCAGGCGATCGCGAGCGCCGGCATCCTCGCGAGGGCGCGGTAAGAGGCGAGCATCGCCGCCAGGAGCGCGGCGTCCCGAGTCCAGCGCTGCGGTGAGGGCTGCGGCTCGGCGCGCACCAATGAGGTCGGCTCCCGCGAGGAGCGCCGCCCCGAGGCGCGGATCAAGGGGCAAGGTCGCTAGACGCCGGCCAAGGTCGGTGAGGCGGCCGGCGCTATCGCGAGCACCAAGCGCCCGTAGGTTGTTCTGCGCCTGGGCGAGCGCGGCAGGTGGGAGCGGGTCGAGCAGGCGCGAGGCCGAGCCATCCTCATCGCCCCAGGCCGCGAGCGTCAGGGCGGCGCCGGTGAGATCCGCCGTCGCACTTTCGGGTGGATCGGCCGGGCGCAGCGCGGCGTACTCGCCGGGCGCGATAAGCCTGCGAGCAAAACCCTCCTGGGTGCGGCCGGCGCGGCCCGCCCGCTGCGTCATCGACGCCTTGGAGGCCCGCACCGTCACGAGTCGCGCGGCGTCGCGGGCGGCGTCATAGCGCGGCTGCCGCGATAGTGCCGCGTCGATCACCCCGACGACGCCCGCCACCGTCAGCCCCGTCTCCGCGACGACGGTCGTCACGACGATGCGCGGCTCGTTGCTCTGGGCGATCGCGCGATCCTGCTCAGCTGCCGGTAGCTGGCCGTGCAGCGGCAGTACCTGCGCGCGCGTGCGTCCGCGCGCGAGGGAGACGACGGCGTCGACGTCCCGCGCCGAGGGCACGAAGACGAGCAGCGTTCCGGCTTCACCGCGCCCTGCCACCTCATTCATGGCCGCCACCGCCTGATCGGCGACGTAAGCCTGGTACTCCCGCGTCATGCCGCGCTCATCGAGCGCGCGCAGCCTGGTCGGCGGAGCAATGAGCTCGGTATCGACGTCGTAGAGCCTGCCCTGCGCACTCACGACGGGGACCGGCCGCTCGCCTTCGGACATGAGCTCAGCGAGCGCCGCGGCATCCGTCGTCGCCGACATTGCCCACACATCCAGGTCTGTCCGCAGATCGGCGATATCCAGCGCGAAGGCGAGGGCGAGGTCGGTATCCAGGCTGCGCTCGTGAACTTCATCGAGGATCACCGCGCTCACGCCCGCCAGGTCCGGTTCGTGCACCATTCGCGCCACTAGCAGCCCCGTCGTGACAAACTCGATCACCGTTTCGCGGGATCGCCGGGAATCGCCGCGCACGGAATACCCGATCCGGCCCCCGACGTGCTCCCCCGCGAGCCCTGCCAGATGGCGGGCTGCGGCCCGCACGGCGATGCGTCGCGGTTCGGCCACGACGATGCGTCCTCGACCGCCCGCGCGGATAGCCGCCATGACCGGCACCAAGGTAGTCTTACCAGAGCCGGGCGGAGCCGTGATGACAGCTCGCGAAAGCGCGCTCAGCTCATTCGCGAGCGAGGCCGCGGGCAACGCGGAGCCGTCAAGCATGTCCTGCAAGGTGCGCATGCTTGTACGGTAGACCAGGAACACCAGCAACGACGCCGAAGGGGCAACAGTGGCGATGTCCACGTACTTTGACGATTTTTCCGCCTACACCGCCGCGAATATGGCGCAGCGAGGCTCGTTGAAGTGGACGGCCTTCCCCGGCACGATCGGCGCGTGGATCGCCGAGATGGACTTCGGCATTTCCCCCGCGATCGCCCAAACGATTCGCGCCGAGGTCGATAAGGGCGCGTTTGGCTACCTGCCCATCTGCGCGCGCGATGACGCGAAGGCCGCCACCGCCCGTTGGCATCAGCGCCGCTACGGCTGGGACATCACTCCCGAGCAGGTTTGCCTGTTTCCCGACGTCCTGACCGTGCTGGAAGCAACAATCCTGCACTTTCTTGAGCCCGGCCAGCCCGTCGTCGTCCCGACCCCGAGCTACATGCCCTTCCTCACCCAGCCCAAGCTTTTCAAGCGCGAGATCATCGAAGTGCCGGGCCTGCGCGATGAGGCCGGGCACTACACGCTGGACCTCGACGGAATCGACGCGGCCCTCGCCACCAGCGGCGGCCTCCTGATCTTGTGCAACCCGTGGAATCCCGTCGGGCGCGTCCTTACCCGGGAGGAACTGCAGAAGGTCGAGGCCATCATCGCTAAGCACGACGCGCGCGTATTCGCCGACGAGATCCACGGCCCCGTCGTCCTTGATCCCGAGCGGCGCCACATTCCCTACGCCTCTATCTCCCCCACCGCGGCGGCACACACCATTACGGCGACGTCGAACTCCAAGGGCTGGAACATTCCCGGCCTGAAATGCGCCCAAATGATCGTCTCCAACGATCACGACGCCGCCGAGCTCGATGAGTGGATCCAGCACTACGAGCACCTCGCGAGCCCGCTCGGCGTCAAGTGCGCCGTCGCCGCCTACGACGCCTCCGATGACTGGCTGGCCGAGGTCACCGGCGTGTTGCGCGCGAACCGCGACCTATTCGCCGCGCGCCTGGCCGAGGCCCTCCCCGATGCCGTGCACGCCCCCGCGGAGGGCACCTACCTCGCGTGGGTCGATCTGCGGCCCTATGGCTGCGAGCACCCCGGCGCCTACCTGCTGGAGCAGGCCAAGGTCGCGATCAACGACGGCGAGGACTGCGGCGCGCCCGGCCACGCGCGCATCAACCTCGCGATGGCGCCCGATAACTGCCTGGCGGTCGTTGACCGCATAGCACGCGCGCTTACCGGCGAATAACCGGGTTCGTCAGCTCGCCGATCCCCGCCACCTCGCACGTCACGCGCTCGCCGTGCCGGATTTCGCCCACCCCGGCCGGCGTGCCCGTGAGGATGACGTCGCCCGGCAGCAGCGAGCACACGCTCGTGACATAGGAGATGAGCTCGGGGATCGAGAAGATCATGTCCGAGGTGTTCGCCTCCTGACGGACCTCGCCATCGACGAGGCAGCGCACGTCCGCATGAGCGGGATCGAATTCCTCGGCGGACTCGGGGATGACGAGCACCGGCCCGAGTGGGCACGAGGTATCAAAGCCCTTGGCCCGCGCCCACGTGGTATCGCTGCGCTGCGCGGTGCGCGCGGAAACATCGTTTGCCACGGTGTAACCAAAAATGACCTCGTGCGCCCGCTGAACCGGCACGTCCTTGCACGGCCGGGAGATCACGACGGCGAGCTCGGCCTCGTGGTGGATGACGTCATCCCATGGCGGCAGCACGATCGGATCATCGGGCCCAATGACCGCCGTGTTCGGGATGAAGAACATCAGCGGCTCGCTCGGCACCTGCGAGTTCATCTCCGCCGCGTGATCGGCATAATTCTTGCCAATCCCGACGACCTTCGAGCGCGGAATGACGGGCGAGAGCAACCGCACATCGTCAAGGCGCACCCGCCGGCCCGTCGTTTCAAAGCCCGCAAACAGCGGATCGGAGCGCAGGACGACGAGGTCCTCGCCGTCAAGAACGCCATAAGCAATGTCATCGTGGTGAGTGAACCGAGCGATCTTCATGCGGCAAGCCTACGTCGATTTGGGATGATGGGGGCATGTCTGCGCTGAACCCTGCCCTCAACGTTGTGCTCGACGACCTGGAAGACGCGGGGCTCAGCGCCGATCCCGACGCCATCGCGAGCGCCTTTGCCGACTGGGCCGAGCGCAGCGGCCGCCCGCTATACGACCACCAGGCCGAGGCCACCCTCGCCATTGTCTCTGGCGCGCACACGATCGCCGCTACCCCGACGGGCTCCGGCAAGTCGATGATCGCCCTCGCCGCCCACCTCAACTCGCTGGCGGCGGGCGGCCGCACCTATTACACCGCGCCGCTGAAGGCCCTCGTCTCGGAAAAGTTCTTCGACCTCATCCACCTCTTCGGCTCCGCCAACGTCGGCATGATCACGGGCGACGCGGCCGTCAACCCGGGCGCTCCGATCATTTGCTGCACCGCGGAGATCCTCGCCATGCAGGCCCTGCGCGAGGGCGAGAACCTCGACGTTCATAGCGTCGTGATGGACGAATTCCATTTCTATTCCGACCCGCAGCGCGGCTGGGCGTGGCAGGTGCCGCTGCTCGAGATCCCGCACGCCCAGTTCATCCTCATGTCGGCAACGCTCGGCGACACGGCATTTTTCGAACGCGACCTGACCGATCGCACCGGCCGCGAGGTCATCACCGTCACGAGCGCCACCCGTCCCGTGCCGCTGAACTTCTCCTACTCGATCGAGCCCATCCACGAACTCCTCGACGAGCTCGTCCACACCCACCGCGCGCCCGTCTATGTCGTGCATTTTTCCCAGCGCGACGCCGTCGAACGCGCGAGCGCCCTGCTCAGCGTCACCCTGATCGATAAGGACCGGCAGGCAAAGATCGCCGCGGCCCTCGGCGATTTTCGCTTCGGGCCGGGCTTTGGCCAGACGCTGTCCAAGCTCGTGCGCCGCGGCATCGGCGTGCACCACGCGGGCATGCTCCCGCGCTACCGCCGCCTCGTCGAGCGCCTCGCCCAATCGGGCCTGCTCGCCGTCGTGTGCGGCACCGATACCCTCGGCGTCGGCATCAACGTGCCGATCCGCACCGTCGTGCTGACCAAACTCACCAAGTTCGACGGGGTGCGCGAACGCCACCTCAGCGCGCGCGAATTCCACCAGATTGCCGGGCGCGCCGGGCGCGCGGGCTTCGACACGATGGGCGACGTCGTCGTCCAGGCCCCCGAACACGTCATCGAGAACGCCGCCGCGCTGAAAAAGGCCGACGGCGACCCCAAGAAGGTCAAGAAGATCACGCGCAAGAAGGCGCCCGTCGGCGTCGTGAACTGGACGGAATCGACCTTCGAGCGCCTCGTGGCCGCCGATCCCGAGCCGCTCACCAGCCACATGGAGGTCACGCACGCACTCGTGCTTTCCGTGCTGGCGCGCCCGGGCGATCCCGTCGCCCATCTCTACCACCTGCTGAGCGCCACCCACGAGCAGGTCGGCGAGTCGAACCACCTGCTGCGCGAGGCCGTCCACGTCATCCGCTCGTTGCGCCAGGCGGGCGTCATCGAACACGTCTCCAGCGAGCAGGCTAGGCGCGAGGGCACGCCGCGCCTGCGGCTGACGGCGGACCTGCCCGAGGATTTCGCGCTCAACCAGCCGCTCTCCCCGTTCGCGCTCGCCGCCATCGAACTGCTCGAACCCGAATCCGAGACCTACCCGCTCGACGTCGTCTCGGTCATCGAGGCCGTCTGCGAGAGCCCCATGCCGCTGCTGTACGCGCAGCGCAACGCGGCCCGCGGCGAGGCGATTGCGGCGATGAAGGCCGAGGGACTCGACTACGACGAGCGCATGGCCCTGCTGGAAGAGGTGACCTGGCCCGAACCGCTGAAAGACTTGCTCGAGCCGGCCTTCGCCACCTATTCGCGTACCAACCCGTGGGTCCTTGGCCGCGAGCTGCAGCCTAAGTCCGTCGTACGCGAGATGATCGAGAACGCGATGACGTTTTCCGACCTCATCTCTCGCTACGACGTCGGGCGCAGCGAGGGCGTCGTCTTGCGCTACCTCACCGACGTCTACCGCTCGCTGCGCCAGATCCTGCCCGAGGCCGCGCGCACCGAGGCAATGGCCGGCATCATCGAGTGGCTCGCCGCCCTCATCCGCGCCGTCGATTCCTCCCTGCTCGACGAGTGGGAACAGCTCGCCGATCCAGATACCGATCGCCGCGTCGATCCCGACGCGACCGACGGCGCCGAACGTGCCTTTGGCGCCGACGAGTCCGGTCGTGTCGCATTCAGCGCCAACCCGCATGCCCTGCGCACCGCGATCCGCAGCGAGCTCATGGATGTCCTCCAGTTGCTCGATCGCGAACGCTACGACGAACTCGCCGAGCGCTTTACCGCGCGCGATTTTTCCGCCGACGACTGGGCCGATGCGATCGACCCGTACTTCGAGGAATACGAATGGATCGGAACCGGCCCGCAGGCGCGCGGCTCCTCCTACCTGACCTTCGCACCCGATCCCGACGCCGCCGATCTCCACCTCCTCGGCTTCGATGAGTCCTACGCCGATACCGAGCGCCTGCTTGCCGTCACCCAGATCTTGCAGGACCCGCACGACGATCACGCCTGGTCGCTGCGCGTCCTTGTCGATCTGGCTGCCTCCGATGAGCAGCGCCGCCCTGTGCTGCTCGCCGGCCGCGTGGCCGAGGTCGGCGCCTAGACCAGCAGCACCCAGCCGCCCACGACACCGACGAGCAGCGCTAACGCCACCGAGCCGAGTGCCACGGGATAGGAAAAGACCCAATCCTCACGCTCGCGCCCGGGCTGGACGAAGGCCCCGATGAGGATCGTCGCGGCGAGCACCACCCACCCGGCAAGGATCGCCCCCGCGATCGCGGGCCCCATCACCTGCGCCGCAGCCACGTCCATCGCGACGCTCGCCTGGGAGGTAAACCAGCGCGTGAAGTACGTCGGGATCCGCACGAGCTCTCCGCCCTGGACCCACCAATCCTGCACCGCGCGCACCGTGGAGATCACGACGGGCACGAGCACGAGCACAACGATCGCCACCGGTACAAAGCGCGCCGCCGCGCCCCAACCGGTACGACGCCGCACAAACCACAGGGCAAAGGCGCCGAGCGGCGCGAGCGCAAAGATCGCCACCGCCGCCGCAAACGCCGCGATCGCCGCCCCGCTCGGCGCCCCCGGCGCGCGCAGCTGCTCGCCCAGCGTCGCCGCGTCAATGCTCTCGGCAACGAACCCCAGCACCGGCCGCGCCATCGCGATCAGCAGCGCAAGGACCGCGAGCGCCACGGAGGTGGGGATCGCTATCCCCCGCAACCACCCGAAACGCTCGACCATATCGCCAGCTTAGGTGAGCTTACGCACAGCGGCCCGATATCGGGGGTTTCCGAGTTGTCTTTTCGGCAAAGCGCGCGGTAATGTTTCTGAGGTCGAAAGACACCGCGCCAATAGCTCAACTGGCAGAGCAGCTGACTCTTAATCAGCGGGTTCGGGGTTCGAGTCCCTGTTGGCGCACACGAAAGCCCTCGGCAGCACGCCGGGGGCATCGTCATATCTATGGCACATTCAACGGGCGTAACCCGCTAGCTTCTTTCGTTTCACCGACTCCGTGCAGGGCGCCGTCGACAATCAGAAGCTCAGCAACGATCGCGCCGCGGCCGTCGCGGCAGCGCTGAAGGATGCGCTCGGCGAGGTCACGATCACCGCCGCCGGCAAGGGCGCGACGGTGCCGATCGCCAAGGAAAGCGGCAGCGCGGAGGAGGTCGAGGCCGCCCGCGCGCTCAACCGCCGCGTCGACATCCTCCTCACCTTCGCCGACGAGGCGCCCTAGCGAGCGCCGCTAGGACAGCAACCGCGTGAGGCGGGACGGCGAGAATTTCTCTACCTCGACGTCCCGCCCTGCGATCTCGACGTCCGTACCGCTCAGCAGGTGCGCGACGACCTTGCCCGTGACCGGCCCGAGGCTCAGGCCGTGCATGTTGTGGCCGGTGGCGAGCGTGACGCCCGGCAGTTTGGCGTGCTGCCCGATGATCGGCAGCCCGTCGGCGGTCATTGGCCGCGGCCCGACCCACTCATGGCTCGTGTCATGCCAGCGAATCCCGCGCACCAGCGGCGCCGTCACCCGCTTGATCATCGTGATGCGATCGGGGTGGAAGGCCTCATAGGTGCCGTCGATCTCCATCGCTCCGACGACGCGCAGCGCGCCGGAAATTGGCACGAGCACGGTGCGCGCATCGGAGAGGTGAATGAGGTGGCGCGGCAGCTCGTCGGCGGCGACGGTAAAGGAGTAGCCCTTTCCGGGAATGACGCCGAGGTGGACACCATAGGGTTTGACCAGCTCGCTAGACCACGCGCCTGCGGCAACGACGATGTGATCGGCGGCGAGGTTGATTCGCGTCCCCTGGTGCAGGTAGTCGATGCTCGGGTGATCGCCCGCGTGCAGCCCCGTGACGCGGGCGCCTTCCAGGAACTCCACGCCGTCGGCCTTTGCCACCTCACCCAGGCTTTCGACGAAGCGACCGGGATCGATCCACCGCGCGCCGTAGTCGATGAAGCCCGCGGTGCACGCGCGCGAGAGCGTCGGCTCGGTCTGCCAGAGATCCTCGCCCGTGAGCAGCGGACCCGGCGCATCCGCGACGCCTAACTTGGAGCGCTGCGTCAGCACCTCGTGGAAGGCCCGCACGTGGGCCTCGTCCACGGCGGTGTACAGGAAGCCCGTGCCACCGCCGCTCACCTCAACGCCCGCCGCGGCGAGCTCGTCGAAGGCAGCCAACGCGCCGGCCCCGAGCTGCACCATCGCCGCCACGCCGAGGCTCGTATACGTCGGCAGCGAGGATTTCATGAAGCCGAATCCGAAGGTCATGAGGCGCGCGGCGCGCAGCGGCGTCAACGTGAGCGGCCCGGAGCGGGAGACGAGCCCCTTAAAGACCTCGCCAATCATGCCCGGGCCCGCGAGCGGCACGGCCGTCAGCGGCGTAATCTCGCCCGCATTGCCGCGCGAGGCACCCGAGCCGATCTGATCGCGCTCCACGACGGTGACGTCATAGCCCGCCCGTCGCAAATAAAACGCGGTGCTCAGGCCGACGAGGCCCGCGCCGATAACAATGACCTTGGACCCCGGGGCAGCTAACGCCACAGTTGCCTCACCTTCACTCGCGCTCGACCATGAGCTGGCTCACAGGATGATGAGGTCTATCTTGGCACAGATTTCGCGGCAGTCAGGACCGCTCCCCGAAGACGGCCCGCCCGACGCGCACCAGCGTCGCGCCCTCGGCGATGGCCTCCGGCAGGTCGTTCGTCATCCCCATCGACAGCTGGGTGCATTCGCCGGTGCCGGGAGCGCCGCTGGCGCGAATCTGCTCGGCTAGCTCCCGCAGCTGGCGGTAGGCGCCGCGGATCGCGCTCGCATCAGCCGTATTCGGCCCGATCGTCATGAGGCCGGTGAGCGCAAGGTTTGCCCGGGCGCCGATCTGCGTGGCGAGCTCGAGCGCCTCGGCAGGCTCGCAGCCGCTCTTGGACTCCTCACCCGAGACGTTGACCTGGAGCATGACGTCCAGGGCCGTGCGCCCCCGTCGCGCAATCTCGGACTCGCCGCCGAGGCGCTCAAGGGAGTCTGCGACGCGCTCGATCAGCTCAGCGCGATCCAGCGTCTGGATGCCCGTCGCCCAGCGCAGCGTGTGATTGACCTTATTGCGCTGCAGCGGCCCGATCATGTGCAGCTCGACGTCGAGCCCGTGGGCGCGCAGATCCTTGCCCGTCGCGACGAGTTCTTGCACCCGGTTGTGCCCGAGCACGCGCGCGCCGCATCCGATCACCGCGCGAATCGCCTCGGCGCTTTGCGTCTTGACCGCACACATCACCGCCACGCTTTCCGCCTCGCGCCCAGCCTGCTCCGCCAGGTGCGCCACGTCGGTCCTCACCTGCGCAAAATTGCGACAAATCTCGGTTTCATTCACGCCCTTACCATACGCCAGCGCACCCGCGTGATCATCGCGCCCATTGGTTTTAGCCAGCTGGGCGATTGGTGATAGTTTCATGGCTAGTAGCGAGACGTTCAGGGAAGGTCAGCGATGAGCAAGCGATTGGACACCGGCGATATTGCGCCCGAGTTCACTCTTCCGACCGTAGAAGGGTCGGTGTCACTCGATGGGTTACTGGAGCAGGCTGAGGCCGGCGTCATCGTGTACTTCTACCCGCGCGCCGCGACGCCCGGCTGCACCACCGAGGCCTGCGATTTCCGCGACAATCACTCCGCGTTGAAGGACGCCGGCTACCGCCTCGTCGGGATTTCGCCCGACCCGATCAGCAAGCTCGCCGCATTTTCGGAAGCCGAGGGCCTGAACTTCCCGCTCGCCTCCGACGAGGACAAGTCGATCATGAGCGCCTACGGCGCCTGGGGCGAGAAGAAGAACTACGGCAAGACGGTCACCGGCGTCATCCGCTCGACCATCGTCGTCGCCAAGGACGGCACCGTCGCGCACGCGCTGTACAACGTCAAAGCCACCGGGCATGTGGCGCGCGTGGCAAAACTGCTCGGCGTCGCGAACTAGTTTCCGCCTCCGGGCGGTTGTCCATTACAGTAAAGACGCCCGGTTTTTCGGGCGCGCGCGAGTGGCGAAATTGGTATACGCGCTGGATTTAGGTTCCAGTGTCTTCGGACGTGCGGGTTCAAGTCCCGCCTCGCGCACCATGCTGGCACACTCGCGCGCCATGCTGGCACAATCGAGACATGTCTGGTGTGGCGTCCTCTGACCGCGGCCCGTGGCTCGATCCCGAGCGACTCGAACTCATCCGAGCCTCCGTTCCCCTGCTCTACGTCGAAGCGATTCCTGTGCGCCTTGCCGACGATGGGGCGATCACGCACGTCGGACTGCTGCTCGGGGCGCCGCGCTCCGATCGCATCGAACGGGCGCTCGTCTCCGGCCGCGTGCTCTACCTCGAGACGATCCGGCAGGCGCTGCAGCGCAACCTCGATAAGGACCTCGGGCCAATGGCGCTGCCCCAGCTGCCCACCACGCTTGTGCCGTTCACCGTGCGGCAGTACTTCCCGCACACCCTCGATGGCGAGGCAGGGCAGGTCTCCTACGATCCTCGCCAGCACGCGGTCTCGCTCGTCTACGTCGTACCGATTGCGGGCGATGTGCAGGTCGACGGCGATTGCCTCGGCTTTGACTGGTACCCGATCGCCGACGCCAGCAGCGCTTCGCTCGCAACGGAGCTGGCGAGCGGGCACGCGGAGATCATCGCCCAGCTCGCCGCGTCCTGCCGATAGGCTGGTGCCATGGCCCACCCTGACTCGATGGATGACGCTCACCTGCCCGATTCCGATCCGGATCGGCTGATCGACGCCAGCAATGTCGATGAGCCGGACGATGGTCCGCGCCCGCTCGGAGCCTCATCGGACCCGACGCTGCTGTATGCGCTCCTGTTCGACACGCTCGCCGTCGTGGCGCTCGCGGTGATCGGCCGGGCCTCGCACAGCGAGTCGCTCGGGCTCGGGGACATCCTTTCCACCGCGATGCCGTTCCTGGCCGGAACGTATATGACGCACCTGCTCGTGGTGCGCTATTTCCACCCGATGGCGGTGGCGAGCTCGGGCATTGCCGTCGCCGCGGGGACGTGGATCGTGGGCATGCTTGGGCGGCTGTTCCTCGGGCAGACGAACGCTCCGGCCTTCATGGCCGTCTCCGCCGCGTTCCTCGCGGTGACGATTATTGGCTGGCGGTTAGCGCGCGCCCTGCTGCGCAAGCGCGGCGACGATTCGCGGAACTAGCGCGCGAAACGCCTGGCCGCGGTGGCTCATCGCGTTCTTTTCTGCCGCACTCATCTGCGCCAGGGAGCGTGCGTGCCCGTTGGGCTGCAGGATGGGATCGTAGCCGAAACCGCCATCGCCCACCGGCGCGGTGAGCAGCCGGCCCTTGAGCTCGCCATGCTCGACGTGCTCCTCCCCCTGCGGCGTGACGATCGCCGCCGCGCACACAAACTTCGCGTCGCGGTCATGCTCCTTTAGGTCCTGCATCTGGGCGAGCAGCAGCTCGTTATTAGCCTCGTCGTCGCCGTGTTTACCGGCCCAGCGCGCGGAGAAAATCCCGGGGGCCGCGCCCATGAGCTCTACCACGAGCCCCGAATCATCGGCGATCGCGATGAGCCCCGTCGCGCGCGCCATAGCGCGGGCCTTCAGCAGCGCATTTTCGGCGAACGTATCGCCGTCCTCCACGGGCTCGGGAGTGGCAACGTCGGCTGCGGAGATCAGCGCCTCCTCGGCCAGATCAGGGATCGCCTCGGCAAGAATCGTGCGCAACTCGCCGACCTTGTGCTCATTGCGCGTGGCGAGGATGAGGCGGGCGCCGTCCGGCACCTGCGCGGAGGTCAGATCGACGCCGGGGTCCTGGGCCATCTGGCCGCCCGGGACGCCGTCGGTGGGAACGGTCATGAAAGCTCCTGTGCTAGGGCCGCCTGCTGCAGCCGGGTGAGTTCGCTCGTGCCAACGACGGCGAGATCGAGCAGCGCATTGAGTTCCTCGCGAGTGAAGGCGACGCCCTCGGCCGTGCCCTGGACCTCGACGAAGTTCCCGCTGCCGGTTACGACAACGTTCATGTCGGTATCGGCGGCGACGTCCTCGACGTAGGGCAGATCCAGGCACGGGGTGCCGTCGACGATCCCGACGGAGACCGCCGCGACGGAGTCCGTGAGAACCCGCAGCTGCTCGCGGATGTGGCCGTTGGCCTTGCCCCAGGCGATCGCGTCGGCGAGGGCGAGGTAGGCGCCCGTGATCGCGGCTGTGCGGGTGCCGCCGTCGGCCTGCAACACGTCGCAATCCAGCGTGATCGAGTTCTCGCCGAGCGCATCCAGGCTCACGACGGCGCGCAGGCTGCGGCCGATGAGGCGCGAGATCTCGTGGGTGCGGCCGCCGATCTTGCCGCGCACTGATTCGCGCGCGGAGCGGGTGGAGGTGGCGCGCGGCAGCATCGCGTACTCGGCCGTCACCCAGCCGCTGCCCGAGCCCACCTTCCAGCGCGGCACACCGGGCGTGAAGGAGGCAGCACACAGCACGCGGGTGCCGCCAAATTCCACGAGGCAGGAGCCTTCGGCGGCATCCAGCCAGCCACGACTAAAGGAGATGGGACGCAGTTCGTCGACGGCGCGGCCGTCAGCGCGAGACAATGCCATGTCTCAAGGTTAGCCCGTGTTTTGCAACCCCGCCGCCACACCTTTGATCGTGATTTTCAGCAGCCGACGATCGAGCTCGTCGTCGCGCCCCTCGCGCACCGCACCAAGCGCGCGCAGCTGCAGAAGCGAGAGCGCGTCGACATACGGGTTACGCATGTGCACCGCTTGGGACAGGATACGGTGGCCGCCCAGGAGCTCATCGCGCTCAAGCACCGCCATGACGAGTTCGCGCGTTAAGCGGTATTCGTCCATGACGCGCGTTGCCAAAGCGTCGTCGTCGCCGAGCGCCAGGTACTTGTGCGCGATGCGCGGATCGGCCTTGGCGAGCGACATTTCGGCATTGTCGATGAGGGTGGCGAACAGCGGCCAGCGCTTATAGGCCTCGCGCAGCAGCTCGAGGTCATCGATCGCCGCGAGCGCGGAGCCGAGGCCATACCAGCCCGTGAGGTTGATCCGCGCCTGCGTCCAGGCGAACACCCACGGGATCGCGCGCAGGTCCTCTAGCGATGTCACCGACAGGCCACGCTTGGCGGGGCGCGAGCCGAGCGCGAGCCAGCCCACTTCCTCCTGCGGCGTGACGGTGGCGAACCACGCCGGGAAGCCCTCGGTGTGAATGAGCGCGGCGAAGGCCTGCCGGCTGACGCGATCGAGCGTGCTGGCAAGCTCGCGATAGCGTTCGGCGGCCTCGTTCAGCAGGCGTTCGTGGGAGGGCAGCGAGGACAGCAGGCTCGCGGCGGCCACCTGATCGACGTGGCGTGTCGCGATCTCCTTGACGCCATAGCGCGCCTGGATGACTTCGCCCTGCTCGGTGACCTTGAAGCGCGTCGCCACGGAATGCGGCGGCTGGGCCATGATCGCGCGGTGGGCGGGGCCACCGCCGCGGCCGAGCGCGCCGCCCCGGCCATGAAAGAGCGTGAGCTGGATGCCGGCTGCACGCGCCCATTCGGCGATGCGCGTTTGGGCTTCATACAGCGCGAGCGTGGCGGCAACGGGGCCGACGTCCTTGGCCGAATCGGAGTAGCCGAGCATGACCTCGAGGCGACGGCCGTTAGCGGCCAGCCGCTCCGCCACCTGCGGCAGTTCAATCATCTCGGCAAGGATGTCCGGCGCGGCCGTGAGGTCCGCGAACGTCTCAAACAGCGGCACGACGTCGAGCGTCGCCACCTGGCTGCCCGCGGCTGCGTGCGCGGCGAGCCGGTAGACGTTGGCGATGTCGTCGGCCGATTGCGTGAAGGAGACGATGTAGCGCCCCGCCGCCCGCGGACCGTATTTGCGCTGGATCGAGGAGATGGCCCGAAAGACGTCCAGGACCTCCTCCGGCTCAACCGCGCAGGCGACGTCCTCGCCGGCCAGGTGGGCAAGGACCTGGCGGTGGACGGCGGAGTGCTGACGAACTTCCAGCTCAGTGAAGTGGAAGCCGATCGCGTCCAGGTGACGCGCAAGATCGCGCACGGGACCACTCGCCGCGGCCGTTGCCCCCTGGGCGGCGAGAGATTCCATCACGAGGCGCACGTCGCGAGCCGCTTCCTCGCTCGTGTCATAGCCGAGGTCCGCGTTTCGCGCAGCCGTCGCGAGCAGCCGCTGGCGAATCATGAGGATCGCCTGGCGGTGCGGCTCGCCCGGCGCATCGCGCTCGATGAGAGCAAAGGCCTCCGGATCACGCTCGCGCACATCGGACAGCAGCGCCGCGAGTTCGGAGCTTGCCGGCGTGTAGCGGTCATCGTGCGTGAGGGCCTTGCCGGCGGTTTCGGCATCGGCGGCGAGCAGCGCGATCGCCGCCTCGTGCGCCATCACCGCGGCCTGGCGCGTGATCGTCGCGGTCACGAACGGATTCCCGTCGCGATCGCCGCCAATCCAGCTTCCCAGGCGCATGAAGGGCGTGAGTTCGGGCGCCGGCATGTCCCACGCCGCGAGCGAGTCGGCAAAGCGGTGCAGCGATTCGGTAATGACGGGATACATCGTCGCACGCGCCGCGGACAGCGCCGTCGCGACCTCATCGAGCGGCTCCGGTTTGGTGGGCCGCAGCTGCGCCGTCAGCCACAGCGTTTCCACGTGCCGCTCGATCTCGCGGTCGATCTCGCGCAGCCGCCGCACCGAGGCGGTCGCATGCCGGTCGTTGACGAGGGCGACGAGCGCGCGAATCGGCGCGGTGATGGCCCGACGACGAGCCTCCGTCGGGTGGGCCGTGAGCACCGGATGGAAGCGCAGGCTCGTAAGCAGGCCCGCGGCCTCGCTCTCCCCCACTTCGGCGACGGCGGCGCGATAGGCCGTCGCGAGCGAATGGCCGGCGGGGGCCTCAGCTTCGGCCGCCGGATCGTCGCGCGCGATGAGGATCCGCACCCGGTAGGCCTCTTCGCACAGGTTGACGAGATGGAAATAGACGCCGAAGGCGCGGGCCACCTCGATAGCGCGGCCGGGGCTAAAGTCCGCGACGATCTGTTCGGCGCTCGCTAGTGAAGCATCGGGCTCTTCGACGGCGGCAAGGACGGCGCTGCGCAACTGCTCCACATCATCGAGCAGCTCGGGCCCGCCGTAGCGCGTCAGGGCCCGGCCGAGCGCATCGCCAAGAAGGCGGACGTCGCTGCGAAGATCGTCGGGCAGGCTGCGGCGGGCGGCAACACGTGAATTCGGCATGCGCCCAGGGTACCTAAATTGTGAACGTCGCTCCGGCTTGGGCGATCGCGGTGGACCCCTGCCACTCGTCGAGGCACTCGGCAAGGACATCGTGCGGTTTCGTCCACGGCTGGATGTGGGTCAGCACGAGGGTTGCCGGCTTTGCCGCCTTGGCGACCTGGCCCGCGCGACGGCCCGTGAGGTGGATGCCGCGCACGGTGTCCATCCCCTCGCGAAATGCCGCCTCGCACAGGAACAGGTCCGTCCCGCGCGCGGCCTCGATCACGCCGTCGCAGTAGTCGGTATCGCCGGAATACGACAGCGTCACGTCCCCGTCCTGCTCGCACGAAGGACCGGTGATGCGCACCGCATACGTCGGGACGGGATGCCAGACGGGAAACGATTCGACGGTGAAGGGCCCCATGGTTCGCACGGTTTGCGGATCGTGCTCGATGAAGTCGAACTCGGCCGAGTAGTCTTCCTCGGGCCCATCGCCGCCGACGCCGCGGACGCGATCCACCGCCCCCGCGGGCGCGAGCACCGGGATCGGCCCGAGCGGCCCGTCGGGATGCCACCGCCGAAAGACGTGCATCCCGATCATGTCGACCATGTGATCGGCGTGCATGTGCGACAAGATAATGCCATCGAGGTCTGCCGGTGAGCAGTGCTGCCACAGCGCGCCGAGCGCCCCGGAGCCCATATCGAGCGCGATGGACCAGCGACGGCCAGCCGCATCATCGGCCTGCACGAGATAGCAACTCGAAGCCGAGCACGGTCCGGACATCGAGCCTGAGCATCCTACGACGGTGATTTTCATGTCACGGCCTCCTCGACCGCGGTGACCTCCGGGCCTAGGAAGCGCGAGGCGAGTTGCTGGAAGGCGCGCGCATCCCCCGTCGCGCGGAACTGGTGACGCGGGATGTTATCGGCTGGCGCGAGCATTCCCGTCGCGGTCAGGCGACGGTAGACGTCCTTCGCGGTTTCCTCCGCCGAGCTCACAAGCGTGACGTCCTCCCCCATGACGTAGGAGATGACGCCGGTCAGCAGCGGGTAGTGGGTGCAGCCGAGCACGAGCGTGTCTACCCCGGCGTCGCGGATCGGCGCGAGGTAGTCCTCGGCGATCGCGAGCAGTTCGTCGCCCGTCGTGATGCCGGCCTCGACGAACTCGACGAAGCGCGGGCAGGCCGCGGCGGTGATCGTCAGGCCAGGCGCGACGGAGAACGCATCCTGGTACGCCCCGGAGGTGATCGTCGCTTCCGTGCCAATCACCCCGACGCGGCCATTGCGGCTCGCGGCCACGGCGCGGCGCACCGCAGGGTGGATGACCTCGATGACGGGGATGCCCTTGCCACGCGTGTAGCGCTCGCGGGCGTCGTGAGCGGCGGCCGATGACGCCGAGTTACAGGCGATGACGAGGGCCTTGACGCCCTGGTCTACGAGCTCGTCCATGATGTCGAGCGCGAGGGAACGCACCTGCGCGATCGGCCGGGGGCCGTAGGGGCAGTGGGCAGTATCGCCGATGTAGTGCACGCTTTCACGCGGCAGCTGATCGATGACGGCGCGCGCCACCGTCAGGCCTCCGACGCCTGAGTCGAACATGCCGATGGGTGCAGCGCTCATAGAAGGGAGCCTACGGTGAAGGCTCCGCAGCGCCCATAGCTTGCAAGAGTGAATCCTGCCACCACGTGAGAAATGCGTAGACCTCCGTGAGCACCGTCGTCGCACGATCTCCCGCCTCGTGGGCATCGCGCAGCCGGTCGATGTCATCCGCGTCACGGATCTGCAGCCGCTCGGCTATGAGCAGTCGCACATCGGTGAGTGCGGACAGCACCTCGTGCTCGCTGCCATGGGGCACGAGCACCCGGTCATCGTCGGATAGCAGAATGTCGTGCAGCAGCCGAAGCTGGCGGGCCTTGGCGTTGCGGATCCGGCGCTGCGTATCAAGGCGCAGCTCGTCGGCGAGGTCGGCGTCCTCCAGGCTCATCGCCGGCAGCAGCCGCGCGAGCGCGGGATCGTCCCCCGCGTCTTCCTGCGTATCGGCAACGTCGAAATCGAGCGCGGCCAGCACGGCGTCATCGGAGCCCGCATCGGGCACGGCCTCCAGCGGCCGGTTGAGGATATCGCCGAGATCCTCCACCGCGCGCGCGACCATGAGCCGCACGGAGGCATCGGGACTCGAGGCGTAGCCGCGCGCTACCCGCATGAAACGTTCGATCATGGTGCCTTCGTCATTGTCGCCCACAGCCCATAGATGTGCAGCGCTTCGCAGTGGCGCGCCATCATCTCCCGGGCACCGGAGGCGACGACGGCCTTGCCCTCGCGGTGGACCTGCCACATGAGCGATTCCGCGTGCGCGCGGGTATATCCAAAGTGACGCTGGAAGACGTAGGTGACGTAGCTCGTGAGGTTAACGGGATCGTCCCAGACGATTGTTTGCCATGGGCGATCGCTGAGCGTTTCGGCACGCTCAATTCGCTCGGCGATCGGTGCCGAGCCGACGGACACGAGTGCGCTGGACATCACCCACATTGTGACACCCGAAGGCGCGATGCAACGCGGTTATCGCACGATACGCGGGTAGCCTTAAGCCCATGACCGAGACCCGCACCACGGCGCTGTTAACGGATAAGTATGAGCTGACCATGATCGACGCGGCGATCGCCTCCGGGCACGCTGATCGGCTCAGTGCGTTCGAGCTCTTTGGCCGGCGACTGCCCGCCACCCGGCGCTACGGAGTCGTCGCCGGAATCGCCCGCGTGCTGGACGCCGTCGAGAGTTTCCGTTTCACCCCCGACGAGATTGCCTATCTGCGGGATTCGACGACGCTGAGCGATGAGACGCTGGACTTCCTCGCCGATTACCGCTTTTCGGGCGATATCTCGGGCTACGCCGAGGGCGAGTGCTACCTGCCGGGCTCCCCTTTGCTCTCCGTCACCGGTACCTTTGCCGAAGCAGTGCTGCTAGAGACGGTGCTGCTGGCGATTCTTAACCACGACTGCGCCGTCGCCGCCGCAGCCTCCCGCATGACGAGCGCGGCACACGGCCGGCCATGCCTGGAGATGGGCGCGCGTCGCACCCATGAAGAGGCCGCCGTTGCCGCAGCGCGCGCGGCCGTCGTTGCTGGCTTTGCGGGCAGCTCCATTTTGGAGGCCGGACGCTCCTACGGAATCGAGACGATCGGCACCGCGGCGCATTCCTTTACGCTGCTCTACGACTCCGAAGAGGAAGCCTTCGACGCCCAGATCGCTGCCCTTGGCCCAGGCACGACGCTGCTCGTCGATACCTACGACGTGACGACGGGGGTGGAGCGCGCCGTGGCCGCTGCCCGCCGCGCCGGCGGCGAGCTCGGGGCCGTCCGACTCGACTCGGGCGATCTCATCGCCCAGGCCTTCACCGTGCGCCAGCAGCTCGATGATCTCGGCGCACACGACACCAAGATCACCGTCACCTCGGACCTCGATGAGTACGCCATCGCGGCGCTCGGCGCCGCTCCCGTCGATTCGTATGGCGTCGGCACCAAGGTCGTGACCGGTTCTGGCCATCCCACTGCGGAACTCGTGTACAAGCTCGTGGCACGTCAGGATGACAGCGGCCAGTGGACGCCGGTGGCAAAGAAATCCAGCTCCAAGCAGTCAATCGGGGGCCGCAAGTACGCCGGCCGCGTTGTTGCCGAAGGCCATGCCGCCGTCGAGCTCGTCGTCGCCAGCGATGATCCGCAAGCAGCTCGCTACTACCTCGCCTCTCGCGGCGCACGTCCCCTTCAGGTGGACCTCGTCAGCGGCGGCGAGATCAACGAGGAGCATCGCGGCCCTGCAGCCCTGGACGCTGCCCGGAAGCGCCACGAATCCTCCCGCGCAGAACTCCCCTACCAGGCATGGCGCCTGTCCGAGGGTGAGCCTGCGATCCCAACCGTCATGGAAGTTCTCTAGGCCTTCGCTCAATTCACATGACGAACCCCCTACGGGTCTGTCCGATGAACGGTGTGTAGGGTCCGGCGGTTTTCATTAGTGGGTGGTCCTGTCGAACCGTCCGGCGAAGGTGATCGCGAACGCGTTCAGCGCAGGCTTCCACCTCATCACCCAGCGTGCCCGGCCTCCGCCGCTGGGGTCAAGCGAACGCGTCACCAGATACAGGCACTTGATCGCCG
>NZ_JALIQR010000016.1:0-63962 GCF_023634005.1 Bowdeniella massiliensis
GGGCGAGAGTGGTCATGGGGAGGGCTCCAGATTCTCGGTGGTTACAGCTCGATCGTGCAGGGGCCGGCGGCGGCAGAGATGCAGGTTTGGATGGGTACGGTTTCGCCGTCGGCGGCGGTGGTGACCTCGCCGTTGCGCAGGTCTTTCACGCTGCCTTCTTTCAGGGGTGCGAGGCAGCCAAAGCAGATGCCCATCCGGCAGCCGGAGGGCATGAGGACGCCCGCGTCCTCGCCGACATCCAGCAGCGCGCTACCGCCGTCGGCGACGACGGTGGTGTTACTGCGGGAAAACGTTGCGGTGCCGCCGTCGCCGATGGCGGCGAGGGTGGGGCGGAAGCGTTCGACGGTGAGGCGATCACCGATCTCGAACTCGCCCCAGTGGGCCTGGCAGTCGTCGAGCAGGGCGGTGGGGCCGCACGCGAAGGTGTGGCGCTCGCGCCAGTCGGGCACGAGGTGATCGAGGTCGGATAGGCGCAGCTGGCCGTCGTCGTCGGTCACTCGAACGACGAGGCGGTTGCTGTGCTCGCGGGCCCAGGCGGCCAGTTCCTCGCCGGCGACGAAATCGGCGGCGCGGCGGATGGAGTGGATGAGGACGACGTCGGCGCCGGCAAAGACGCCGGAGCGCAGCATCCCGAGGACTGGGGTGAGGCCCGAGCCGCCGGTCAGCAGCAGGACGCGGCCGGGGGCGGGCGTGGGGCTGATGAAGTCGCCCGTGGCTTGGTCGAGCGCGATGAGGGAGCCGACGACGTCGCCGGTCACGAGGTGGGCGGAGACCAGGCCGGAATCGATCATCGTGACAGTGATGGTGAAATCAGCGGCGTCGCCCGACCGCGGCGAGGTGATCGAGTAGGCGCGCCAGCGGCGCACGCCGTCGATATCGACGCCAATGCGCACGTACTGGCCGGGAATGTGGCCGCGCCAGGCGCCGGAGGGGCGCAGCGTCAGGGTGGCGGTGCGCTCGGTCTCGCGGTGGCGGGCGATGATGCGGGCGCGCAGATCGGCGCCGGAGCGCAGGGGCGAGATGAGATCGAGGTAGTCGCCGGGCACGAGCGGGGTGGCGAGGGAGGCCGCGATGCGCCCCGCGCCGGAGCGCACGCGCGAGAGCATCCTGCGGCGCGCGGCGGGTGTCGGCTTGATACTCACTACGCCACCGTAACTTACGGCTCCGTAGGTTGTCGCGGGGATGCCCCCCGTCGTGATCGAATCGCGACCTAGTCGACGCTCAGCATTCCGATGCTCGCCAGCCGGCGAGTGTGGGCGATGCAGACCTTAGCCATGGCCTCGCCGTCTACGTCGAGCAGGGCGGCGAGGGCGGCGGCGATTTGGCCCACGGCGAGGCTGCCATCGGCGGCAGACAGCAGGCCCGCCATCTCGGTTGGGCAGGCAACGACCTGGTGCAGGCCGCCGCCCTGGGTAGCGGTGATGACCTCGGGCTGGGATTCGCCGATGCGGAAATGATGTTCGAGCGTGACATCGTCCGCCGCCGTAATACGGCTCGCGGCGAGGTCGCTATCGGAGGTTCGTTCCAGGCGGGCGCGCTCGGTCGCTAGCCGCCACAAGGTCTCGCCGTCGGGCGCTGCATGGCCGGTGAGGTCGGAGGTCTCGTGCACGCCGCGCTCGCCGCTCAGCGGACGGGTGAGCAGGAGGTAGCCGAAGTCGATCCAGCGCACGCCCCGCGCGGCAAAATCAGCGAGGTAGGCGCGGTACAGCGCGTCGTAATCATCGCTCAGGCCCCCATCGCGCAGCCACATCTCGGCATACTCTGCGGCGTCTTGAAACTCGCGACGAATGATCCACGAATCCAGGGGCGCGCCCGCGCGAGATTCAGCGGCCGCCACCCAGGCGCGGGGCCGCGCGAACTCGTCCTCGTCCGCGCGCACTTCCCAGTTGGCCAGGATGATGGCGCGTCCGCCGGGCGCGAGGTGGGTGCCGAGATCGGCGATGAGGCGCGCGAGGAGCTCATCGCCGCTCGCGCCGGTGCCAGAATCGCGGTATTCCATGACCGGCAGGCCGGCGTCGTAGGCCGCGGCGGGCGTGATGACGAACGGCGGGTTGGACACGATGAGGTCGAACGTCTCGCCCGCCACCGGCTCGAAGAGCGAACCGGCGCGAGCCTCGATGACGCCGTCGGGGATGTCCGCGAGCGCCGCATTGGCGCGCAGGAAGGCGAGGGCCCGCTCGGATAGGTCGGTGGCGATGACCCGTTCGGCGCGGCGAGCGAGGGTGAGCGCCTGAATGCCCGATCCGGTGCCGAGATCGAGCACGGTGCCGAGGCTGCCACCTGCCGGGGGTTGCGGCAGCAGCGCGTGCAGGGTCTGGCTCGCTCCCCCAACGCCGAGGACGTGCCAGGGCGGCAGGGCATGGCCGAGGACGGTTTCGGGCAGGTCGGAGACGATCCAGGCTGGGCCGTCTGACGGATCGATGCCGGTGGGCGAGATATCGACCGCGGCGCGAAAGCGCCCGGTCGCGCTGCGGGTAATGAGGTGCGCGGCTTCGGCGCGCGCGGGCGTCGTAGCAGGCAGGGCCCGCTCGACCTCGGCGCCGGTCAGTTCGTCGCCGAGGAGGAAGAGTCGAGCCAGCAGCGCCAGCGGCTCGCTACTTTCGGTGAGCGCGATTCGGGCGGGAATGAGCTGTTCGCGAGCGAGGGCGGCAGCGGCGACGGGTCCGAGCAGCTCATCGAGTGCATCGGAGGTGTAGCCAACAAGGTCGGCACGCAGGTCGGCCGCAAGTGCGGGGTCGCCAAGGTTCGGCGGCGGTGGTGCGGCCACGTCAGCGCGCTCGTCATCGCCGATGGACCGGATATCGGGTGCTGGCATGCCCTCAGCCTAGACACCCTGAAACGTTAGGACTGGCGGGCGACGCGCACGATCCAGTCGGTCGGACCCTCCTGGACCATCTCGAAGCCCCATTCGCCTTCGAGTTCGGTGATCTGGTTGAGCAGCGGCGTTGGGACGTGCGGCGTTTGATGAGGATCGTCGCGAGGCGTCAATCTGGCTGTGGTTGAGCTCACAGCACGATGTCACCCAATATTCACCAACGTCTGGTGCAGTGAAGCCGGCTCGCCTATGCTGGGCGAACCTCATCAACGATGAAGGGACCTTCATGCGATCTCGCTTCTTCGCCAGTGGTCTCGTCGCTGCGGCCCTCACCGCTTCGACGATACTTCCTGCTAGCGCAGCCCCCGGAGACTCCGTGGACCTGACGCTGCTCGCCACCACCGACGTGCACGGGCACGTCATGAACTGGGACTACTTCCGGGACGCGCCTTACGGCCCCGGTAAGGAACTCGGCCTCGCCCGGGTGGATTCGATCGTGCAGCAAAAGCGCGCCGCGGCTGCCGATCCGGATTCGGTCATGCTGTTCGATAACGGGGATGCCATTCAGGGCACTCCCCTGACCTACCTTGCTGCCGTCCAGCCCGAAAAGCTCGACATCTCGCAGCACCCGATGGCCATTGCCTACAACACGATCGGCTATGACGCGCTCGTGGTGGGCAACCACGAATACAACTACGGCCTGCCGCTGCTCGCCAAGTACGATTCGCAGCTGAACGCTCCCCTGCTCGGCGCGAACGTCATCAACGTCGAGACCGGTAGTCCGGCCCAAAAGCCTTATGAAATCTTCGAGCGCGAGATCGACGGCAAGACCGTCAAGGTCGGCGTCCTTGGCCTCGTGACCCCGGGCGTTCGCACCTGGGATAAGGCCCTGGTCGAGGGCAAGCTCGACTTCAAGGACATCGTGGAGACGGCCCAGAAGTACGTGCCGATCATGAAGGACGCCGGCGCTGATGTCGTCGTGGCCCTCGCCCACACCGGCCAGGATCCGGATGGCGCGACGTGGAATCCCGCCGAACTTGGCGAGAATGTCGCCCGCTCGCTGGCCACGCACGTCAACGATCTCGACGTCGTCATCGCGGGCCACTCGCACGTGGAGAACAAGGGCCAGAAGTTCACGGCCCCCGACGGCGATCCCGTGCTCCTCGCCCAGCCCAAGTTCTGGGCGCAGTCCGTCGCCGAAGTGACGCTGAAGCTCGTGGAAGGCGAGAACGGCACCTTCGCCATCGACTGGGACAACACGACTTCGACGACGCACGCCGCGTCGGAGGCCGCCGATTCCGAGCGCATCACCGGCAACGTGGAGCTCACCAAGGCCCACAAGGCCACCGTCGACTACGTCAACACGGTCGTCGCGCAGTCCACCCAGGAGATGAAGACGGAGAGCTCGCGTTATGAGGACACCCCGATTCTCGATCTCATCGGTCACGTCATGGTGGAGTCCGTCAAGGAAAACCTCGCGGGCACCGAATACGCGAACCTACCTGTCATCGCGCAGACCTCTCCGTTCTCGCGCGAGTCGGTCTTCCCCAAGGGCGACGTGACGATCAAGGACATCGCGGGTCTGTACATTTACGACAACACCCTGGCCGCGGTCAAGATCGATGGCAAGGGCATGAAGGAGTACCTGGAGTACTCTGCTCGCTTCTTCTGCCAGGTTGAGGAGGGCGCTGATTTCGATCCCGAGACCGGCACCAACTGCCAGTACCCGGGCGCAACCCGCGGCATCCCGGACTACAACTACGACGCCCTGACCGGAGTCTTCTACGAGATCAACATCTCCAAGCCGGTCGGCGAGCGCATCGAAAACCTGCGGATGCCCGATGGTACGCCGATCAAGGACACCGATGAGTTCATCCTCGCTGTCAACAACTACCGCCAAAACGGCGGTGGCGGCTACCCGGTCGCCGTTGACGCCCCCGAGGTGTGGAACGATCTGCTCGAGATCCGTCAGCTCATCATCGACTGGGCTCAGAAGGTCGGCACGATCGACCCGAAGGACTTCTTCGAAGACAACTGGAAGCTCGTCACCGCCTCGGTCACCCCGACCGAGCAGCCCACGGAACAGCCGACTGAGCAGCCGACCGAGCAGCCCACGGAACAGCCCACGGACCAGCCGACCGAGGACCCGACCGAGCAGCCCACGAGCCAGCCAACCACCCCGGGTAAGCCTGGCCAGCCTGGTAAGCCGGGGATGCCGGTGACGGGTGCGGACTCGACCGGTATCGCGCTTGGCGCCGCCGGCCTGCTTGCTCTCGGACTCGGTGTGCTCGCCGCACACCGTCGCCGCGTGCTGAGCTAGTCACCTGACACATCACCGGGCGGGAGCTGGAAATCATCCAGTTCCCGCCCGGTTTTGTCGTTACTCGCCGGTCTCGCCGTCGATCGCTTCGCGCAACAGGTCAGCGTGGCCGTTGTGCCGGGCATACTCCTCGATCATGTGCAGGAGTATCCAGCGCAGCGAGACATCGTCCCGACCGCCCCATGCCGGGTGTGTTTCTGCCAGGGCTCCATCGTGCTGCAAGGCGCGATCGACGATGGCCTCGGATTGCCCGACGGCCTGACGCCAGAGCGCACGCATCTCATCGGCCTCCAGCGTGGCAGCAAGCTCCCAATCGCCATCGTGATGGGCCTGCCAATCGATGCCGGCCCATGGCTCGCTCGGAGGCGTCTTGGCAAGCACGGTGCCGAACCAAAAGTCCTCGACCCAGGCCAGGTGCGTGAGCAAGCCGCCGAGCGTCATCGTCGTGGGATCGATCGCTCGCCCGAGTTCGGCTGTCGACAGCCCCCGAGTCTTCCATTCGAGCGTCGAGCGCAGATAGGAGAGGAATCCCGTCAGGCTCTGAACTTCCGAACCCGCCAGGGGTGGCTCGGCTCTGCCCTGGTCATCGATGCGCGCGGTCATGGCTAGCTCCTACTGTCGGCGTTGGCGCCATGAGACGAGCAAGCGCAGTTATGCGCAACGGATTATTCCGGCAGGCTCAACCCCGCCTCGGACAGCTTTGCTAGCGCTTGTGCTTCGGTAATGCCGCCGGCGTGAATGCCGGTGATCGTCCCATTCGCGTCGAGGAACACGTGATGCGGGATCGCGATGACGTGGAACCGCGCGGAAACAGCGCCATCGGGGTCCGGAATGTGGGGGTAGGTCAAGCCGAGGCGCCCGGCGAAGGTGGCGACTTTGCCGAGATCCTCGTTGAGGTAGATGGCGACGACATTCGCATTCGAGCCAACTTTTTCGTGCACGGCCTGCACATCGGGCGCCTCGGCACGGCAGGCCGCACACCACGAGGCGTTAAAGACCAGCCACGTGGGCGCGCCCTTGTAGTCAGCGAGGGCGACCTCATTGCCCTCCCAGTCGGTGGCGGAAAACTCCGGCGCCTGCTCGCCGACCTCGGGCCGAGCGCCCTGGCCTTCCGACACTTGCCCGGAGGTTGCGAAGCTCGCGGGATTGGCGGCGTTGGCGCGGTCGGGAGTGTTGGCATCGGCCGAGGTCGACATGAAGCCGCCCTTCAGCGCCGATGCCGCTAGCACGAGGACGACGGCGATGACCGCGACGACGGCAATAGGAACGAATCGCTTATGCATAGGAGTGCAGGCCACCAAAGAAGTGATTGCCGAAGTAGGCGAAGAGAACCGAGATGAAGCCGATGATCAACAGCCAGGCGGCCTTGCGTCCCCGCCAGTCCCGCACGACGCGGGCATGCAGGTAGGCCCCGTAGATCAGCCACGTGACGAAGGCGGCCGTCTCCTTGGGGTCCCAGCCCCAGTACCTGCCCCACGCGGTATTCGCCCAGACCGCGCCGAGCACGATCATGATGGTGAGCAGCGGGTAGGTCACGACGGCGGCCTTGTAACCGATCTCATCAAGCGTCTCCTCGCTCGGCAGCCCGCGCAAGGTGATGCGGCCACGCAGCAGGTAGAGCACCGCCGCCCCGAAGGACACACACGCTGCACCGTAGGACAGGATCGCAAACCCGACGTGCAGCGTCAGCAGCAGGTTGTTCTGCAGGGCCGGAATGAGCGGCTTGATGCCGGTATCGAGAGATAGCGCGTAGACGAGCAGCGCTGCCGTCACGGGCAGCACGACGAGGGCCAACGCGCGCAGTTTGTAGCGCAGCGCAAACACGACGTAGGCGAGCAGGATGCCCCACGTGAAGGAGACCGCGAACTCGTGCTGGTTGGCAAACGGGCCGTGCCCGGTGATCGACATCCGGATCCCGAGGTAAGCCGTCAGCAAGATGAGTGCGCCGATCAAGAACGCATTGGCATACCACGCTAATCCATGCGCGGGGGCGGGCCCACCCTCCTCGGGCACCGTCTCACGGAGTTCGCGAACGCCCTCGGGCGTCGCAATCGTCGCGACACGCCCGCCGGTGGCAGCGCCCACGACGGCGGGTTCCCGCTCGCTGGCAGGTGCCGCGGCGCGGCGCTTGGAAGTCAACACGACGGCGAAACTCACGAGCGCAAGGGTCGTGAACGCGAGCGCCGCCATGAGGAGGTATTCAGCGATTTCAAGCATCGGTCGGCCTTTCTAAGAGCCGCTCGTTGACGGCGGTAACGGTGTCGGTAAAGAATCGGCCGAAGCCGGAGTCAGTCTTTTCAGCGGAGGCGAACTGCACGCTCGGGCCATCCTCGCCCTCGATCACGCGCGCCCAGATCCGCCGGTGGCGCATCCCAAAGGTCATGAGCGAGCCGCCCACGAGCAGGATCGAGCCGATCCACATCCACCACGTGCCCGGATCCTGCCGCAGGTTGATCCCGGTGTACTGGCGCTCGCGCTCAAAGGTCACCGTCTTGCCCGCGACGGCTGCCTCTTGGCCCTGGGTCACGGGCTTGACGTCAAGCGGCTGGGTTTGGCCGGTGGGATACATCTCGATGACAGCGGTGCCGGCCGGAATGGGGGAATCGGCGCGGCCGGAGGCGGGCGTGACGACGATGACATCGATGCCAGCCTCGGGCAGATCGATCCGGCCAATCGAGTTCATCTTGTCTTCGGAGGTAAAGCGCAGCGGGACGGAGCCGGCGTAGATTTCGCTGCCGTCTTCATCGACGATGCGAAGGTCCGCCGCGATGCCATAGAAGGCTTGGTGGAAGGAGAATCCGCCGTACTTCAGGGGGCTATTGACGCGCACATCTTGCTCGGCGACGACCGCATCGCCGTCAAGGACGCGCAGGTGCGAGACGTAATCGGAGGGGCTGCCATCGTCGTAGAAGGACTCGGTAAAGGACTCCGCGGCGAGCGTGAGTCCGGAGTCGTGGCCGACGGGAACAGATGATCCCACCGGCACGGTCAGCTGTTCGTCGATACCTGCCAGCGAGGAGATCGCGAACGCCGCCAGGATGATGACGAAGGAGGCGTGCGCCGCGACGGTTCCAAACGGACCCCACCGATTCTTGTCGAGATAGCGGGCGTGCGGGTCTTTCTCATCGGCGACGACGCGCAGGCCCTTGGCCGCGGCCGCTTCGTCGAGCGCTGCAAGAACGCTAGCGGCATCGCCTTCTGCCGGGAGCTCTGCACGGTAGCGAGCGTGGGTGAAGAACGCTCCCGAGACGTGGGTGCGCGGCCGGGTAGCGCGCTGCCACAGCTGCGGAATCCGGTGCACGGTGCACGCGATGATCGAGATCGCGAGCAGCGCCGTGATGATGAGGAACAGCCACGAGGTGTAGATGTTGAAGAAGCCGAGGTGGTAGAGGATCGAGGTCCAGCCGCCGTAGCGGGGCCGCATCTCGGTAAGGAAGTGCTCCGCCCCCTCGGCGGTCGCGAGAGTCGATCCGGGGGCCTGGGTGATGATCGTGCCGAGCAGGGTCACCACAGCCATCGCGAGGATGAGCAGCAGGCCGACCGTCTTGGAATAGAAGAAGCGGTAGATGCGGACGAAGAACTCGGTGACCGGAACGTCGTCGTGGGTGGGGCTCGGTGCTGGCGCGAGATCACTCCTTGCCATCGTTCAGCCCTCCTAGGTGCATCTGGGCGGTGCGGGCGAGATCGGAATCGGGCGCCAGTTCCACGACCTTGCCCCAGGCCTCGCGGGCCTTGTCCTCCTCGGCCGGATCCTTGGACAGGTAGAGGAAGCCGAGGTTGTACCAGGCCTGGACCTCGCTCGGATCCGCCTCGATGACGGCGGTCCACTGCTCTTCGGCCTTGGCGGTCTCGCGCTGGTTGAACTGCAGGACGCCGAGCTCCAGGCGGGCCTTGGTATCGCTCGGATCCGCCTCGATCTGGCTTTGCAACTGCGCGATCCGCTCGGCGCGCTCGGCGGCCGAGGGTGCCTGCTGCTGCTCGCCCATCGTCGGGTGGTTCGCTGGCTGGGTGGCCTCGGGGGTGGGCTTGCCCGCGAGGTAGATGGCGAAGACCACCGAGAATGCGAAGATCAGCGCGAGCGCGATTTTTCCGCCGGAGGAGGTGCGCTTTTTCAGGTACTTCGGGTTCGTCGGGCCGCTCGCCGCGCGCGTGGCGCGTGCCGCGGTGCTCGCACTTGCGACCGCGGCGGTCGTGGCATCGCCCGTCGCGTCCTGGCTGAGAGTTGGGCGGTTCTTTCGGCCCCGAGCCTTGGGCCGGCTCGTGACGATGTCGTCGTCTTCTTCGCCGAGCTCGGCCAGCAGGATGTCGTCTGGATGCTGCTCGCGAGGCGCCACTTCAGCGACGGTCTCACGGGTAGCGCTCGCGCGCCGGACGGCGGCCTCTTGGGCGCTCGCCCACTCGGCGATCTCTTCGGGTGCGGTCTGCAGGAAGGAGAGGATCCGCTCGGCGGTGTCCGGATTTATCGATTGGAGCTCTTTGTCCGGTTCGCCGGGACGGCGCTCTGCCCTACTGCTCATGAGCCGCGCTTTCTTCTCCGAACCACTCCTTGTTCGCTTCCGTGATGTCGGAGGCAGCGAGTTCTTCGGCGCTGGCGCCACGCAGGGCGAGCTGGCCCTTGCGTGCTGCGTCGAGCGCGTCGGACAGGATGCGCTGCGTGTAATCCGGGGCGTGGAAGCCGTAGGAGTTTTCGGAGTAGACGTAGTCGATGTAGAAGCTCGACTTGTTTTGGTATTCGCGAGCCAGGTCGATCTGGGCTTCGTCGACGCCGTCGGCAATGCCCTTTTCGATATCGCGGATCAGTGCCACAAGGGCGTCGAAGGCGACGTCACGGGTGTGCACGAAGCGATCTTGGATGACCTCCACGCGGCGCTTCATCTCATCGGAGTCGGCCTTGTGGCAGGTGCCGCACGAGGCGTTCGCATCGACCATGGGGTTGGTGATCTGGTGGTTGGAGACCTTGTGGGCGCCTTCGCGCTGGTAGGCCATGTGGCAGTCAGCGCAGCTGACGCCATTGGCGGCGTGGATGCCGTTGGACCAGATGTCGAACTCGGGGTGCTGAGCCTTGAGCATCTTGGCGCCCGTAGTCTTGTGGGTCCAGTCGATGTGGCCGTCTTCCTGGTAGTAGTCCCAAATGTCATCGATGTCGATGCCCTTGGCCCACGGGAAGGTCAGCGTCTTATCCTCGCCCTTGAAGTAGTACTCGACGTGGCACTGGGCGCAGACGTAGGTGCGCATCTCCAGGGCCGTCGCGTCCTTGTTCACGTCATAGTTTTCGATGCCCTCGGAGGCCTTCAGCGCCTTGATGCCATCCATGAAGGCGGGGCGGGTGATCGTGAGCTTCATGGTTTCCGGATCGTGGCAGTCGATGCACGTCACCGGATGGTCCGCGAGCTTGGTAGCTTCCTCGTAGGTCATCTTGTTCATGACGTCAAAGCCCTTGCGGATGTCGCCATCGCCGAGCTCTTGCATGACGGGAACCGTCGAGGCGTGACAGTTCAGGCAGGTGCCGGGCTGATCGAACTGGGTGACACGCAGCGTGTAGCGCTGGTCATTGAGCATGTGCATGTGGCCGCGCGCGTGGCGGTAGTCGGTGGCAAAGGCATAGCCCGCCCACATGTCCTTCAGGCGCGGGTCCTGCTCGATCTTGGACTCCGGCACCTCGGTGCGCGGATCATCGGCCGTCGGCGTGTGCGGCTCGAGCGAGGCGCCGCCGTACTTGGAGGGCGTGAATTCCTCGGTCTTTAAATACTGCTCGTATTGGATCGGGAAGTTCCGGCCCCAGATCGCGGGATCAACCGTCGTCTCATCGAGCTGGACGACGGGCGTGTAGGGGGCGTGGGCCTCGGTCTTGCGCTCCAAAATGTTGAGCAGCAGCATGGTCAGGCCGAAGGTGACGAGCGCCGTGACAGCGATGGCGCCCATCCAGATCCACTGGCGGCGGCCGCGCTTTTTGGCGGTTTCGGGGGGCTGTTCTTCGGTCGCGTCGCTCATGAGTCTCTTCCCTACTGGTGTCCGACGTCGTCGTGACAGCGCACGCAGCTCAGCGTGGCGCCGTCGTCGATGGTCAGGTGCATGTCACTGGTGACTTCCGCGTGGCAGTACAGGCAGGCGTCGTTGGTGACCTGCCGGTTCGTCTCGCGGATACGAATGTTTTCCGGGTACCACCCGGTGGTGAATTTCAGGCCGTGCCAAAAGCCGTTTTCGCCCTTGACGATGTACTTGTGGACGATGTTGTCGTGCGGGGCGTGGCAGTCGTTGCACGTGGCAACGTTCGCGTGCGGGCCGGCCTTCCAGCCGTCGTATTGATCCTGCATGACGTGGCAGTTGATGCAGGTCGTCGGGTCATTGCCGAGGTAGGAATAGCCGCGGGCGTAGACGAAGGTGAACAGGCCAACGCCGAACAGGGATCCGATGACGAAGACGGCAAGGGCCCGCATGATGAACCCGGGCGTCAGCATCTGCTGAGTGATGAAGCTTCGTAGCTTACCCACCGCTACTGCGCTCCTCCCTGGGTGTCAGCTCCGTTTGAGTGCCGTCGCCACCGTTGGCATACGACCCTCTGCTCCATATTTTATGGACACAGGTGTAAATACCCGTGGGCCCTAAGGCCTAGATGCGTAGGAAATGATTGCTGCGGCCAGGGCGTCGGCGTAGCGCTGGCGGCCCGCCGGCGACTCCATGACCGCGGCGTCGTCGGGATTGCGCATCTCGCCGAGCTCGATAAGGACCGCAGGCAGCTGCGGGGAGGCGGCCGCGGCGTGATTGAGGCCGGCGATATCGGTGCGCTGTTGCAGCGCGCCGGCCACGCCCGAATTCTCCTCGAAGCCGGCCTGCCGCAGCTGGGCGATGACCTCGGCAGCGAGCTGCGACGTGGGCGACGAGGCGGCCGCGCCCTCGGGCGTGACGATGAGGAAGAAACCATGCGGCGTCGTTGTTGCCGAGCCGTTAGCGTGCAGCGAGACGAGCGCGTCGGCGCCGGCGGCAAAGGTGCCGCGTTCATCGACGCACGGGCCGACGCCGTCGTCGCTGTCGCGGGAGGTGATGACCGTGATGCCGGCGCGCTCAAGGGTGGGGATCATGCGCGTGGCGACGTCGAAGTTGAAGGCGTGCTCGGGGTAGCCGGAGGCCGTCGCGGTGCCGACGGTGTTGCACGCTTTGGTGCCGCCGCGTCCATCGGGCACGGGGGCGTTGATCTCGCGGACGTGGGTGGCGTTGCCGCCGTTGTGACCGGGATCCAGGGCGAGCGTGAAGGAGAGCGCGGACGTGCTTGCCGGGCTGGGCGATGCGCTCGCGACCGGGGTGGGCGCGGCGGTGACGGGCGGCGGCGAGGGCGCGACCGAGGAGGTGCAGGCGGCGGTGCAGCATAGCAGCGCCACACCGAGGGCGACGCCCGCGCGAGCCCGCGCAGCCCCCACCACGCGCGCCTATCCGGCCTTATTGACGGAGCTGATGCCGCGGCGCGCGAGCTGCACGCCGAGGCCCGATTCGCTATCCCAGCACGACATGCCAGCTTGTTCCGAGGTGCACGCGATGCCCTGGCCGAGCAGGGCCGAGGTGCCGTACTGCAGCGTCGTGCCGCCCTTCGCGACGGTGGCTTCGCACGAGTAATCCGGCTCGGAGGCGTACGGCCAGTGGATCGTCAGGGGGCCCTCGCAGTTCAGGCCCTGCCCGTCGGCATCGGTGATGTTGTGCTCGTAGATCGTGCAGGTGAAGGCCTGGTCGCCATCGGAGCGGCAGGCGATATTGCCTGAGGGCGCCGTGAAGTGCGTGACCGGGGCCGCGCCCTCCGGCAGGTAGGGCATCGCGGGGGTTTCGGTTTCGGTGGGGCTCTCGCTCGGCGTCGGGGATTCCGTGGGCGACGCGGTTTCCGTTGGCGATGCGGATTCGGCTGCGCTCGGCGTCGGGGCCGATGTCGTCGGAGCGACGACCGGATCGTTTGACTCCCAGGGCCGCCAAAGCATGAGGACGACGGCGAGGAGGATGACGACGAGGCCGATGAGCGCGCCGAGGACGACCGAGGAGGCGACCGAGCCGGAGCGCTGCGGCTCGCTTGGGGTGTAGTGGGCTGCGGGCGCGGCAGCGACGGGCGCGTCGTAGCGCGGGGCCTGCTGCAGGGCGGGTTCGAAGCGCTGCGGCGCGATGCGCTGCGTGGGCGGCTCGGCGGTAGCGGCGTCGGTGGCCGGCAGGATGGCTGCGCCCGAGCCGAGGACCGCGGTGCGGTCATCGTCCTTTGGGCTCTCCTCCGGCGCTGCGACATCCTCGCGGGCCGCGAGCGCCTCGTTAATCTCCGGGTCATTCCACGTGCCGAGCCAGGTCAGCAGGTCAGGATAGGCATTCGGGTGGGCGGCGATCGCGGCCCGCAGATCGGGGCGTTCGCCCGCGATGCGATGCAGATCGGACGCGCTTGCCTCGGGATCGTGGACGAGTTCGGCGTTGCGGTCGTTCGGCTGCGGCTGCTCAGCCGGTTCGCTGTCTTCGGCGGGCTCGGGTTCGCTCACGCTTGCGAGCCAGTCCCGTAGTTCGGGATAAACGTTCGGGTGGTTCGCAATGAGGGGGCGCAGGTCCGGGCGCTCGGCGGCGAGCCGGTGCAGGTCAGCGGGGGTGGCATCCGGGTTGCGCACGAGGGCGTCGTCACCGGAGTGCTCGGCGTTCGGGTCGAACGTGTGGGGCGCCATGGAGGATCCTTCCGCGTGTAACGTCCGTGAAGTCTATGAAGGATTCTGCCCGTCGGCGTCACGATATACCAACGAATGGCACCCGAATCGCCGAAATGAAGAATCAATCCTTGGCGCTTCGGATGATTGCGCGCTCTCCGGCGACCTCCCGCACGAGCTCGGCAAGCTCGGCAAACTCGAGAATTTCCGCGCCCCTGGAAACCGGTAGGCGCAGCGGCCGTGCCCCGTCGGCGGTGCGCGCCTCTTGTAGCGCAAAGGTCCCGGCTCCGAGCGCGAGGGCGCGGCGCGCGCACTCGCGGATGCTTTCCGGTGAATGGGATCCGGGGTAGACGGTCAGGCGCGCCTCGACCTCGGGTGGCGCGGCGCCAGCAAGCAGCTCGCCGAGCGCCTGCCAGGCCCGTTCGCCGAGGCTCTCCCCCACACCGACGACACTCGGGTAGTCCTCGGGCAGGCCCTTCACATCGAATCCGACCCATGTCAGCTGCTCCCGAATCTCGGCGAGGCGACGCGGATAGGCGCCGCCCGTGTGCAACCCGACCTCGAATCCGGCCTCGCGTACCGCCGTCACGGCGGCGGGCAGGGCAGGGTGACGGGTTGCCTCTCCCCCGGTGAAGACGACGCCGTCGAGCAGGCCGCGCCGCTTTGCCAGCAGGGCGGTGACGTCGGAGAAACCGACGACACCGGGCCTCGCGCAGTCGAGCAGGTCGGTGTTGTGGCAGTAGGTGCAGCGCCACGGGCAGCCCTGAACGAAGACGGTGGCGACGAGCCGGCCCGGCCAGTCGACCGTCGACAGCGGAACAAGTCCCGCGATCGGCAGGTCGTGGGCAGCTGGCCGGGCGGTCGTCGTGGGCATTGCTAGACCAGCGCCGGCTCGTCGAACATCACGCGCTCTGCGTACTCGCCCTTCTTGCCGATGTTGAAAGAGGAGACGGGACGGAAGTAGCCCATGACGCGGGTCCAGACCTCGCAGGCCTGGGTCTCGTCGAACTCCTCTTCGCAGCGGGTGCAGGTGAAGTGCTCGCCCGCGAGGTAGCCGTGGGTCGGGCAGATCGAGAATGTCGGGGTGATGGTGATGTAGGGCAGGCGGAAGTTGGCAAGCGCGCGGTGCACGAGCGTCTTGCAGGCTTCGGCCGAGGACACCTTTTCCGGCAGGTACAGGTGCAGCACGGTGCCGCCCGTGTACTTGCCCTGCAGCTCTTCTTGCTCGGCGAGGGCCTGGAAGGCGTCATCGGTGTAGCCGACGGGCAGCTGGGAGGAGTTGGTGTAGTAGGGGTTGGCGTCGGTGCCTGCCTGGATGATGCCGGGGTAGCGCTTGCGGTCTTCCTTGGCGAAGCGGTAGGTCGTGCCCTCGGCGGGCGTGGCCTCCAGGTTGTACAGGTGGCCGGTTTCTTCCTGGAAACGCACCATCGCGTCACGGACGTGGTCGAGGAGTTCGACCGCGAGCGCGTGCCCGGTCTCGTCGGTGATGTCGTGCTCATCGAGGGTGAAGTTGCGGATCATTTCGTTGATGCCGTTGACACCGATCGTCGAGAAATGGTTTTCGAGGGTTCCGAGGTAGCGCTTGGTGAAGGGGAAGAGCCCGGAGTCGATGTGATGCTGGATGACGACGCGCTTTTTCTCCAGTGTGTCGCGGGCGATCTCGAGCAGCTCATCGAGGCGCGTGAACAGGCCATCCTTGTCCTTGGCGTGCAGGTAGCCCAGCCGCGCGCAGTTGATCGTGACGACCCCGAGGGAGCCGGTCTGCTCGGCCGAGCCGAACAGGCCATTGCCGCGCTTGAGCAGTTCGCGCAGGTCGAGCTGCAGGCGGCAGCACATGGAGCGGATCATGCCCGGATCGAGCTCGGAGTTGAGGAAGTTTTGGAAGTAGGGCAGGCCGTACTTCGCGGTCATTTCGAACAGCAAGGTGGCGTTTTCGCTGTCCCAGTCGAAGTCCTCGGTGATGTTGTAGGTGGGGATTGGGAAGGTGAAGACCCGGCCTTCCGCGTCGCCGTCGGTCATGACCGCCATGTAGGCGCGGTTGATCATGTCCATTTCTTCTTGGAGCTCACCGTAGGTGAAGTCGCATACTTCCTCGCCGATGAGGGGAGCTTCGTCGGCGATGTCCTTGGGGCAGGTCCAGTCGAAGGTGAGGTTGGTGAAGGGCGTTTGGGTGCCCCAGCGGGAGGGCACGTTGAGGTTGTAGATGAGTTCCTGCATGCACTGCTCGACCTGGTCGTAGGTCATGTTGTCCAGCCGGACGAAGGGCGCCATGTAGGTATCGAAGGAAGAGAAGGCCTGAGCGCCAGCCCACTCGTTTTGTAGCGTGCCCAGGAAGTTGACGATCTGGCCAATGGCGGAGGAAAAGTGCTTGGGGGGACGGGCCGCGATCGCACCCGGCACACCGTTGAACCCCTGCTCCAGCAGCGTGCGCAGTGACCACCCTGCGCAGTAGCCGGCGAACATGTCGAGATCGTGGATGTGCAGATCGCCTTCGCGGTGCGCGGCACCGGCCTCGGGACGGTAGACCCGCGAGAGCCAGTAGTTGGCGATCATCTTGCCCGAGGTGTTGAGCATCATGCCGCCGAGCGAGTAGCCCTGATTGGCGTTGGCGTTCACCCGCCAATCCGAGCGATCGAGGTACTCCTCGATCGTTGCCACCGCGTCAACCTTGACGGGCGCCGTCCTCGTTGACGGCTGTGCGGAAATGGTCTCGTGGCGGGTGGCGGAGGTGGTCATGTTGGACTCCCCAATCTCGGTTTTTACTCGTGCTTCGTGGTGCCGCTCATCGTCAAGCGCGCCTTACCGACGTTAGGACCCACCACTACATATTGTGTCAGCGACACGCACAAACCACCGCATGTTGTGGTTTTTCTTCCTCAACTCTGAAGTGAGTCGGGACGTTGGTCCCACGTGAGGCACAATGGGAGACATGACAGACCAGACCCGCTGGCAGCGGATTACGAGTGCCAATCCCGAGCATTCCGCGCGCTATATCGATCGGTTCAAACAACTCGCGGCCCGCGGGTTCGATCTGCACGGCGAGGCCCGCGCGGCCGATGCCCTCGTCGCGCGTGGGGCGCTCATTATCGATGCGGGATGCGGGCCGGGCCGGGTAGCCATCGAGCTCGCCAAGCGCGGACACCGGGTCATTGGTCTCGACATCGATCCCGAGTTCATTGCCGAAGGCACCACCGTCGCCGCCGATGCCGGCGTGGGGCTCGACCCGGCAGTAGAGACCGAGGACATTTCCCCCGGTCAGGTGCGCTTCATCGAAGCCAATATCTGTGAGCCCGTCCCGATGGATGTCCCGAAAGCCGATCTCATCGTGTGCGCGGGCAATGTCATCACCTTCCTCGATGGTGAATCACCGGCCGATTTCCTCACCCACATTGGTAACTCCCTAGCTCCCGGTGGGCGCATGGTGATCGGGTTTGGGCTGCGTCGCGGCTATTCGCTCGCGCGCTACGAGGGCGACCTTGCGTCATCGGGATGGGTGAGCCAGTCGAGGTTCTCCACCTGGCAGTTCGAGCCCTTCGGCGCCGCCTCGGATTTCCTCGTCGATATCCTCGCCCGCGCCTAACGCGCTATCCCGCGCCGCCGGCCTCGGTACGGATGAGGTCGATTTGGCGGAATGCGAGGGCACACACGCCAGTTAAGATCAGCGCCGCGCTCGCGGCCGCGATCGCCCCGGTTAGGCCGTGCCCGGCAGCAGTTGTCAGGACCCGGCCCGATAGGCGCTCGGCGTCAAGGAATCCGGCGCTCGCGACCCGGATCGCAACGGCCGTGATCCCCACCCCTCCGATCACGGCGGCAGCCATCGCGATCCGCAAGATCACGAGGCGCAGTCGCGCCGCCGCAATTGGGCCTACCTCGTTGGGTGCGAGCGCGAAACCCCACGCCGCGGCCACGAGGATCGCGGCCACGACATCGGAGGGCCGGTGCCAGCCGTTGACGAGCGTCGTAAAACCAATGAAGAGAGTCCAGCCGGTGCCGATGAGGACCGAGACTGTGCGCCACGCGACCGGCACCACCATGATGAGGGCGACCGCCGTCGCTGCCGCGACCGTCGTGTGACCGGACGGTAGGGAGGGTGGCGTCGCCCAGTTGATGCCAAGGTCCGGGCGCGGCAACAGGTAGGTCTTGAGCAGCTGCGTGGTGAGGTTCGCGCCCGCCAGCACAATGACCGCTCGGATCGCGAGCTGCCATCGCTTGCGCACGATCGCGATCAGTGCGACGGCGATCACGATCGCGGCGAGGCCGCCATAGGAGATGACGGTGTGGGTGAAGGAGATATCGATCGGATCGATGCTCGAAAGCTCCCGCAGGCGCAGCATGGCGAGGGTATCGACAGCTTGGCCGAGCCTCGTCATCACCGCGCCGAGCCACAATCCGAGGACGGCCACCACGCAGACGATCAGGCCGGCCATCCGCCTGGTGTGGGCGCGGCGCGGCCGCAGGGTCCCGCTGATCTCCCGGGAGGTGGCTTGCACGTGCGAGCGGGCCGGTCGCGCAGGGCGCGGGTGCGCGGGGCGGCGGTGAATCGGCGGAATCGGCTCGGGCACGCGAACATTGTAAGGGACCGGCACAATAGCCCTATGGGTGCCGGGCCGAATCATGACATCGTCGCGTCGGTGCGGCGTATCGTCGGCGAGGACCGGATCGCCCACGTGCACCGCACCCCGGCGCGGTCGGCCCAATTCGCGCCGTGGCCACAGGCGGTTCATCCCGATGTCGTGGCGGCATACGAACGTATCGGCGTGACCCGGCCGTGGCGACACCAGGCCGAAGCCCTGCACGCTCTCGACCACGGCGAGTCGACGGTCATTGCTACCGGGACCGGGTCCGGCAAGTCCCTTCCCGTGTGGGCCGAGATGTTCTCCTTGCTGGCCCGTCACGAGGAGGCGATTGCCACCGGAGCCGCGGGTTCCATCGCGCGACGGATGGTCCGCCCAACCATGGTCTATCTCGCTCCGACAAAGGCGCTCGGCGCTGATCAGGTGGCGGCCGCGCGCGGCATCATCGCGGCCGGAAACCTCCCCGCAGTCGTGACCACGTGCGATGGCGATTCCACCGGCGAAGAGAAAAAGGCGGCGCGCGCACGCGCAGATGTCATTGCCACCAACCCAGACTTCGTGCACTATTCCCTCCTCGCCTCGCATGCGCGCTGGGCCCGGCTGCTACGCGGCCTCCACCTCATCGTGCTGGACGAAGCCCACGCCTATCGGGGCCTCTTTGGCGCCCACGTCGCCCTCGTGTTGCGCCGACTCATCCGCGCGGCCCGTGCCTACGGCGCCGATCCGGTCGTCGTGTTTTTGTCCGCGACCGCGGCCGATCCGCACGGTCTGGCTGCGGCGATGCTTGGCGAGTCTGGTGGACGCGCACAGACCATCACCGAGGACGGCTCCCCCACCGGTGCCCGCGACCATATCCTGGTGCGGCCCGATGACGACGGCAGCTCCGATGCCGCCCCGCTGCTCGCGGACCTCGTCACCCGCCACCACCGAACCCTGATGTTTGTGCGGTCGCGCTATGGCGCTGAAGCCATGGCCGCCCACGTTCGGGAACTGGTCGCGGCAGCGGATGCGAAGCGAGTCGCCTCCTACCGTGGCGGTTATCTTCCCGAAGAACGCCGCCAACTCGAGGCTGAATTGCGTAGCGGCGGGCTCGTTGGACTCACGGCAACGAGTGCGCTGGAACTCGGGATCGATATCTCCGGGTTGGACGCCGTCATCACCTCGGGCTGGCCCAGCTCGCGCGCATCTCTGTTGCAGCAGGCGGGCCGCGCGGGACGAGCAGGAAGCGATGGGGTCGCGATCTTCGCGGCACGCGATGATGCCCTGGACTCCTATCTCGTGGAACACCCCGAAGAGATTTTCGCCGCCGGTGTGGAGCCCACGGTGATCAACGTCGCCAATCCCCACGTCCTCGTCCCCCACCTGTTGGCTGCCGCAGCCGAGTTTCCGCTCACCCCAGCCGACTTCCCGCTCTTTGGGCTCGGGCCCGCCACCGAGTCCGTGACGCCGCCACTCATCGAGGAACTCCTCGCCCGGGAATTGCTGAAGTCGCGGCCCGCCGGCTGGATGTACAACACGCTGCTCGAGCGGCGTGCCCATGACCTGACGGACCTGCGAGGCTCCGGCGCCAGGGACGTGGCAGTCGTGGAAAGCGAAACCGGCCGTCTCCTTGGGACGGTGAGCGCCGGTTCGGCGGATTCGAGCGTGCATGAGGGAGCGATCTACCTGCACCAGGGGCAACAGTTCCTCGTTCGGGACTATGACGGACAGGCCGCAGTCGCCGAGCCGATTCAGCCCCAGGAACTGCGGACGGTGGCACGCAGCGAAACCAGCGTCGAGGTCCTCGATGTCATCGATTCTGCTGGCACGGTGGCGCTCGCTCACGTCGATGTGGCGACGCAGGTCACGGGTTTTGATCGCCGTCGCGCGAAGACCGGCGAGATCATTTCATCCCAGCGCCTCGAGCTCCCGCAACGTCATCTGCAGACCGTTGCCTGGCAGTGGCATGTGCCCGCCGGTTCGCTTGAGGCGGCCGGCCTTGCTCCCGGGGACATCCCGGGCGCGCTTCACGCCGCGGAGCATGCCCTGATTTCGCTGCTGCCTCTGATCGCGCACTGCGATCGCTGGGATATCGGCGGCGTCTCGTTCGCGCTGCACGGCGAGAGTTTGGAGCCAACGATCTTTGTCTATGACGGGGCTCGCGGCGGCGCGGGCTTCGCGGCCGCCGGGTTCGAGCACCGAGCGGCGTGGGTGGCGCGCACTCGCGACGCGGTCGCTGACTGCCCCTGCGAGGCTGGCTGCCCGCGGTGCATCGTCTCTCCGAAGTGCGGCAGCGGAAACGAGCCGCTATCCAAGCCTGGGGCGATCGCCGTCCTTGACATCATGGCGGCGCAAATATCGGCGCGGCCCGAGCCCGCGCACTGACCTCGCCTATGCCAAGGACGGGAACAGTGACGCGGACCCGCAGATCTAACCTGAGGCGCTCACACTCGGCAAGCTGCACCCCGTTGCGCGCGGCGATCTCACCGGCGCGCAGGCAGCCGCGCGACAGGTCAGGGCCGGCACTGAGCGCAGCGAGATCGGCGACCGCCTGCGCGTAACTGCGGTGGGCGCGGATGGTCGCGCTCGCCGCGATCGCAAGAATGAGAAGTGTGGCCAGCCCCATGAGTGCGGCGGCAATCACCGAAATACCGCCGGATTCATCGTGCCGGCGCTTCATGGGCTGCCGCCCGGCTCTGCCGGCAGGGTCACGCTCGCGCTTACCCTCAGGCCCGGTAGCCAGCTCAGCGACCGGGAGGTCGATCGGACGTGGACCTGAACCCAGGCGCCCTCGCTGACAGTAATGTCCGCGGCGCATTGGCAGACGCGTTGGGCGATGGTTCGCGCTTGTTCGGGGCTGTGGCCGATCGCGAGGGCTCGGGCCGCAGCGCGCGCACCTTCCGTGACGCTGAGCTGCTGGACGCCCGCGAGCGCGGTCACGAGCAGGGCTGCCAGCATCATGACGATGACGGGAAGGACAAGGGCCATTTCGACCGTCGCCGAGCCACGTTCGCCGGTGGTGCGCGCGCTGCGGCGAGGGCTCATTTCGTGTTCAGCGCCTTGGAGATGATGCCGGTGAGGAGTTTGCGAATTTCCGGGGAGCTGACCACGGCGATGAGGAGCGCGGCGAAGGCAGCGGCCGCGAGCGCCGCGATGGCGTACTCGGCAGTGGCCGAGCCTCGTTCGCTGCGGATGAGTTGATGGGCGTGAACTCGAGCCGCGAGGCGCGTCACGCCGGTGACGAGCGCGGTGTAGGTGCGGTGGATCGGGAACATGTCGGTCCTTTCGGTTGGAGGTAGGCCCAGTGTGTGCTGGGCCGGACGGGCCTTATGCCAGCCGTGTGGATGCCCAGGTGAGCAGGACGGACCGGGTGGGGCTGTGGACGGCGACGGCCGGCTAGAAGGTGATCGTGGAGAAGATCGACATGATGGCGGGGATCAGGGCGAGGAATGCGAAGGCCGGCAGGAAACAGATGCCGAGCGGCAGCACGAGACGCGCCGCGAGACGGGAGGCGGCCGAACGCGCCTCGGCGTCGAGCGCTGCCCGCAGCCGTTCGGCGCGGCGGCGCAGTAGCGCGACGGGGCTCGCTCCGGAGGTCCAGGCAACCGTGAGGCTCTGGGCGAGGGGCCCGTCGGCGTGCTCACCCCAGGCTTCCTCCCAACTGACGCCAAGGAGCAGGGCGCGCGAGGCGTGCGCGAGGTGGGGCGCGTCTTCCACCTCCGATAAGACTTCGAGCACGGTGGGGATGGGGGCGCCGGCACTGAGCGCGGCCGCGGCGAGCTCGCACGTGACGTGGTCCGAGCGTGCGGGCGCGCGGGCAGCGGCGGCGATGAGCCGGCTCGTCCAGGCGCGGCCAGCCAGCCAGGCCGTGCAGCCCACGAGCGCGGACAGGGTGCCGATGCCGCCGTCGGTCAGCCGGGCGATGACATCAACGCCGAGGAGCGCGGCCCCGGCGAGCCCTACGAGGGGCAGGGCGGACAGGATGCGGGCCGAGGAACGCGGGCCGGCGAGCGCGATGGTGCGGGCGGCGGCGGCATCGTCGGCGCCGGCGACGGCGCTCGCGCACGCCTGCAGCACATCGGTCAGGGGCGCTCCGGTGCGCAGCGCGAGGCGGATGGCGGCCGCGAGGGTGACGCCGCCCGGTCCGAGCTCGGCGAGCCGGGGCGGGCCCAACTCCGGATCGAAGCGTTCGGCGAGCTGGTGGGTGCGGGCGACGTGTTGCCAGGCCGTTTCAAGTGGCGCGCCGGCGCGCAGTCGCTCGGAAAAGTCCAGGGCGAGGGTACCGACGTCGATGCGCGCTCGCGCGGGCGCCCGCGAGCGCAGCCGGCGCGTCCCGCTCGCACCGATCGGGACGTGGGCCAGCCCCCACGCGCAGGCGGCGAAGATCGCCACGAACGCGCCGGTCACGGCTGCGTCCTTGCCGCCTCGCCGCGCAGCCCCGCAAGCCCCGGTCCCTCGGTGAGCTCACCAGCGGCGCTCACGTGCAGCGCGGGCACGACGATGAGGTCGCTGCCGCGGCGCTGCAGAACGCTTAGCTCGGCAACGTAGCGGCGCGGTCCGTCG
Source organism: Bowdeniella massiliensis (assembly GCF_023634005.1). Taxonomy (NCBI): domain Bacteria; kingdom Bacillati; phylum Actinomycetota; class Actinomycetes; order Actinomycetales; family Actinomycetaceae; genus Bowdeniella; species Bowdeniella massiliensis. The sequence goes on from NZ_JALIQR010000016.1 coordinate 22,906, forward strand.
CGCCGGAGGTGGACGATCGCATCGAGCGCGGCCGCCGCCTGCGCCGCGAGCGCCGCCTCGGACATCCCGGCTAGCGCGCCGAGGGCCAGCAGGCGGGCCGGCACGTCGGCGGCGGAGTTCGCGTGCAGCGTGAACCAGCAGCCGGCGTGACCCGTGTTTAGTGCCGCGAGCACGTCGCGGATCTCGGCGCCGCGAGCCTCCCCGAGGACGAGCCGGTCCGGGCGCATCCGCAGGGCCGCACGCACGAGCTCCGAGAGGGTGACGGCACCGCGCCCCTCGGTGTTCGCGGTGCGCGACTGCAGCGCAACAACGTGCGGGTGGGGCGGGCGAAGCTCGTGCGATTCCTCGATGATGAGCAGTCGCTCGCGGGCGGGCAGGGAGGCGAGGAGGGCCGAGAGCAGCGTCGTCTTGCCGGTGCCCGTCGCCCCGGAGATCACGACGTTTGCGCCGCGGCTCAGGAGCGCGCGCACCCCCTGTTCGATCCGCGGGTGCAGGGCGCCGCGCGCGGCAAGCTCGGTCAGGCTGAAGGCGTGGTGGCGGGCGGTTCGCAGGCTGATCGCGGCCCCGCCGCTGACGAGCGGGGAGAGGATCGCGTGCAACCGGACGTTGCCGATGATGGTGCCGTCGACGATCGGGGCCGCGTCGTCCAGGCGACGGCCTGCGCTCGCGGCGAGGCGGACGGCTAGCGCCCGCGTGTCCTCGATCCGCATCGTGAGCGGTTGCAGCTCGCCGGCGCGCTCGATGACGACGCTGCCGTCGGGGTTGATGAGGACGTCGGTGACGGCCGCGTCGGTGAGGAGATCGAGCAGCTCGCCAGTGAGCCCGGCCTCGCGGGCGGTCGCGTCGCGGTGGCTGCGCGCGAGTTCCCTGGCGCGCACGGGCGCATCGGCCAGTGCATCGGCCCGGCTCGAACCGCGGGCCAGCGCGCTCGCCCGGCTCTGCCAGCTCATGTGCCGCTCGCCTGCCGCCATAGTCGGCGCGCGACCTGCATGGCGGCTCCCCGCGGCGAATCGCCCGGCCCGATGCCGTGCTCCATCGCCTCCGCCACGTGGCGCTCGGTGCGAAAGCTCTCCGCACGCAGCGGCGCGCACGCCGCGATCACCTCGTCGGCGGAGCGAACGCCCGGAGTGCGAAGAACGAGGATTCGGGCCGGATCGGGCGCGAGCAGTTGGAAGGTACGCACGCTTTCCGCCCCCGGCACCCCGATGACGACGTCTAGGTCCGCGACGGTGCCGGCCAGCGCGCCCAGCGGCAGGCAGCCGTCGATCACCACGAGGTCGCACGCGTGCCGCAGCACTTGGGCAACGGCCCAGCACGTTGCGGCTTCCGGCGCGACCCCGGTCAGGACCCCGATGCCCTGATAGCTCGGGAGCGCCCGCGCCAGGCGCAGCGGCAGCAGGGCGTGACCATCGCCGACGTCGGCCCAGGAGGCGGCATCGGCGGCGATCGCGGCATAGGTCTCGCCGGTTTCCAGCTCGAGCAGTGCGCCCGCCCCAGCGCGCGGATCGGTATCGACGTAGATGACGCGCAACCCGTCCTGGGCGGCGAGCCGCGCAAAGCACGCCGCCAGACGGGTCGCGCCCGCCGCGCCATGCAGCCCTGCAACGCGCACGACGGGGGCCGCGGCGGCGAGTTTACCGAAGCGCTGCAGCAGCGCGGCGGCATCATCGGGCAGGACGTAGCGGCGCCCGACCGGTGGCGGCTGCGCGGCCGGCTCGGCCGCGACGATGACCGTGCGTTCGGCGCTCGCGGCATCGAGCTCCTCAAGGGTCGCCCGGTTGATGGGCTCGCCGAGGACGAGGACGCAGTTCGGATCGGCTAGGTCCGTATCCCACGGCCGGGGCGGGATCAGCGCGCCCGCGAGTTCCGCGAGATCACGTACCGCGGTGCGGAGCTCGTCGTCGGCCACTTGAATCACGACGGTGCGGGCGGTCGGTGCGGCAGAAGTGTTCATGGCCTCAACGGTGCGCCACGGCACGATGGCGTGGCGCCCATCCACAGCCGGGCGGGCGTGCTGGCTTCACCTATCCCCAGCATCGACGCTGTCCGCGCCGGCCAGTACGCTAGAAACATGCGCACATTACGGGCGGCCGCGTTCTTCGATCTCGACAAAACCGTGCTGGCAAAATCCGCCACGCTCGCGCTCTTCCGCCCCCTGCTCGCCGCCGGCCTGCTCTCTCACGCCGATGTGGCGCGCTCGGCCCATGCGCAGCTGACCTACCATTTCCTCGACGCCGATCATGATCGCTCCGAGCGGGTACGCGAACGCCTGTCCGCGCTGGTGACGGGCTGGGATGCCGCGGCCTTCCAGCAGGTCGTGCGAGATTCGCTCGCCACCCGCATCGAGCCGGAGGTCTTCGGCGAGGCACTCGACGCGATCGCCGCCCATCACGCCGCGGGCCACGACGTCGTCATCGTCTCCGCCTCCGTCGAGGCGATCGTCGCACCCATCGCGCAGATGCTCGGCGCCGATCACGTCGTTGCCTCAACACTTGAGGTCGTCGACGGTCGCTATACGGGCGTCATTTCCGACTACGTCTACGGCCCCGCCAAGGCCGAGGCGATGGCGCGCCTGGCCGAGCGCTACGGCTGGGACCTTTCCCAGTCGTGGGCGTATTCCGATTCCATCACCGACGCCCCCATGCTCCAGGCGGTGGGCCATCCCGTCGCGGTCAACCCCGATCGCGCGCTAGCCGCCCTCGCGATGGAAGGCGGCTGGGACATCGCCCACTTCGTGAACCCGGTGCCGCTCAAACCACAGGACGCGATCCCGCTGCTCGGCGTGCTTGCGGCCCTCGGCGTGGCGGGCGCTATCTGGTGGTGGTGGCGCCGCCGCGAGCCCCAGCCAGCACGTCGTCGCACACGGCACGCCCGGCGATAAGGCCCGCGCGCCACATCAGCCCACACGCCTCACACCAGGTGGCCGCGGCCTGCCAGTCGCCCGCGAGGTAGTCCGCGAGCGCCTCCGGCTCGCCCACATCGTCGAGCACCGCGACGCCCGCTGGCTCCAGGCCGGAGCGCACCGCGTGGATTTTTGCCAGGCTCGCTCCGAACGCGCTCGCGGGCGGCCCGGCCGTCCCGGCCCACCCCGCGCCCTGGCCGTGCGCCCAGATGAGCGCCGTCGTCACAAAGGCCGGGCCGCCTGCCGATAGCAGGGCGGCGATGATGCGCTGGTGGCGCGCCGCAGCCGGATCGGGCGCGGGCAGGCCGCCGTCGCGCCGCAGCGCCGTCATGAGCTGGCCCGCCGGGGTGCGGTCGGGCGTGCCACCGAGCGCGCCGTAATACTCCAGCGAGCGGCGCAGCATGCGCCAGGTGCGCCACCGCGCATCCGTTCCATCAGCCTGCCCGGAAACGATCATTGCTGCGAGGTCACCGCGCGGAGGAAGTCCCGCAGCGTTTGCCAGGTGGGTGGTCGTCGCGACGGCGGCGGCGGCGCGTGCCTCGCGGGAGCGGCGGCGCAGCGCCTCGTGAAAGCGCAGCTCGGCGGCCTGCTCGGAGATCTCGCGAGCGAGCTGGGCGAGCGTGTCATCGCCCGCGAGCGAATTAAGGGCGGCGGCAAGGGAGGTCGTCATCGAGATCAGTGTAGTAATCGCGGCGAAAACGGCCCCAAAGAAGCCCGAATCGGCGTGCCCGCCGCGCCATAATGCCCCCGCCTCGATAGCGTTGGGCTAACTCATCAGCATCGGAGGACTCATGACCGACAACCGCGAAAGCAACCGCGATCCCCGCGAATTTTCCCGGGACGAGGACTTCGAGATGTCCTCCCCGTACGACACGGCTCCCACCGAGGAGCACATGCCGAGTTTCAAGGCGCCCGAGTCGGACTTCGATCGCGAGGGCGTTTTCGGCGAGTTTTCTGACGGCGGCCGCACTCCCGAGGCTGCCCCGGGTGAGCCGGATGCGCCGCTGGAGACGGTCCCCGCTGAGAGCCCCGCGCAGGGTATCGACGACGGCGCCGCCGAGCCGGTCGCGGCCGAGCCGCCCGTCGCGCAACCCCGCGAATCCGAGGACACCACCCCCGCCGCCCCGCCGCTTGAGGATCGCTTTGAGGAGCAGGTCAGCGAAGAAGCATCCTATGGCGGCAGCGCTCGCGTCGCGGATATTGCCGACGACGGTGAGCTGCACAGCCGCGAGGCCGCAGCGGAGGAGGCGGAATCCCCGCTGACGGCGCCCCCGCGGTTCTCCCCCGACGCCCGGCCACCGGCAAGCGATGAGGGCCTCTCCTTCGGCGGCACTGCGCGCGTGGCCGAGGACGACGGCGAGGTCCACTCCCGCGAAGACGACATCGATAACACGATGGTGCGCCGCACCTCGCTGTGGAAGAACGAGCCCACCGAAGCCGAGGTAGCCGATTCCGACGCGACCGCCACCTTCCCGACGGGCGCCGCCGCTGCGGGTGGCGCTGCCGCCGCGGGCGCCGCCGCAACGACCCGCGAGCGTCCCCTGGACCGCTCCGGCTACGATCCGGCCCGCGCCTACGAGGACGACATCCTCGCGGGCGAAGAGCTCGAAGCCCCCCGCTCGCGCGCGGGCGCACACATCGCCTCGGCGCTGCTCGTCCTGCTGCTCACCCCGCTTGCCTGGTACCTCATCACCGATGCCGGCGCGCGCTTCACGCTCGCCGAAAACGCCCCCTGGACGAGCGGCCAGATCAACCTCGCGGCAATCGCGGAGTTCCTCGGCGGGATCGTCATCGCCGTCGTCATCGCCTTCCTCATTAAGGCCTCCTCGCTCGGCGCATGGATCACCGGAACGCTCCTGACGATCGCGGGCTTCGCGTTCATCGTTGCCCCGCGTCTCGTGCAGGACTACTCCGAGGGCACCTTGAACCAGCTCTCCGAGCTGCACCAGATCGGCGCTAACGCCTCGCATCACCTCATCGCCGACGGCTCGACGGGACGCCTCGCGGCCTACGGCATCGCGCTCCTGCTCGCCGGCTTCATCTCGCACGCCGCACGCGCCGCGGGCCGCCGCAACGAGCGTCTGCGCGCCGCCTTCGAACGCCGCGGCGGCGCCTACTAGCGCTGACCGCCACCCCACCACCGCCGCCCGCGCCGCTTGGGGTGCGGGCGGCGCTGTGTATGCGCGGATGCCTCCCCCGGCCCGCGGTTGCGAGACAGCGCTAGACACCACCGCCGCTACGACGCACAATAGTGAGCTGAACCACGTGTCCCCGCTCACATACGGAGAGAAAATGTCGCACGACGCCCCCGCGGCCCCCGAAACGTTCCCGCCCTCGGAGACCACCGTCGCCAATGCCGTCGCCAGCGAAGAGCTTTTCGAGCGCGCGGCCGCGGACCGGGAAGGCTTTTGGGCGGATATCGCGCGCGAGTACCTGACCTGGGACACCGATTTCACCTCCGTGCTCGATTGGTCCAATGCGCCGACGGCGGCCTGGTTCGGCGACGGGCGCCTGAACGCCTGCTACAACGCCGTCGACCGCCACGTCGAAGTCGGCCTCGGCGATCGGATCGCCTTGCACTTCGAAGCCGAGGACGGCACCCGCACCGATTACACCTACGCCGAACTCAAGGACGAGGTCAGCAAGGCCGCCAACGCCCTCGCGAGCCTCGGCGTTGCCACCGGCGACCGCGTCGCGATCTACCTGCCGATGGGCCCCATCGCCGTCATCTCGATGCTCGCCTGCGCGCGCCTCGGCGCCCCGCACTCCGTCGTCTTCGGAGGTTTTTCCGCCGACGCCCTGCACTCGCGCATCCAGGATGCCGGCGCCCGCGTCGTCATCACCTCCGACGGCCAGTTCCGCGGCGGCAAGGCCCTGCCCCTCAAGCTCGCCGTCGACGAAGCCATCAGCGCGGGCGACACGCCCGTCGAGCACGTCCTGACCTACCGCCGCACCGGCCAGGACGTCGAATGGACCGATGGCCGCGACGTGTGGTGGCACGACGTCGTCGATGCCGCCTCCAGCGAACACGAGCCGGTCATCGTCGAGGCGGAGCACCCGCTGTTCATCCTGTACACCTCGGGCACCACCGGTAAGCCCAAGGGCGTCGTCCACACCACGGGCGGCTACCTCACCCAGGCCGCCTTCACCCACAAGAACGTCTTCGATGTCCACCCCGAGACCGACGTCTACTGGTGTACCGCCGACGTCGGCTGGATCACCGGCCACACCTACGTCACCTACGGCCCGCTGCTGAACGCCACCACCCAGGTCATCTACGAGGGCACCCCCGCCACCCCGAACAAGGACCGCTGGTGGGAGATCATCGAGAAGTACGGCGTGACGATCTTCTACACCGCGCCCACCGCGATTCGCACGTGCATGAAGTGGGGCGAGGAATTCCCCGCTGCGCACGACCTCACCTCGCTGCGCATCCTCGGCACCGTCGGCGAACCCATCAACCCCGAGGCGTGGCTGTGGTACCACCGCGTCATCGGCGGCGAACGCTGCCCCATCGTCGATACCTGGTGGCAGACGGAAACCGGCGGCATCATGATCAGCCCGCTGCCCGGCATCACCGCCACCAAGCCCGGCTCCGCCCAACGCCCGCTGCCCGGCATCACCGCCAAGATCCTCGACAACCTCGGCGAGGAGATCACCGACGAAACCCCTGGCCTGCTCGTCATCGCCGAGCCGTGGCCCGCTATGCTGCGCGGCATCTGGAGCGATCCGGAGCGCTTCAAGGAAACGTACTGGGCCCGCTTTGAGGGCATCTACTTCGCCGGCGACGGGGCACGCTACGACGAGGACGGCGATATCTGGCTGCTGGGCCGCGTCGATGACGTCATGAACGTCTCCGGCCACCGCCTGTCCACCGCCGAGATCGAATCCGCGCTCGTCGCCCACGACGCGGTCGCCGAAGCCGCCGTCGTGGGAGCCAAGGATGACACGACGGGCCATGCGGTCGTTGCCTTCGTCATCCTGCGCGAGGAGTACATCGCCCAGGCCGATGAACAAGGCGAAGGCGCGGACCTCGTCGCCACGCTGCGCGAGCACGTCCGGCGCGAGATCGGCCCCATCGCCAAGCCGCGCGACATCCTCATCGTGCCGGAGCTGCCCAAGACTCGTTCCGGCAAGATCATGCGACGCCTGCTGCGCGACGTCGCGGAAAACCGTGCGATCGGCGATGTCACGACGCTCGCCGACTCCTCGGTCATGGACCTCATCTCCAAGGGGCTCGGCCGCTAGCATGCGGTAGCGTGTGGACGTGAGTTCCAGCGCCTCAAACCTCTTTGCCACCGGGCCCTTTTCGCATCGTTTTCTCGACGCTAACGGGGCCCGGTTGCATGCGGTCACGGCGAATCTGGACCCTGACACGACGCCCGACCGCGTCGTCATCTTGCTGCATTCCTACCCGCAGCACTGGTACGCCTGGCGCCACGTCCTTGCCGCCGCACCCGAGATCGGCCTGCCCCTCGTCGCCCTCGACCTGCGCGGCCACGGCGCCTCCGACAAACCCCCGAGCCAGTTCGCCCTGCCCACCCTCGCGGCCGACGTCGCGGGCGTCATCTCCACCCTGGGTGCGCGCGAGGCGATCCTCGTCGGTCACGGCCTCGGCGGCGTGGTCGCGCGCGGGGCCGCCGCCCGCGTGCCCGAGTCCGTCACCCGCGTCATCACCGTCTCCTCCCCGCATCCCGCCACCTGGCAGCTGCACCGCTCCGCGCGGCTACGCGCCCACCTTGCCTATCTGCTCGCCCCGCAGCTGCCCGAACGCGGGCACACCCGCGGCACCGCCGTCGCCACCGCCATCACCGAGCTCACCGAACCCACCTCGCCCGTGCGCGAACTCGCCGCCTCCTACGCCACGGACCTGCGCTCGCCGTTCGCGGCGCGCTGCGTCGTCGAGCAACTGCGCTGGCTCATCCGCGCGCGCCGCCGCCCCTCCGGCCGCCAATTCCTCGCCGAGCTCGAGCGCGCCTACTGGATTGTGCCGGTCACCGAGCTCTACGGCGAGGCCGAGCAGCTGTTTGCGCCCGCCTCCTTCGCCGACGACGCACGCTGCGTGCCGGGCGGGCACTTCTTGCCGGAGGAAAGTCCCGAGCCGATCATCGCCGCCATCGCCGCCGCTGCCACGGAGCGCGAGTAAACGGTAGCGCTGTGGAGACTTAGGCAGGCGGCCCCCACCCCGTTCTCTCCACAAGAGCCCCTAACCCCCGCTCACACCCCAAGGCGGGGGCACAACTGAGCAACGGGGCACGCCTCGCACGCCGGTCGGCGGGCCGTGCAACAGCGCCGCCCATGGAAGATCAACCGATGGCACGCATCCGTCCAGCGTTTCCTCGGGCAGCAGCGCCATGAGGTCGCGCTCCACCTTGAGCGGATCCGTCTCGGCGGTGTACCCCAGGCGCCGCGAGAGCCGCCCCACATGCGTATCGACGGTGATCCCCGGAACACCAAAGGCGTTGCCCAGCACGACGTTCGCTGTCTTGCGTCCCACCCCCGGCAGCGAGACCAGGTCGGCAAGGTTCGCGGGTACCTCACCAGCAAAATCCTCCACCAGCGCGGTCGAAAGCCCCAGCAGCGACGTCGTCTTCGCGCGGAAGAACCCCAGCGGCCGCAGGATCTCCTCCAGCTCGGAGCGCTTGGCCGCAGCCATCTCTTTCGGCCCGGCAAAGCGCGCAAACAGCTCGGGCGTCACCTGGTTGACGCGCACGTCGGTCGTCTGAGCCGACAGCACGGTAGCCACCAGCAGCTCGAAGGGGGAGGAAAAGTCCAGCTCGCACCGGGCGTCCGGATAGGCCTGAGCAAGGATATCGTCGACGATCACGGCATTGGCGAGCATAGCGCCAGACTAACCCTCGCGTCCCTAGCGCGTATGTATTGACGGTCCAGGGGCACTGACCGATATGATCGTAGTGCTTGATCTCACATCACATGAGACAATGTGACGTGTCCAACCACATCGGAGAAAAGGGACCCACGTGGACGAAAACATGATCAGATCCGTTCCGCTCTTCTCCGCGTTGAATGCTGAGGACCAAGACGAGCTCCGCTCGATGATGTCTGAAGTGTCACTGCGTCGCGGAGAACGACTCTTCAATGAGGGCGAAGCGGGTGATCGCCTATACCTCATCGTCGAAGGCAAGGTTAAGCTCGGCCACACCTCCGGGGACGGACGGGACAATCTCATCGCCGTCCTTGGCCCCGGCGAGATGATTGGCGAACTCACGCTCTTTGATCCGGGCCCACGTTCGACGACGGCGACGGCCGTCGCGGCCACCCGCATGATGGAGCTCGATCACGACGCGATGATGCGTTTTATCGACGCCCACCCCGAGCTGTCCAAGCACATGCTCAAGGCCCTGGCCCAGCGCCTGCGCCGCACCAATAACGCGCTCGCCGATCTCGTCTTCTCCGACGTCCCCGGCCGCGTGGCCAAGGCCCTGCTGGACCTGGCTGATCGCTTCGGACACGCGGGCGCCGACGGCACCGTGCACGTGCCGCACGATCTCACCCAGGAAGAGCTCGCCCAGCTCGTGGGTGCCTCCCGCGAGACGGTCAACAAGTCGCTTGCCGAGTTCGGCTCCCGCGGCTGGCTCGCCCTAGAAAACCGCGGCGTCCACCTGCTCGACATCGAGCGACTGCGTCGCCGCGCCCGCTAAGACGCATACACCAAGCGGCCCCCGCCAGGAATCCTCCTGGAGCGGGGGCCGCTTCGTTGTGCGAGCTGCTAGTGCGTCACGGCGACGGTGAGCTCCACCTCGACGGGCGCGCCGAGCGGCAGGGCTGCCACCCCGACGGCGGCGCGGGCGTGCGCGCCGGCCTCCCCGAAGATCTCGCCAATGACGTTGGAGGCACCGTTGATCACCGCGGGCTGACCGGTAAAGCCCGGCTCCGAGGCAACGTAGCCGACGACCTTGACGATCCGCGAAATATTGTCGATCCCACCGGCAAGCTCGGCGGCGGCTGCCAGCGCATTGAGCGCACACGTCTTCGCCGCCTCGGTCGCATCCTCGACGCTGACGTCGCTGCCGACCACGCCGGCCACGGTCAGTTGGCCCGAAACCACGGGCAACTGGCCCGAGGTAAAGATGAGGTCCCCGTGCTGCACGGCCGGGACGTAGGCGGCAACGGGCGCCGCCACTTTGGGCAGACTCAGGCCGAGCTCAGCGAGCCGCTCGGAGGGCTTGACCCCGCTCACGCGTCATCCTTGGGACGCTTGAGGTAGGCGACGAGGTTGGTTGAGCCATCGGGGCCGGGTACGACCTGGACGAGTTCCCAGCCGTCAGCGCCCCACTGATCGAGGATGGCCTTGGTGTTGTGAATGAGCAACGGGATCGTTGCATACTCCCATGTAGTCATGGGCCCAGCTTAACCATTCGGCCGGGCCCACGACGAAGAAAAAGCGTTAGCTCACCGTGGCGCGTTGTGCGGCCTGCCGGCGACGCAGCCGCGTAATGATTCGCGGCGCTACCGGGGACTTCAGCTCCGCGACGACGTCATCGTCGTCGGTTTGCAGCCATTGCCGCCAGTCGGTGACATCCGGATATTGCCGCATGAGAGCTCGTCGCTCTCGTTCCGTGAGCCCACCCCAGACCCCGTATGTCACGTTGGACTCTAAGGCATCGATCAGACACTCCATTCTGACCGGACACGAAAAGCACATGACCCGCACTTCACGTTGCGCAGCGCCGCGCACAAAAAGCGCATCCGGCTCATCCTTGGCGCATGCCGCGTAGGCGGCCCACGTTTGGTCGTCGTCGACTGACATGGTCCCTCCCGATAATCGGACTGACAGTCTCAAAGGTACCCCGGATTTGCCAACGTGTGAAATTCACCATTAACACGAGAAGGGAGATGCATTTGACGAATCGCACAGGTGACCGTAGCCAACAACCGAACTAAGGTTGAACACATGCCGCTGAAACCTCATACCGCCCAGCAATCTCGGGCGAAGCGACCGGCGCAGATCCTGGCGCTCCTGTTGGCCTTTGTCCTGGCCGTGGGAGCGGGCGGGGTCGCGATGGCTGGTCTGACGATGCCGGTCGTCCTCGCGGCGTCAGCGACGACGTCCGCCGGCACCTCGCTGTTTGATGATCTGCCCGACGAGATCCAGATCGATGCGCCCTCCCAGCGCTCGGTCATGCTCGCGGCCGACGGCTCTCGCATCGCGACGTTCTACGCCGATAACCGCATCGTCGTGCCGATTGAGAAGATCAGCGAGAACATTCAGAACGCCGTCGTCTCCATTGAGGACCGGCGCTTTTTTGACCACAAGGGCGTTGATCCGGAAGGCATCGCTCGCGCGCTCGTGAACAATGCGCTGCACGACGACGTCGAGGGCGCCTCGACGCTGACCCAGCAGTACGTGAAGAACGCGCTGATCGAGCGAGCCCGCGTCTCGGGCGATGATGGCGCCGTGCACGACGCGAAGAAGCAGGAATACAGCCGAAAGCTGCGCGAAGCCAAGCTCGCGATCACGTTGGAAAAGCACGCGACCAAGCAGGAAATCCTCAACGGCTACCTCAACATCGCGCCGTTCGGCCCCTCGGTCTACGGCGTGGAAGCCGCCTCCCTGCACTACTTCTCGAAGCACGCCGCCGATCTCACGATCTCCGAGGCGGCCCTGCTCGCGGGTATCACGCAGTCGCCGGCGCGCCACGATCCGATCAAGCACCCGGAGTCGGCCGCCAACCGCCGCGCCCTCGTCCTTGCCGCCATGGAGCGCGATGGCCACATCACCGCCGAGGAGCGCAAGGAAGCCGCGGCCCAGCCCGTGGAGGAGCTGCTTAACGTCCAGGACATGCGCCAGGGCTGCTCGACGGCCGGCACCGCCGCCTACTTCTGCGAGTCCGTCATCCAGCAGATCCTGACTGATGAGCACTTCGGCAAGGATGCCGATGAGCGCCGCCGGCTGCTGTACCGCGGCGGCCTGACGATCAAGACGACGCTCGATCCGGCCAAGCAGAAGGCGGCCTACGACGCCGCCGTTAGCTCGGTCCCCGTCGACGATCCCTCCGGCATTTCGATCGCCGTCAACGCGGTCGAGCCCGGCACCGGCAAGGTCCTTGCCATGGCCCAGAACTCGCCCTACGGCGATCCGACGGAGGCCAACCCGCACGCCCGCAAGATCAACCTCTCGGTTGGCCGGGACCTCGCGGGCGGCTCCGGCTTCCACACCGGTTCGACGGGCAAGGTCTTCACCCTCGTCGAATGGCTGCGCTCCGGGCGCCACCTGTCCGATCGCGTGCTGACCAACCGCGGCGAGTACATGATCAAGCGCGACTTCCAGTCGTGTGAGAACCTCGCCAATACGCCCTACAAGGTCAGGAACATGGAGCTCGGCCCGGGCGGCTACTCGATGTCGGTGCTCGATGCGACCAAGCACTCGGTCAACCGTCCCTACATGGACATGACGACGAAGCTGAACCTGTGCAATATCCGCAAGACGGCCAATGACCTCGGCGCCCTGACCCTCGGTAACGGCAAGCCGCTGAACGCCCTGCCCGCGATGACGCTCGGTGCAAACGAGCTGACCCCGCTGTCGATGGCGAACGTCGGCGCGACGATGGCCGCCGGCGGCAAGCGCTGCACCCCGGTCTTCCTCACCGAGGTCACCAAGCCCAATGGCGATGCCATCGAGGTCCCGCAGATCAGCTGCGAACAGACGGTGGAGCCGAACGTCATCAACACGGCCGTCTACGCGATGCAGCAGGTCATCTCCCCCACAGGCACCGCTAACCGCGCAATCCTGCCCGGCCGCCCGGCCGCCGGCAAAACCGGTACCGCCAACGACAACAAGCACGCCTGGTTCGTCGGATTCACGCCGCAGCTGGCCGCTTCGGTCTGGATGGGCTACGCGGATGGCGATAAGTCGATGAGCTACCAGCGCATTAACGGCGAGTGGACCGGCATGGTCTTCGGTGGCAAGATCCCGGCGCCGACGTGGAAGAACTTCATGCAGGTGGCCCTTGACGGCGTCCCAGCCGCGCAGTTTCCCGCCCCGGATCAGAGCCTCGTGCAGGGCCCGCAGAATCTCGACGAGCGTCCCAGTGGCGACCGGTCGCAGCCGAACGAGCGCGAGAACCGGCGCGGGGAGCGCAGCAGCGATCGCACCGAGGACGTTGCCGTGCCCGGCGTCGTCGGCTACTCCCAGGCCGATGCCACCGCGGTGCTGCGCCGCGCGGGCTTCAACGTCGCGGTCGGTGAGGCCCGCTCCTCCGAGTGGCAGGCCGGCGTCATCATGGGCCAGTCGCCAAGCCGCGCTCCCCGCGGCGCAACGATCACGATCTATCCGTCCTCTGGCCCCGGTAACTAGCCGCCGATGAGTTCGTCACCAGGAACCTCGGCGACCACCTGGGCGCTGCGCGGCCTCGGGGCGGTCACGGCCCTCGGAGCTGCCGTGAGTCTCGGCGCCATCGTCGAGGCACGCGCCGGCTTCATCCGCCGCGAGCACACCCTGCCGATCCTGCCCGCCGGGTCCAAGGATCTGTCCATCCTGCACCTCTCGGACTTCCACCTCCTGCCGAGCATGAAGCTGAAGTCGCGCTGGATCCAGAACCTGCGCGCCCTCGAGCCAGACCTCGTCATCAACACCGGCGACAACATGGCCTCGCGCCAATCCTTCGCGCTCGTGATGGAGACGCTCGAGCCGTTCTTCGACCTGCCCGGCGCCTTCGTGTTCGGCTCGAATGACTACTACGGGCCGACGTGGAAGAACCCGCTGCGCTACCTGTTGCCCGAGGCACGCCGCTCGGCAACCTCCGACGAGGACCGCAAACTCCTCCCCGCCGAGACGCTGGCCGCGAGCATGCGCGCCGCCGGCTGGCACGATCTACGTAACGCCACCGCGAGCCTCACGATCAAGGGGTCGCGCATCGCCATGGTCGGGGTCGATGACCCGCACATTCACTACGACGAACTCCCGGTGACCGAGCTGCCGAGCGATGCCGATCTTCGCCTCGGCCTCACCCACGCCCCCTACTCGCGCGTACTGAACGACTTCGATGCCCTCGGCATCGATCTGGTGCTCGCCGGTCACACCCATGGCGGCCAGGTGAACCTCCCGGGCTATGGCGCCCTCGTCACCAACTGCGATCTGCCTTCCTGGCGTGCCAGCGGCCTGCAGGGCTGGCCCCTGGGCCACCCGGACCCTACGAGCACGCCAGCGGTCCCCTGGCCACCGCTGCGTCGCTCCCCCGAGGCGCTACCTGCCAGCCGAATGTGGGTCCACATCAGCGCCGGGCTAGGAACCTCGCCCTACGCTCCGATTCGACTCTTCCGCCGCCCCGAGGCCTCCCTGCTGACGCTCACCGCTCGCTAACGGCGAGCCGTCCAGAAGTGTGGCGAAGCGGACGCTTGCCAGTTTTTGTTTCGCGTCTAAAGCCCGATATAGTGTTCAGGTCACGGGGTGTGGCGCAGCTTGGTAGCGCGCTTCGTTCGGGACGAAGAGGTCGTGGGTTCAAATCCCGCCACCCCGACAAAAAGGTGTGGTGGCATCGTTGATTCGGTGCCACCACACTTTTGTTTCTGAGCAGGACTATGACGACGGTCGCCGCAATTAATGTCCTCAACATCCCGGTGCGGCAAGAACTGCTGCAGCAGTGGCGCACGTGGTCTGCTCCCGAAGTTCAACCGTTCTTCGTCGCCGAACTACCGCAGGACGTACGAGAGCATCTCCCTAGGGACTCCCGAGGTGATCTTCCCATAGAGGTCATCGACACCTTTAGGCTTACAGTTCTGGCTGGATGGTACTTTCCGAAGCTCAATTCACCGCACTTCCACTATCAATGCGCCGAGCGCTAGCCCACACAAGAGCGCGCGGCTTTCGCTGATCTGGTGGCCGCAATCGCTGCGCGATGCAGGAGATGACCCGGTTCTTCGCTACGTCACCCGCGGCGTCACACCGAGTCAGCACGCCGAAGTCGATCCCGCGACGTGGCGGCGGCCCCAACAAGTTCTGCCCCGCGCGCGAGAGCTTGCGGGAACATTCGCGCCACGCTCCGGCCCGAATTGTTTCGGCACGGTCATGGCGGCTGCCGGCATCAACGGAGCCGACCAGGAATGGATGGAGCAGCCTCCATTTGAACGGTGGCTAGCGGCTCACCCGCAACCGATCCGGGGGCGATCAGCTGATGATCATGCTGGCACGGTCTTGGTATGGCGGCAGCCCGATGGGCTCGCTGTTCATGCGTGCGTCACGATCGGAGACGGATGGGTGTTGAATAAGCCGTCCCAGGAGTGGTGCAGCCCGCGATTCATCTGGTCCACGCGGCACGCGATTTACCACTCTCGCTACCGGGGTACGCATCTGCACCGCGAGGCTCACGCGTTAGCGCGCCGCCGCGTCGGCTTGCTCCGCGACGTAGCGCCGAGCGTAAGCAAGCGCCGATTCCAGCGAATCAAAGGAATGCTCGGCATCACCCAGGGCACCCGCAACTCCGAGCCGCTCAGTCAAGCCCCGATGCGCCGGGTTCAACCCCTTAATTAGCACCAGCATCCCCCGCTCCCGTAGCGACGTCACGATATCTGTCAGTGACCGAGCACCGGTCGCGTCCAAGATACCGACCCGAGATAGCCGCAAAATTACGACGCTCACGCCACGCAACCGCGCGGCTTCCGTTTCGATGCGGTCAGTCACACCAAAGAACATCGCGCCATCGAGCCGCAAAATCGCGATGGTCGCATCCTGCTCCGTTGCCCCTGGGACTTCCTCGCGAGTGATACCCGAGCGTTCCGATAGTTTGCGCAGGATGAAGACCCCAGCGATCCCGATCCCGACCGCGATCGCCTGAATGAGATCTAGGCCGATCGTGATTCCTGCAGTCACGAGGAATACCACCGCGTCGGAGCGGGTGGAACGCAGCACCGAAAACACGGTGTGCCGACTCGTCATCCGGGTTGCCGTCACCATAAGGACGCCCGCGAGCGCAGATAGCGGAATCCGAGACACCAGCCCTGAGGCGAGCAGGACGACACCGACCAAGACGAGCGCATGCACGAGCGATGCGAGTCGCGAGCGGCCTCCTGATCGGATGTTGACGGCGGTGCGGGCAATCGCACCCGTCGCGGGCATCCCACCAAACAGCCCCGACGCAATAGAGGCCAGGCCTTGGCCGAAAAGCTCACGATCCGGCTGGTACGTGCCGCCAGGAATCATCCCGGCCGCGACGCGGGCGGACAGCAGCGATTCGATTGCGGCAAGCAGTGCGACCGCGAGCGCCGGACCAGCCAACGACTGGATGAGCGAAAACGACATTGCTGGCAGTTCGGGCGCAGGCAGCGACGCCGGAATCTCGCCGATCCGCGGGACCGCAAGGCCGCCGAGTTCCGCGACGAGCGTGGCCACGATGACGCCAATCAGCGAGCCGGGCAGCAGCGGATGGATCCGCGGCGCCACGATCGTCGTGGCCGCAACGATTCCCGCCAAGAGCAGCGTCAGCGCGGCGATGGACCACGTCGCATCGAGCGCCGCGTGCCACGCGGCGAGGACCGCGTTGACTCCCGGCACGGCACTTTGCCCCAGGGCACCCGGAACCTGCTGAAAGAAGATGATCGTAGCGATGCCGAGCGTGAACCCCTCAACGACGGGCCACGGAATGAACGATACCGAGCGGCCCAGCCCAAGCACCCCGGCCGCGAGGACCGCGATCCCGGCCATCACCGACAGCAGCGGTACGACGCTGGCACCATGGGTGGCTACGACGGGCGCAAGCACGACGACCATGGCGCCGGTCGGCCCCGAGATCTGCAGGTGAGAGCCACCGAAGATCGCGGCGACGATCCCCGCCACGATCGCGGTGACCAAGCCGGCCGAGGCGCTCAGGCCAGAGGACAGCGAGAAGGCGAGCGCGAGCGGCAGCGCGACGATCCCGACGGTGATACCGGCGAGAATGTCGGTGCGCCAAAACCGCGCGGCGAGGGAATAATCCTCGCGCTGGGGCAAGAGGGCAGAAAAATGCGTACGGATATCCATAAAGAGTGAGACGGGAGTACCAAGACGGCAATCTCACCATAGCCCAGTTGCCGCGAAATTCTGCGACTTTGGTCCCCGCCCCTAGCCGGCGTGGGTACGTCGGCGCAGCGCGAGGATGGCTGCACCGGCCGCTAGCAGCAGCGCGCCGAGCCCGAGCGGCGCCGGAGTAGACGATGTGGGAATCAAGCGGGTGGATATAGCCCGATCGTCCCGCGATTTTTCCCTTGCTCGTCAGGGTGAGCTGGCCGTCGGTGATCGAAGGCATGGAGAGCGCTTTCCGGGGAGGAGACTATATATGCGCCCATGCGTATCGACAATCATTCCCAGCTAACAATCTGCCCGGGGACGCAAACGCCGCCCCGGCTGCAGGGTGGCTGGGGCGGCGGGCGCTTGGGCGCTGCTAGGCGGCGCCGATATTGAGGCTGGCGCCTGGGATGGCTGCCAGCAGCTCGCGGGTGTAGTTCTGCTGGGGGTTGTTGAAGACCTCGTCGGTTGTGGCGTATTCGATGATCTTGCCCTGCTGCATCACCGCGACGTCGTCGGCGAGCTGGCGCACGACGGCGAGGTCGTGGGTGATGAACAGGTAGGACAGGTCGAGTTCGGCCTGCAGGTCGTTCAGCAGCCGCAGGATCTGGTCTTGGACGAGCACGTCGAGGGCGCTGACGGCCTCGTCACACACGACGAGTTCGGGGTTCAGTGCCAAGGCGCGTGCGATCGCGACGCGCTGGCGTTGGCCGCCGGAGAGCTCGTTCGGGTAGCGACGCATCGCTGATTTCGGTAGCGCAACCATCTCAAGCAGGTCGGCGACGCGCTTAGCGCGGTCCGCCTTCTTGCCAACGTTGTGCACCCGCAGCGGCTCTTCGATGATGCGGTAAATCGAGTACATCGGGTCGAGCGAACCGTAGGGGTTTTGGAAGATCGGCTGGACGCGGCGCCGGAACTTAAACAGCTGCGAGCGGTTCAGTTTCCCGACGACGGTGCCATCGAAATTCACTTCGCCTTCGGTGGGTTCGAGCAGGTTGAGCACGATGTTAGCGACAGTGGATTTACCGGAGCCCGACTCCCCCACGAGCGCCATCGTCGTGCCGCGCCGAATCCGGAAGGAGACGTCGTCTACCGCGGTGAAGTCCGTTCCCTGTCCGGGCAGCTTGCCGCGAATCTGGAAGACCTTGGTGAGGTTCTTGACTTCCAGCAAGCTGGAGTCCAGGTCCCTTGCATCGAGGTCTTGCTTCTCGTGGATCGCAGCGCGCGCCTTGGCGGACTCGATGCGCTTGGAGGCCAGCGAGGGCGCCGCGGCGACGAGTCGCTTCGTGTACGGGTGCTGGGGCGATCGCAGGATCTCTAGGGCCGGTCCGGATTCCACGACGCGACCGCGATGCATGACGACGAGGTGCTCGGCGCGTTCCGCGGCGAGCCCAAGGTCATGCGTAATGAAGAGCACTGCCGTGCCCATCTCGGCGGTGAGCCGCTCGAGGTGGTCAAGGATTCGGCGCTGGACCGTCACATCGAGGGCGCTCGTGGGCTCATCGGCGATGAGCAGTTTGGGCCGGTTGGCCAGGCCGATCGCGATGAGCGCGCGCTGGCGCATGCCGCCCGAAAACTCGTGCGGGTACTGCCGCGCTCGCCGTTCGGCATCATCGAGGCCCGCATGTTCGAGGGTTTCGATGACGCGAGCATCGAGGTCCTTTTTCTTGACGCCATTGGCGCGCAGCGCCTCTTTGACCTGGAATCCGATCTTCCACACGGGGTTGAGGTTGGACATCGGGTCCTGTGGCACGAGGCCGATATTGGAGCCGCGCAGGCCAACGATCTGCTTCGGGCTCATCGTGACGATGTCCTTGCCCTCGAACAGGATCTTGCCTCCGGTAACCTTTCCGGTGCCCGGCAACAGGTCGATGATGGCGTGGGCCAGGGTGGATTTACCCGAGCCGGATTCGCCGACGATTGCGACATGTTGACCGGGATAGATCGTCAGGTTTGCGCCGCGCACGGCCGGAACCATGCCCGTGGAGGAACGGAACGCGACGTTGAGGTCTTCGATCTCGAGCAGCGGCTCGCTGCTGGAGCGCTTCGGGGTGTGCTGAGTAGTGGTCATCGTTTCCGCGCCTTCGGATCCAGAGCGTCGCGCACGGCATCGCCCATCATGATGAAGCTAAGGACAGTCGCTGCGAGGAAGCCCGCCGGATAGAACAGGATCTGCGGCATCGAACGCAGCGAGGCTTGCGCCTTGGAAATGTCGGCGCCCCAGCTGACGACCCTGGGCGGTAGTCCAATCCCGAGGAAGGACAGCGTCGCCTCGAGCACGATGAAGATGCCCAGGGAGACGGTCGCGGTGACGATGATCGGAGCCGCGGCATTGGGCATGATGTGGCGCGCCAATGTCGCGAGCTTCGATGAGCCGAGCGCTGTCGAGGCCGTGACGAACTCTTCGTTCTTCACGCTCATGACGGCACCTCGCGTGATGCGCGCGATCTGTGGCCAGCCGAACATCGCGAGAACGGCGATCACCGTCCACACGTTGCGCTGCTGCTTAAACAACTGCATGACGACGATCGCGGCCAGCACGATCGGGATGGCGAAGAACACGTCGGTCACGCGCGCCAGGATCGTATCGACCCAGCCGCCGTAGAAGCCGGCCAGTGCGCCGATGATCGATCCGAGGATCGTCACCGCGAGTGTGGCGAGCACACCCACCGTCACCGATGCCCGAGCGCCGTAGATTGCCCGCGCGTAAATGTCGCAGCCCTGGCGGTCAAAGCCGAAGGGGTGGCCCGGCCGAGCTCGCTCCAGCGAGTTACCGAGCTCGCAGAACGTCGGATCGGTTGAGGAGAAGAGCTGCGGAACAGCGGCGATCGCGATCATCAGGAAGATGAGGACTGCCGAGACCCAGAACAGTGGCCGTCGCTTGAGCGAATCCCACGCTTCGCGCCACAGTGAGGAGGGCGCGCCGTCCGTCTGCACGGCGTCGACAGCTCCCAGCCCGGTTTCGTCCTCTTCTGCGACGAAGCGCTCCTGAACGGGCGCGTCTGCCAGGACTGCGGGACGCGTCGTCTCGGGGAAAAAGTCCTCGGCTGCCTCATGTTCGGCCTGCGAGTCGGCAAGCCCGGGACCGTCGACGTCCTGGGGGCGCTGCCCCATGGCGTCGGCGCCCAGCGGATCAATGTTTCGTTCGTCAGGCATAGCGAATCCTCGGATCGAGAAGTGCGTAGAGCAAGTCCACCAACAGGTTGGCCACGATATAAACCAGCACCAAGACGGTCGTCAGCGACACGACGGTGGGGGCCTCGGACTGTTGGATTGCTCGGAACAATGTGCCTCCGACGCCCGGGATATTGAAGATACCCTCGGTCACGATGGCACCCCCCATGAGTGCACCCAAGTCCGCACCAAGGAAGGTCACGACGGGAATGAGGGAGTTGCGAAGGACGTGCACGATCATGACGCGCTTGCGCGAGAGGCCCTTAGCGGTGGCCGTCCGCACGTGATCGGCCGAGGCCACTTCCGCAACGGAGGTGCGGGTCAGGCGCAGCACGTAGGCAAACGACACGGCGCCGAGCACGATGGCTGGCATCAGCAGCGTCATAAACGAATGGTCACCGCCGACGGTTGGCTTGAGCCACCCCAGCTTGACGCCTATAAAGAACTGCAGAACGAAACCGATGACGAACGTCGGAACCGCAATGACGAAGAGCGAGACCATGAGGACGGTCGCATCGAAGATGCCGCCCTTGCGCAGACCGGCAATGAGGCCAAAGCCGACGCCGAAGATTGTTTCGATGACGAGCGCCATGAGCGCGAGTTTGATGGTGACCGGGTAGGCCTGGGCAATCACTTCGCCGACGGGGCGGCCAGAAAAAGTCGTGCCAAAGTCTAGGAAGAAGATGTTCTTTAAGTAGTTGAGGTACTGCAAAAAGAACGGCTGATCGAGGTGGTATTTGGCGCGAAGTTGGGCCGCTACGGATTCCGATAGGCCGCGTTCGCCACCGAGGGCTTGGATCGGGTCGCCCGGCATCGCGAAAACCATCGCGTAGATCAGCAGGGTGGCCCCAAGGAAGACGGGGATGAGCTGAAGCAGTCGACGTCCCACGTAGTAGAGCATGCGATCTCCTTACACGTGTGGGTGGGAGCGAGGCCGGCTGGCCTCGCTCCCACCGCAAGTTGGACGGATTACTTCTTGGTGACGTTGTACATCAACGGCACAGAGTTCCAGCCGAACTCAACGTTCTCAACCGTGTTGGCCCAGCCACCGGTGACGTTGGAGTACCACAGCGGGATGGACGGGAGGTCCTTGAACAGGACTTCCTGCGCCTTCTGGAAGGAGGTGTTGGCGTCGGCCACGTCGCTGGCGGCCGAGCCTTCCTTCAGCAGGTTGTCGAACTCTTCGGAGCTGTAGTCCGAGTCATTGGAGCCAGCACCGGTGCCGTACAGCGGGCCGAGGAAGTTGAACAGGCCGGGGTAGTCGGCCTGCCAGCCGGTGCGGAAGGCGCCCTTAATCTTGCGATCGGTGACGTCGGAGCGTAGCTCGGCGAACTTCGGGTAGGGCTTACCAACGGCGTCGATACCGAGGGTGTTCTTGATGGAGTTGGCGACTGCGTCGACCCAGGCCTGGTGACCACCATCAGCGTTGTAGGCGAGGGTGAACTCGCCGTCCCACTTGGCGATCTCATCGGCCTTGGCCCACAGTTCCTTGGCCTTGTCGGCATCGAAGGCGAGGACCTCGGAGCCGGGAACGGACTCGGACCAGCCGTCGATGACGGGCGAGGTGAAGTCCTTGGCCGGGGTACGGGTGCCGTTGAAGATCTTCTCGGTGATCTCCTCGCGGTTGATCGCGTGCGAGAGCGCCTGGCGGCGCAGCTGGCCTTCCTCACCTTCGAAGTGCTCGGTCTTGGGAGCGATCGTGAAGGACTGGAAGATCGCGGCGGGCTGGTTGACCGCACGGTCACCAAGCTCGGACTCGAAGTTGGCGAGCGCCGATTCCGGAATCGCGTCGATGACGTCGAGGTTGTCAGCGAGCAGGTCGTTGTAGGCCGCGTCCTGGGTTTCGTAGAACTTCAGCGTGACGCCGCCGTTCTTGGCCTTACGGCCACCGTCGTAGTCCTCGTTCGGGACGAGCTCGACCTGGACGTTGTGCTCCCAAGCGCCTTCCTTGGCGAACTTGTAGGGGCCGTTGCCGATCGGGTTTTCGCCGAAGGCTTCCATATCGTCAAACGCGGCCTTGGGCAGCGGGTAGAAGGCGGAGTAGCCCAGGCGCAGCGGGAAGTCAGCCTCGGGCTGCTTCAGCGTGACCTTGAACGTCGTGGCGTCGACGACCTCGAGGCCCGTGAGGTCCTCGTTGTTGTCCTCCGCAAAGCCCTCAATGGGCTCGAAGAAGTAGGAGGAGAGCTGGGCGTTTTCGGCCTTAGCGCCGTAGTTCCAAGCCTTGACGAAGGACTCGGCGTCGACCGGGTCACCGTTGGTGAACTTCAGGCCGTCCTTGAGCTTGATGGTAAAGACCTTGGAGTCCTCGGTGGAGATGTCCTCGGCCACGGCATTTTGCGCGGCGCCCTTGGCGTCGTAGTAGACGAGGCCCTCGAAGACGAGGTCGATGATCTTACCGCCGCCAACTTCGTTCGTGTTGGTCGGGATCAGCGGGTTCTGCGGCTCGGTGGAGTTCACGGTGACGACGCCGGTTGAGGCACCACCATCACTCGTTTCGTTGCCGCCGCCCGTTGGGGTAGCGGTTGATCCATTAGAGGAGTTCCCGCCGCAGGCAGCCAGCAAGAGGGATGCTGCCGCGATACCGGCGAGGGCGGAGTGGCGACGTAAGGTCACGTTCGGCCTCCCTTTCTCGTTGTGGTCCGGAGCTCGCACACGTGTGCGCGGACACAATTAGTGATTGACGGTAGAGTAACTCAACTCACCCCTCGGCTACGACCTTGCGGCCAAGCTGTAACCACATTGTGACCAGCGCGCGTTTAGTCGCGTGGGCAACACGCGAAAATGGCGGCAGTTTTTTGGCATGGACCGCCAACGGGCTTTCACCGGCCGGCCGCTAATCTGACGAGTATGTCAACGACTACGTATTCTCCAGTCCTCGCCGACGCGGCAATCCCGCACGCTGATAGCCGTGCCGGTCGGATTGCCCGCACGACCGGTCTCATCGTCGCCGGGATCACGCTGACCGCCCTGCTCGCGCGCGTCGAGGTGCCCATGTGGCCGGTGCCGATCACGGGCCAGACTCTCGCTGTGCTGCTCGTCGGCGCGACGCTGGGGATGAAGCGCGGCGCAGGCGCGATGGCAGGGTATGCCGCCGCTGGACTCGCCGGGCTGCCCGTCTTCGCCGGCGGCGCTGCCGGTCCCGCGATGGTCCTTGCGCCGAGCTTTGGCTTCATCCTGGGCTTCATTCCCGCCGCCGCGCTCATCGGATACCTCTCCGAGCGCACGTGGGACCGCAAGCCGTTGCTCGCGATCGCAGGCTTCGGACTCGCCTCGATCATCCCGTTCCTGTTCGGGGTGCCCTACATGGGTGCGGTCTTATCGGCAGCGGGCACGCCCGTGACCTTTGGTCTCCTCATGGAGTGGGGCGTGACTCCGTTCCTGATCGGCGGCGCAATCAAGTGGGCGATTGCCGCCGCGACCCTCCCCCTTGCCTGGAAGGCGATCGGGCGCCCCGGCGCCACCGCCTAGAAAACGAGGAGTGCCCCGGAAGCCGACGCTTCCGGGGCACTTTGCGAATCTCATCGCCATCGTGGCCGTCATCCTCGTCGCGGTGATCGCGGCGATCTGGTTTGTTATCCGCACGACGCGGCGGTGTCAGGCCGAGCGCAGCTCCTCCGCGAAAAGTTCGGCCAGCTGGATCGTGTTGAGGGCCGCGCCCTTGCGCAGGTTGTCTCCAGACACCACGAAGGCAAGGCCGCGTCCGTCCGGCACGGACTGATCCTGGCGGATCCGCCCGACGAGCGAGGGGTCGGTGCCGGCGGCCGCGAGCGGGGTGGGAACGTCCACGACCCTGACGCCAGGAGCGTCGGCCAGCAATTCGGCTGCGCGCTGTGGCGTGATGGGCTCGGCGAACTCGGCATTGATCGTGAGCGTGTGGCCGGTGTAGACCGGCACTCGCACGCACGTGCCTGCGACCGCGAGCTCGGGGATGTTCAGGATCCGGCGGGATTCGTTGCGGAGCTTTTGCTCCTCGTCGGTCTCATTCGATCCGTCGTCGACAAGCGCGCCAGCAAGCGGCACGACGTTGCATCCGATGGGTGCGACATAGACGCGCGGCTCGGGCAGGTCGATCGCGGCGCCGTCGGTGACGAGTGCGGCGGGCTCGGCCGCGAGAACTGCGCGCAGCTGGCCGGTGAGTTCCTCAACGCCCGCCAGGCCCGATCCGGAGACGGCCTGGTAGGAGGAGACGATGAGGCGCGTCAGGCCGGCTTCGTCATGCAGCACCTTGAGTACGGGCATGGCCGCCATCGTCGTGCAGTTGGGGTTCGCGATGATGCCCTTGGGGCGGTTCGCGAGGTCGGCGGGGTTGACCTCGGCGACGACGAGGGGGACGTCGGGGTCCTTGCGCCAGGCCGAGGAGTTGTCGACAACGATCGCGCCAGCGGCCGCGAACTTCGGCGCGTAGGTGGTGGAGGTGGCGCCGCCCGCGGAGAACAGGGCGATGTCGATGCCGGAAAGGTCGGCGGTGGCGACGTCTTCGACGGTGATGTCCGATCCGCGGTAGTTCAGCGTCTTACCCGCCGAGCGGGCGGAGGCGAAGAAGCGAATGGCGGTGGCGGGAAAATCGCGCTCGGCAAGCAGATCGCGCATGACTTCGCCGACCTGGCCGGTCGCGCCGACTACGGCAAGGGTGAGGTTCATCGTCCGGTTCCTCCATATACGACGGCTTCGGTGGTGGATGCATCGAGGTCGAAGGCCGCGTGCACGGCCTTGAGCGCCGCGGGGAGATCCTCGGCGGCGACCACGACGGAGATTCGGATCTCCGAGGTGGAGATCATGTGGATGTTGACGCCGGCCTCGAACAGGGCGCCAAACAGCGCGGCCGAGATACCGGTGTGGGTTCGCATGCCGGCACCCACGAGCGAGAGGATGCCGATCGACTCGGTGTAGGTCAGGCCCGTGAAGCCGAGATCGTCTTCGGCGGCCTCCAGCGCGGCGAGGGTGGACTTGGCCTGGTCCATGGGCAGCGTGAAGGAGATATCGGTGCGCGCCGAATCCGAGGAGACGTTCTGCACGATCGTGTCGACGTTGGCGTCGGCGGCGGCACACACGTGGAAGATGCGGGCCGCGACGCCGGGGCGGTCGGGGCAGCCGAGAACGGTGATCTTGCCCTGGGAGGCGTCATGGGCGACGCCCGCGATGATCGGATCTTCCATCGGGTCCTCCTTGGTGGGATTGCGCACCCAGGTGCCTTCCAGGTCGGAAAACGAGGAACGCACGTGCAGCGGAACGTTGTAGCGGCGAGCGAATTCGACGGCGCGCAGGTGCAGGATCTTGGCGCCATGCGCGGCCAGTTCGAGGGTTTCTTCCGTCGTGATGACGGGAATGCGACGAGCCGTGGGCACGACGCGGGGGTCGGCGGTGAAGATGCCGTCGACGTCGGTGTAGATTTCGCAGACGTCGGCCTTCAGGGCTGCCGCCAGCGCTACAGCGGTGGTATCGGAGCCGCCACGGCCCAGGGTCGTGACGTCGTTATCGTCGTTGACCCCCTGGAATCCTGCGACGATGGCGACCTGGCCCTCGGCGAGGCTGCGCACGATGCGTTCGGGCGCCATCTGCTTGATTTGGGCGCGGCCGTAGGCGGTATCGGTCAGGACGCCGGCCTGCTGGCCGGTGTAGGAGCGGGCAGGCACGCCGCGAGCGTTGATCGCCATCGCGAGCAGCGACATCGAGATGCGTTCGCCGGCGGTGAGCAGGATGTCCATCTCACGCGCGGGTGGCTCGCTCGTAATGGCAGCGGCGAGGTCGAGGAGCTCGTCGGTGGAGTCGCCCATCGCGGAGACCACGACGACGACATCGTTGCCAGCCCGCTTTGTGGCGGCGACGCGATCGGCAACGCGGGCCAAGCCGGCGGCATCAGCGACCGAGGATCCGCCGAATTTCTGGACGATTAACGCCATGGCAACCTTCCTGGGGTCTCGTGTTGCTCGATGCTAGGCACCGGGCGGCCAGGACTTTCCAGGAATACCACCATGTGGGCAGTTACAGCCGTCGGCGTCCCTCGAAGGCGCGGCCGAGGGTGACCTCGTCGGCGTATTCCAGATCGCCCCCCACGGGCAGGCCCGAGGCAAGGCGGGAGACTGGCACCCCGAGGCCGCGCAGCATCCGCGCGAGGTAGGCCGCAGTGGCCTCGCCCTCGATGTTGGGGTCGGTCGCGATGATGACCTCGCTGACGTCACTCGTTGTGAGTCTCGTCATAAGGTCCTGGATGCGTAGGTCGCCGGGGCCGACACCGTTGATGGGATCGATCGCGCCGCCCAGCACGTGGTAGCGGCCGCGAAATTCCCGCGTGCGCTCGATCGCGGCGACGTCCTTGGGTTCTTCGACGACGCAGATAATGTCATCGCTGCGGCGTGGATCGGCGCAGATTCGGCACAGTTCGGCTTCCGCGACGTTGCCGCAGACTTCGCAGAAGTGGACTTTGTCCTTCACGATCTGGATCGCGGAGGCGAGGGCATCAACGCGGTCCTTGTCGGCCGCGAGGAGATAGAACGCGATGCGCTGAGCGGACTTCGGGCCGATGCCAGGCAGCTGGCCGAGTTCGTCGATGAGGTCTTGCAGGGCGCCGTCATAGATCGCCATTACGTCTCGTCAATCTCCTCGAGCACAACGCCGCCGAGTTCGGCTTTCAAGAGCTGGACGCCGCTGAGTTCGGACTCGGCATCGTCGACCACCTGATCATCGTCGCTGGCGCCGCCGTATTCGTCCTCATCGTCGGGAGGCTCACTCGGCTCCGGGCCATCGGTATGAGCCTCGGCCTGCGGCGTCGCCGAGCCGGTCAGCGGGGAGGCGACATCGGGCCGCTTGAGCTCCGGCTGGGCGGTGTTCGTTTCGCGGCCTCGCTCATCGACGTGATCGGACGGAAAGGGCACTCCCGGCATCGGAACCCCGGGGGCGGGTTTTTCGGATTTAGCGGGGGCCGGCGCATCAGCTGGCATTGGCACACCAGGCTTGCGCGGCGCCGGCCAGTTCCCTGTAGCCGGTTCCTCCTGCTGCTCGGGCGCGGGCTCAGGCCGCTGGGGCTCCTGCCGGACGGGCTCAGGCCGCTGGGGCTCCTGCCGGACGGGCTCGGGCCGCTGCGGCGCGGGCTGCGGTGAGGGCGAGGGCTCCGGTGCCGGTTGCGGCTCCTTCTTCGCGGGCGCAACCGGTGCGGCATCATTCGCGCCGACCTGCTCGCCGTGCACGGTCACGCGGAGGCCGACGGCCTGGAAGATCGCTTCGGCAAGGTGCTCGGCATGGGGACCGTTCTCAAACCGTTGCCGCAGCGGGTCAATCTGGAAGAGCACGGGGACGCTATCGCCCGAGACGGCACCGACGACAGCGTGATCCTGCACGAGGGTCCACGTAACACGGCTGATGCCTTTGAGCACCTCCAGCACTTCGTCCCAGCGCCGGCGCAACATGTCGGCGTCCTCGGCCGATGCGCCCCGCTCCGCTTCGGCGGGTGCGGGCGCCTGCTTTGGTTCGCGTTGCGCTTCGGGTGCTGGTGCCTGCTTCGGCTCGCGTTGTGCCTCCGGCGCGGGCTGTGGCTGCTCCTTGCGCTCGGGCTCGGGCACCTGCTGCGCTCGCTCCTCGCGCGCCGGCTCGGGCTTGCTCGCAGCGGGTGCGGGCTCTGGCCGTTGCGGGGCGTTAGGCTGCTGCTCCTGTCCGCTCGCCCTACCGAATTTTGGCATCTGCGGCAGGGGCCGGTCCGCGGGGCGGGGCATCCGCTCGGCAGGAACGCTCCCCTGCGCCGGTACGGCCTCAGCTGCGGGAGCCTCGGGCTGCGTCTGGGCGAGGATGAGCCGGGCACACAACAGCTCGAGCTGCAGCCTGGGCGATGTCGCGCCGGACATATCGATCAGCGCGTCGTGCACCGCATCCGCCGAGACCGATGCGCGGCGGGCCCCGAGTTGGCTCGCCTGGTGAGCCATGCGTTCGAGCTGATCATCGGGAACGCCGTGGATGGCGTCACGTCCCGCATCGCCCGCGATCGCGAGGACGACGAGGTCGCGGAGTCGCTGCAGCAGGTCCTCGGTAAAACGCTTGGGATCGTGACCGGATTCGACGACGTGGTCAACGACGCGGAACAGTGCCGCGCCATCGATGCCCGACATTGCGCCGACGGCATCATCAAGCAGCCCCGCCGAGGTGTAGCCCAACAGCTGGGCTGCGCGCTCGTAGCCAATCTCGCCGTCGATGGCGCCGGCCATGAGTTGGTCGAGCACGGAAAGCGAATCACGCACCGATCCCCCGCCGGCACGCACGACGAGCGGCACTACGCCCTTGTCGATCTGGATGCTCTCGGCCTCGCACAGGTGGTTGAGGTAGGCGGAGAGTTGCTCGGGCGGAACCAGGCGGAAGGGGTAGTGATGCGTGCGCGAGCGAATCGTGCCGATGACCTTTTCCGGCTCGGTCGTCGCGAAGATGAACTTCACATGCGCGGGCGGCTCTTCAACGATCTTCAGCAGAGCGTTAAACCCCTGCGGCGTGACCATGTGGGCCTCATCGAGGATGAAGATTTTGAACCGATCCCGCGCGGGAGCAAAGGCGGCGCGCTCGCGCAGGTCGCGGGCATCATCGACGCCATTGTGGGAGGCCGCGTCAATCTCAACGACGTCTAGCGAACCGCTGCCGCCGCGGGCGAGATCCACACACGACGGGCATGTCCCGCATGGAGTGTCCGTCGGGCCTTCGGCGCAGTTCAGGCAGCGCGCAAAGATTCGCGCCGACGTTGTTTTACCGCAGCCGCGCGGCCCCGAAAACAAGTAGGCGTGAGAGATTCGGTCAGCCCGCAATGCCGCGGTCAGCGGTTCGGTGACATGCTCTTGCCCGATCACTTCAGCAAAGGTCTCGGGTCGATAGCGGCGATACAGGGCGGTACTCACCCTTGAAGCATAGGGCGAAGGACGGACATCGTCAGCCCGGTCAAGCAGCCTGGGGATAGCAAGGACCCCCACGCACCCGCCAGAGCTCACTTACCCTTGCTGCATTCCTGCCCTGGGGGAGTTGGGTGAGATAACGTCACGTGGGGGCCACCGACTACTGTAACCGATAGTTGCGGTCATCGTCACGTCGGCAAAGCTGCGCCAGATTCGACGCTGGCCCACAAAGCCGCTAATATTACTGATTGCACATCATCGATGTGTCCATCCAGGAGGATTCGCCTAGTGGCCTATGGCGCACGCTTGGAAAGCGTGTTGGGTGCAAGCCCTCGGGGGTTCGAATCCCCCATCCTCCGCCACATTTTTCGCGATGATTATGCGAAAAACACGCCCTGCTAGTAGCCCGCCTACCGGCAGGGTTTCGTGCATTTATCGGTCATAGCAGCAAGGACACGACCTAGCGAACCTCGGGCCGGAAGAAGTCCATCGGAACATCGAGCTGCTTGGCGTGGTCCCAAGGTTGCGCCCAGCCCCCGATCTCGATCAGCCCATCCAGCAGATGAGCGGTAAAGCCCCAGATAAAGAGGTCATCGACGACGAAGGCGGGACCTTTATAGCCGTGCATGAGGGTCGCGGTCGCACGATGATCGGGATCGGCGAGCTGGGAGATGTGAAGCTGGTGGACACTCGCGACCTCGCCGGTGTCCTTGGCATAAAGCTCGCCCGGCTCCCCCACCGTGCCAACGACGGGCGTGACGGCAAAATCCGAGCCACCGGTCCGGTGGTCCGCGAGATGCCCGAGGACCCGCACCCGCTCGGGGGCGAGGTCCACTTCCTCGTGGGCTTCGCGCAACGCCGCTTCAATCGCATTCTCGCCGGCTTCGATGGATCCACCGGGAAGCGCGACTTGGCCCGGGTGGGATCGTAGCGCCGCGGCGCGGCGCACCATGATGATGACCGGATCCTCCTCGTGGCTGAGGGCGGCAAGGACTGCGGCCGTCCGCAGTTTGCGGCCATCGTCGGTCACAGCGAGGGGCCGCTCGGCACTCGGAACGGAGGCGAGGTGGGTGCGAAGCCGCTCTTCCCAGGCAAACGTCGAGCTCATAGGCTCACCCTAGCGTCCATCATGCGGACGGCAGGGGGTGATGGGAGCAAGCGCTCGTTAGGTTGGCGGGACATCTATCCAGAGCAGCCGAGAGTCCTGGCTCGATAACGCTGCAGCAACCCGCCGCCCATGCGGCCCCGGTGCTAACGCCAGGTGCGATGGAGGTTTTGTCCATGACACGAATGCTCGCCGCGGTGTGAGACCGCAGTTACCCCGGCACTGCTCGGGGTACGACGCCCCACCCCATCCCGTAGCCACGGCAGATTTCTGCCCAACTTCGGCCTGCCGTTGGCGTCCTACCGTGAGGACTATTCATGTCTACCGCTACTACTGTTGATACCCCTGCGATCGCGTCCACCCCGCAACTCAAGTCGATCCGCGCCCGCGGCACCTGGACCGGAGCGCTCCGCACCGATGTTGAGGTCGGCTCGTTTTCCTTTACGACGGGCGAGCCCGTCGCGCTCGGCGGAGATAATTCCGCCCCCACCCCGATGGATTACGTCGTCGGTGGATTCCTGGGCTGCCTGACAGTGCTCATTGAGCTCGTAGCCCGCGAGCGCGGCATCGATATCGCCGTCATCCGCCACACGGCGACGGCCAAGCTCGACCGTCGCGGCTTTGCCGGGCTTGCTGACGTCAGCCCGTCATTCACCTCGCTCGAAGCGACGGTGTGGGTTGAGGCCACCGCGCTGACTGATGAGTTTGCTGAGCTCATTGACCAGGTAGAAAAGCGCTGCCCGGCCTACAACCTGTTCCACCAGGCCGGCTGCACGCCCGAGGTCACCTGGCTGCTCAACGGCGCTGAGGTAAGCGCGTGAGCAGCGTCGGCATCTGGACGGTGACACTCGCGCTCGGGTACACCCTCTTCCTTATTCTCGGCCCGCGTGCTCTCGCGGGCCGAGCCGGCGGCGCTGCGGACTTCTTTGTCGGCGGGCGATCCTTTTCACCGTGGACCGTGGCAGTGTGCATCACCGGCCTGTTCTCGGGCTCATCGTTTATCGCGATCCTCGAGTTGAGCTACCGCACCGGGGTTTCCGCGCTATGGTACGGCGTCGCTGAGATCACGCAGATCCTGCTCATTGCGCTACTACTCGTCGCCCCGCTGCGACAGCGCCTCGTCGTCACCGTCTCCGGGCTCATCGGCGATCGTTACGGCCGACTCGCGCGCGGCATTGCGGGCGGTATTACAGCCTTCACGTTCCCCATGTGGGCCGTGGCGACGGCAATCGCCTTCGCCTCCGCGCTGCACGTCGTGACCGGCCTGCCCGTGCACCTAACCGTCATCTTTACTGCCCTGCTGCTGTTGGCCTATCTCGCGGCCGGCGGCATGCGCTCGGTCGCGTTCGCCCAGACCTCGAACTGTGTCGCATTCGCCTTCATGCTGGGCGTGGGCGCCGTCGCGGTCCTTGGCACACCGGGGCTGCCCGCGCTCGCAGCCGCAAGCGATCAGCGGCCGGAACTGTTCTCCCTGTCCAGCGCCGGAACCGGGCTCATCGTCGCCTGGTTCGGTACGTTCATCGTCAACGTGCTGCTCGCGCAGGCGGCGTTCCAGATGTCGCTATCGTGCCGCACGCCCGCCGCTGGCCGGCAGGGGCTGATCACGGCCGCGTGGCTCGCGGTGCCGTTCATCGTGATCGGTACCCTCATCGGAATCGCGGCAGCCCTGACGCTGCCGGGCGCCTCCAACGGTCTCATTGGCGTCGCCCAATACGTCGCGTCCGCGGTGCCCGCTCCCCTGGCGGCCTTGTTCTTCCTCGGCATCTGGGCGTGCGCCCTCGGTTGGGGTGGACCGTGCCAGTTCTCCGGCGCGACGAGCCTTGGGCGCGACGTCGGACTCGCGATCCGCCCCGATGCGAGCCCCGAGCAGCTCGTGACGTGGACACGGCGATCGCTCGTCGTGCTTACCGTCGTGATGATCGCCTTTGCGTTTGCGCGTACGAGCGAATCGGCCTGGTGGAACGTGCTCGCGTGGACGTTGCGCAATGGCGCTACGCTCGCCCCCATCATCGGGGTGCTGTTCTGGCCACTCGCCACCCGCCGAGCAGCTCTTTCCGCAATGGCGGGCGGGTTCGGCGCGGGTCTCGCCTGGTACCAGCTCGGTGGTTGGCAGCCGGCGACGTTCCACCTCGGAGTCCATCCCGTGTGGATCGGAATGGGGACGAACCTCCTCATCCTGCTGGCGGTCACGCTCACCGAGCAGCGAACAGTCCTCGCGGTGACGCGCGATCACTCACTGCGACGCTCGGGAGGGATCCTCGGCTTCGCGGCGCTCAGCATCGCCGCTACCACTGCGCTCGCATTCGGGTGGCTCCACGAACGCGGCCTGCTGGGACTTGCCGCATTCAGCGCACTCGCCCTTGCGACGGCGGCCGCTACCCGGTTGCTGCGCACCGCGGAAACTCCCGCGAAGCGCGAGTTCCAGGAGGCTGGGGCGGTCGCCGCCTCCTAGCTCGGCGATGCGGGGGCGGCAGACTCGTCGTCCCCGCATCGCTCACCTCGCGGATGTCGGGGTCATCGACCTACCGTGGAGCTAACCACATCCCTACGCGAGGAGACATCATGAGCGATGACACCAGCGGCACCTTTGACCGCGACACCCGCTACATCACGGATCGGATCGTTGCGGATGCACCCGCGGGCGAACCGACGGGCGAGAAGGTGGGTGACATGACCTGGCCGGTGGAGGCCGGCCGCTATCACCTTGCCGCCGCACGCGCCTGCCCGTGGGCACACCGCACCATTCTTGTCCGCGAGCTCATGGGCTTGCAGGACGCCATCTCGCTCGGGCTCGCGGGACCAACCCACGACGAGCGCTCCTGGACCTTCGACCTCGATCCGGGCGGCCAGGATCCGGTCCTTGGCATCGAGCGCCTGCAGGAGGCCTACTTCAATCGGGTTCCCGACTATCCGCTCGGTATCACGGTGCCGGCCATGGTCGACATTCCGACGACGGCCGTCGTGACAAACGACTTCGATCAGCTCTCCAAGGACCTGGCGACGCAGTGGGGCGAGTGTGCCAAGCCCGACGCCCCCGAGCTCTACCCGGAGGACCTGCGCGAGGAGATCGAAAAGATCAACGAATGCGTCTACCCGGATCTCAACAATGGCGTCTACCAGGCCGGCTTCGCCACGTCGCAAAGCGCCTATGAGGATGCCTACGATCGCGTCTTCGCTACCCTCGACTGGCTCGAGGAGCTACTCGCGGATCGACGCTATCTGGTCGGCGATTCGATCACCCTGGCAGATATTCGCCTCTATCCGACGCTCGTGCGCTTCGACCCGGTCTATTTCGGCCACTTCAAGTGCAACCGGCAGACGATCTCCTCCTTCCCCGTCCTGTCCGCCTACCTCAAGGACCTGTGGCAGACGCCCGGATTCGGGGATACGACGAATATCGACCAGATCAAGGAGCACTACTACGTCGTGCACACTAACGTGAACCCGACGCAGATCGTGCCCAAGGGCCCCGACATGTCCTGGCTGGATGAGCCCAGCGGTCGCGACCATCTCTCGTGATCGTCATCGTGGTGTTCGCGCCCGTAGAGCATGCGGACCGCGTCCGGGATGCTCTGGCGGGCGCGGGCGCCGGCCACGTCGGAAATTACAGCGCGTGCAGTTTCTCCGCACGCGGCCAGGGCCGGTTTCGACCCGAAAGCGGAGCTAACCCGACGATCGGGTCCCTCGGCTCGCTCGAAGTCGTCGAGGAAGTTCGGATCGAGGCGGTCTGCCCGCGCGATCGAGCCAAAGCCGCCGTCGCCGCAATGATCGAGGCACACCCCTACGAAAAGGTTGCCTATCACTGCTACGAAGCGCTGACCATCGAGGATCTCTAGCGCGTCATGACACGATGGTGGGCATGACAAGTCCGATAACCGAGGGAAGTGTTCGAGTCGACGTCTGGCTGTGGTCGGTACGGCAACTAAAGACGCGCTCGGCTGCGGCGCAGGCGTGCCGCGCCGGGCACGTTCGCGTCAACGACGAGCGCGCCAAGCCCGCCACCCCCGTACGCGTCGGGGACGAGGTGCGCTACCGTTTCCAGGGCTTTGATCGGATCCTTGAAGTAACGGGGCTGCTAAAGAAGCGGGTCGGCGCACCCGTTGCCGCAACGTGCTACATCGATCATTCGCCGCCGCGCCCCACCCCGCTCGTTGCACCGATGCCGGTCTTTCGGGACCGCGGCGCTGGGCGTCCCACGAAAAAGGAACGCCGAGCACTCGACCGCCTCATGGGCCGCGACCCCCGCTAGATACGCCAACGCCCCACAGCCAAGGGGGTGTCCCTATGGTGGTTGTCAAGCAGCTGCAGAGATTCGGGGCTCGTATAGCGTGCCTGTTTTCATCATCGCGTACATGACGTTCAGTCGGCGACGCGCCAAGCACATGACCGCCGCGTTGTGGCGCTTGCCCTCGGCTCTCTTCCGCTCGTAATACACCTTCGACAGCGGGTCGTGGCATGAGGCGACCCACGCGGACCGGAACAAAGCGTTCTTCAACCGCTTGTTCCCAGCGCGGGCGGGGAACTCACCTCGGATGGACGTCCCGGACCGTCGGGTCACTGGGGCGATCCCGGCGTAGGCGGCCAGGTGTCCTGGGCTTGGGAACGCGGACATGTCGCCGGCGGCCAGGAGGATCTGCGCTGCGGTCTTGACCCCGACTCCCGGCATTGACGTCAAGACCGTGGAAAGAGGGAAGTCGTCGACCAGCTTCTCGACCTCTTCGGCAACGATGTCCCGCTGGTGCTTGAGCTCTTTGATCTGTGCTGCGACCCTCGGGATGACGAGCTCGACAGCTTCTGCACCGGGCACCGTGACAGTCTGCTCAGACAGTGCCGTGAAAACCTGGTCGATGAGTGGGCCCGGGTCTTTCCTGCTGTGGTTACGTGCCCACCGCTTCACCCCGGCCTTCCCAGCAGCCTTGAGTCCGGCGGGTCCGTGGTAACGGATGAACAGATCCAACACGATCGCCCGGGTGAGGACGACACCAGGGAAAACGCGTTCCAAAGATGGGTAGATCTGGACCAGAAGGGACCGCAGACGGTTGATCGCGCGCGTCGACTCGCGAGCGAGGTCCTCGTCGAACCCGGACAGCACCTTCAGCGCCGATAAGACCTCGGAGTTGCGGTCCACGGCTCGGAGCGTGTGTGGCATTGTCCTGGCGGTATCGGCGATGATGAACGCGTCCCTGGCGTCGGTCTTCGACCGTCCCGGATACAGGTCCGCGGCTTTGCGCATCGCCAGCCCGGGTAGGTATGCGACTCCCGCGCCGAGATCGCGAGCGACAGCGATCGGCAATGCCCCGATCGTGTTCGGCTGGTCAACGACGACGAGCACCGAACCGTGCTGCTGAAGATTGGTGATGACTTTCCGCAGCGCGGTCTCATCTTGGGGCAGCTCGCGGTCGTACACGCGTTGCCCGTCGGCAGTGAGAGCGCATCCGTGGTGGGTGGACTTCCCGACGTCGAGTCCCAGTGTGATGGCGTATTCGGTTGTCATGACAGGCTCCCTTGTCCTGCTTGTATCCCTGGCCGCTGGTGTCATGACACCCGATGCTGGCACCCACGTTACGAAGAGACCTCAACCGAAGTCGGGCCGTGTCCCTATCAGCAGTCAACGCGCGTCCTGGACCCCTGGCGGCAACACCCCCGGATCATCGATGACAGGGCAAGACAGCCATACCAGGGCCAGCGACCAGATCCTCTGGTGAGGACCTACCAATAAATGTAACGGGGGCAGCGCTGTGGGGCGTCGGGCCGCTTAAGTCGCGGCGGGAGGAACGTTTAGGCGTTCTTGGTTGCGGACACCTCGAACTGGAGGGTCACCTTTTCGGAGACGAGAACGCCGCCGGCCTCGAGGGCAGCGTTCCACTGCAGACCGAAGTCCTTGCGGTTCACGACGACGGAGCCTTCCAGGCCCGCGCGCTCGTTGCCCCACGGGTCGGTAACGACGCCCTGGAAATCGAAGTCGATGGTCACGGGCATGGTGACGTCCTTGATGGTGAGATCGCCGGTCACCTGCAGGGTGTCCTCATCGACGGCCTTGACGTCGGTGGACTTGAAGGTGACGCTCGGGTACTTCTCGACCTCAAAGAAGTCCTCGGAGCGCAGGTGCGCATCGCGGTCAGCGCTACGGGTATCGACCGACTCGGCCTTGATGGTGACGTCGACCTGGCCGCTGTCCACACCGTTGTCGAAGTTCGCCGTTCCCGTGACATCGGTGAAGCTGCCGCGAACCTTGGTCACCATGGCGTGGCGAGCGACGAACCCGACCTCGGTGTGGCTCGGGTCGATGGTCCAGGTACCGGTGAGGTCCTTCAGAGTGGTCATGTGCTGTCTCCTTCAGTCAGACAAACGATGTAGTTGACGTTTCACCAATGAAGCTACTGACGTCTTCTGCCCTTGTCAACCGGGTAGTTCAAATTTGGACTAATCCGGGATGTGATCCTCGCAACTATGGAATCCGCAGGACGACAACCGGATCTTGGTGAGCCGCCCACAGGGCTCCCGGTAGTGCGGAAGCGGTCGTCACCATAAGGGTCAGGATCGCAACGCCGAGTGTGAAGCTCAGTGGAGCGGTATGTCCCAGCCACGTCGTCGTTGCTAATCCCGCGACGCATCCGAGGACAATCCCCACGAGGGCTGGTAGCACGGTTCGACCGATGGTGTAGCCCATTATGACGCCGCGACTAGCCCCGAGAGCCATCCGACGGCCAAGGTCGGAGCGGCGTGACAGGGCATCGGAAAAGACTACGAGCACACAGATGATCGCCCCGACACCGAGCACTCCATAGAGAATGGACGTCGAATACCCGGCAAGATCTCCGGCAACAGATTCCGCTAGCTCAGTGATCGAGATGGGCGATTGGATACGCACTAGATTGGGATCTCCGGCAGAGATAATTGAGTTGGTCGCACGCATTGCGCGATCCACATCTCGATAGTCGGCCACAATTGCCTGCACGACCTGGGTCGGTTTGCCGGAGTCTCCACTGATGAGAACTGACTCCACCCCGTCGAGAACAACCTTCGCCTCATACCGTCCGACAACCGGCGCTTGGGCATTCGACGTCACGAGAGTGATAGCACCAAATGGCTCCGCGAGTCCAAGAGTCCGCTGGGCTATGGCATCGACGATGGCCTCGCCAGGTTGGGGCCAGCGACCCTCCTTAAGTTCAACGATCTCGGTGAGGTCACCAACCACAACCCGGGCCGGAGCCTGGGTCCCGCCGGGTCCGATGGCGGTATTGACCGCATCTTGGGCGATAGAGAACCCGTAAGCTCGTTCGACTATCGATAACGAGTTAATCGCCGCGACCACGTCGGAATTCAAGAACTTCATGTTCTGGACATCGACAACGGAAAATGCTCGTGAGCCAGCCTCTTCCAACCGTTGTTCGAGCTTTGCATCAGCGGCAGCGGCACGACCAACGGTCAACAGGGAAGCTAGACACACGATCGCAGCGACGAGCGCAATCGCGGCCGAGGAGACCTTGAGAGCCCATGCCGCAACAGCTGTTTCACGAACTAGCTCTTTGAGCTTCATATAAGCTCCAAGATCTCATCAGAATTCGCCACCACGAACGGGTCGTGCGTGACGACAATGATGGTCCTGCCGAGCGCCGCTTGCTGATGAAAGATATCGAGGACAATTTCAGCATTAGCTTTGTCGAGGTTTCCCGTTGGCTCGTCGGCGAGCACAACCTGGGGATCATTAACGAGCGCACGGGCCAGTGCCACCCGCTGAGCCTGGCCTCCCGAGATTTGTCCCGGTTTGTGGCTCGCTCGATAGTTCACTTGCGTGAGATCCATAAGCTCGCGCGCGCGAACAGCTGCATCCGCCCGACTCCACCCCGCGTAGAGCGCGGGCTCGATGACTGCGTCAAGGATGCTGCGGGTTGGGTCGAGCGCTGAGTCCTGGAAAACAAATCCGAAACTCGTAGCGCGTGCCCGAGCCCGCGCTAGATTAGGCGCTGCCGAAAGGGCAATTTCGTTAAGGAACACATGCCCCTGGCTAGGCCGCAGCATCAAACCAAGGATGTAGAGCAGGGTCGATTTCCCACAGCCTGAAGGACCGGTGACCGAGGTGACCGCACCTGGTGTGAAGGTGTGGGAGAGACCGTTATACAGCACTTCATTTGACTGCGGGTACGAAAATGCCACGTCCGTAATCGCCAACATGGCCTTTAACCCG
The DNA here is from genome assembly GCF_023634005.1 of Bowdeniella massiliensis. Lineage (NCBI taxonomy): Bacteria > Bacillati > Actinomycetota > Actinomycetes > Actinomycetales > Actinomycetaceae > Bowdeniella > Bowdeniella massiliensis. Next base: position 61,135 of record NZ_JALIQR010000016.1, read on the forward strand.
CGCTGGTCTCATCGGTCGGGGTGTCACCTTCAACCGGCTGGCTGGGATCCTGACTTGGCGTACCACCGGGTGCAGGCGTCGCGCCTTGTGCAAGCTGCACCTGCTCGCCCGCTCGTAGTCCGTCGACAACGACCAGCCCCTGGCCCGAACCCGTCACCGTCACATCTCGTCGCTCGCCATCAGCCATGGTGACGAACGTCGTTCCGCTCGGAGTGGATTGAACTGCTGCTGCCGGAACCACAATCCCAGCGACAGGCTCTTCTGGGCGCACCTCGGCGAGCAGCGATGTTTGGGGGGCAGCAGGAAGGACATCGCAGCGAGAGTCGCACACGCTGCCGCCATCGATGCCAGAGAGTCGTGCCCGGATCGAATCCATCTCGCTAACTCGCTCAGTCGCGGAAATCACGCCTGTGAACGTTTCCCCACCGTAGGAAAAAGTCACGCGGGCCCCTACCGGGACAAACTCACTTTGAGCACTGGAAACGTTGACGAAGAACTCCCGATCTCCCACTGCTGCAGACACAATCTCGTCTCCGCTGCTCACGGCAACGCCGGGACGGAACCCGTCTTTGAAAGTGATGGGCGTGGGAAGCTCGGAGAAAGCCACGAGCGATCCAAGGGGCGCAACCCCGCTGGCGGGTGCACCCAGCTTCTTCTGAAGATCCTTCAGTGCCGCGGAAGTCGATTGACCGAAAGTCCCGTCAGGTTCAGAGCTCAGTGTTCCTTGCTGCTTGAGCATCTCCTGCAGAGCTGTGACATCGGCACCCTTAACACCTTCGGTAAGGTCACGATAAAACGGGGCAGAAGACACGACGGCTACGACGGGCTGATCTCCAACAACGTACAAGACATCACCTTGCTTTGCTTCGCCCTCCCCTACCCGGGTAACAACGCCGGTGAGCGAGTTCGTGGTCACGGCAGCCGTCGGAATCTGGATAGTTAGACCGAAATTGAAAACTCGACCCACTGTTCCTTCGCGAGCTTCAGCCGTGACTGTCTCGCCAGGTTCTTCCTTGACCGAACGCGATCCGAAGGTTACTGATGCTGCCCACCACCCGCTTGCAAAGACGAGAGCAAGCACGACTATTGATGCGCCTACGATCACAGCGGATCTAGAAAACCCATGCCTGGAGGCCATCACAATCCACGCATTCTTAAAGGAGAATACTCAGAACCGGGGTGGAGTGTACTCCACCCCGGTTCTTCCGAGTAGTTACCGCTACTTGCTTCAGCCAATGTGAAAACAAGAAGTCGACACTTTGGTGAACGATTCAACCGTGTTCGTCTTCATTGTTACCGTTGCTTTGTAGTATCCGGAACCTGACCTGAAGCTAATTCCGCTGCCCTGGCGGGTGATTGTGGCGCCCGACGTCGCGACATATTTGTGGGTATGTAGCGCGGAGTTAGGCGTCGCAGTCTCTGCAGTCACAACCGCAGTGGTCGGGCATGTTTGGGTTCGTGTCGCACTTGCAGCATTGGCGGGGCCTACCACAAGCACTGACGAAGCAAGCAAAGCTGCTGCCGCAAGCGCGGCAGAGATTCGATTTCGCTTCATAGTTTCCTGCTTATCATTGACTCATGTGTATGAAAGATTACACGCCCACTACTGGAAGTCAATACGTCGAACGGTTACGGCTTGGTTACATCAAGGTTCTTGGTTAGTTCCATGTAGCATGGCAGGCGAATCACGGTTACAACTCAGTACGCAGTTCAAAGCTGAGGTGGTTCAGTCGGTCGCGCAGAACGGGGACCGGTCACCGAAGTCGCCGGCAAGCTGCAGATCAAACGCAGGGACTGGTAGGAAACTTGTTCACGCCGTATCGGCAGAGTCATCCGGAGCCAATCCCGGAATCGACGCCAACTGATTACGTGGGGTCGACTTAGCTGGAAGAGAAGATCGGCTGGCCGCGGATGGCGAATGAGTTTCCAACTCGCTAGTTCCTTTACCCGGGCTCAAGTCTGAAGGAGAAGTCAGCCCTGCTTTAGGCACAGAGAAACTACCCGATCAGCTGGATTTGCCAGAGGTTGGGTATACCTCAGACGTCCTTCTATTCGTGGAGATTCCGGGCTCGGGCGGTGAGAAGACTCAGGTGAACCGGGCCGCGCAGAATACCGAGATCGAGCGAGTCGTCTAACAGCAGTGTGAAACTACTAGCTGTCAACTGATCACCACCGAGCTCTGCAGCGACCACTCCCCTTATTCGGTCGGTTTGGCAGCCGATCCTATGCGCGAGTTCGGGCTGGTCACAGTTCAGATGCGAACCAACAAGCGCACCACTCTTATCAATGAGCAGGCGTAGGTCTTCATCGATTGACTTGAGCGCGACTCCCCCGTACTCCTTCACACCGAGGCAAGCGCTTGTCAAGTGTCGAGTTTTATGGAGAGTGTTTTTTCTGGATTCGGGTAGTGAGAATTGGGGTTGTGGGGCCGCCCAGTAGTCGGCCTCAACCTCGGCAGGTGGGCGGTGGTCGAGCTCGCCATGGAGTCGGCGCTCGTTCCACCAGTCCACCCATTCCGCGGTCGCGTACTCGAGATCGTTGATCGATTCCCAGGGGCCGTGGTTCCGCACGAGTTCGGCCTTGTAGAGCGAGTTCAAGGCTTCGGCCATCGCGTTATCGTACGAGTCGCCCTTGGACCCGACCGACGCAACCGCGTCGCACTCGGCAAGCCGATCCGCGTAACGAATAGCTCGATTCTGCACTCCGCGGACGCCCTTCTAAGTGTCAAGCAGCAATCTGCGTCTGGTTGATGACCGCGGTGCGAGCTTTCAGAGTGTAAAACATTTCTCGTGCGAGATACCGTTTCACACATCTGAGGGCCTCCATCT